>NZ_QTPW01000054.1:0-29753 GCF_003857965.1 Burkholderia sp. Bp9031
TCGTTGGTGGCGTTCTCGCACACACCGAGCAATTCATACATTGTCGTCATTGTGCGTCGGGATGAAAGTCGGATCGCATTGATCGTAGCATGTCGCCGCCGCGCCAATCCGTCGGGTTGAGAATTCACCACGTTCTGAACACCCTGAGTGCAGGTCAGGGGCGCTTTGGCAAATGACGAAATCTGAATCATTCTCATCGGAACGGCCGTTTGCCGACTGGAGCGGTCGCTCGAGTGTCCGAATGAGCATGCAGGCCAACGGCGCTTCATGCGCCGGCAAGCGTCCGCGCGCCGGCCCTGTTGCCGTCAGACCTCGGTCTGCCCCGCCATCTCGAGGGCATCGTCGACTTCAATGCCGAGGTAGCGCACTGTATTTTCCAGCTTGGTATGTCCGAGCAGTAGTTGCACCGTCCGAAGGTTCTTCGTTCGCCGGCAGATCAGCGAAGCCTTGGTGCGGCGCATGGTATGGGTGCCGTACGCCGTATCGTCGAGTCCGATCGATGCGATCCACCGATGGACCACTCGGGCATATTGTCGTGTCGACAGATGCGGCGACGCATGCATCCAGTGTGCCGTCTCACAGTGGAAGCAGTGGTCGCTACCCGACCCATTGCCGTCATTCAGAGCGCGGCGGAAGCAATGGCAACTTTCGAAAGTGAAGCGGTCGTCCATCGGGCAGGTGCAAGCGATGCAATAAAGACTGCCCTTGCATGGAAATTGCTGCACTCGGATGCTACGTGTCCAATACTTTCACCGATGACGGGGGAAGGAAGATTTGCGCAGTCGCCGGTTGTCGGTCAGACACGCTGTAGCCGACGTGAATACGACGACTGGGCTGCCGCAATGCCAGACGCTATCTCGCGTCGTATTTACATAGTGCATCCCTGACTTGCTCCGGGTTTTCCTTGACCCGATCCAGGGGGCGTCGTTACCTAAGGCCCGTGACGCTCGTGGGATTTTGTCGAGCCTTATCTCCGCCAAATCATGGACTTCCTTGACGACGCGCACCTGCTCGAATTAACTGAAACCGACGGGATCTCAGATCGGCAGCCCCGCCGCCGGGATCCAGAGGGGGTCTCGCAGGGTCGCGGCCCGGACGGGTTTCAGCTGTGCGAACTGACGAGTCGCATGTACGACATAAGCAATCGCCGAACGAGTTTCAGGAGATGCCATGAAAGCGATTTGCCCGCTGCACGGGCCAACGACCATCATCGGGACGAACGCGTACGGATTTCCGGTTTATGCGTGCTGCTGCAAGGACGTGCCCTATGTAACGCCTCCGGACGCATGTACGCGGGCGCCGGCGCAACGCGGGCCTGACGCGCAGCACCAACCCCAAGAACCGAAGACGAAAAAAGAAGGACACTGACGATCAAATCGCGCTGCCCGTGCGGACATTCAATCGGACGCTGCCCGGCTCGCACGTCGTCGGAGTCGGAGGCCTTCGTTTTGGGCGTGACGACCAGCGTAGTCAGCCGCCGGCCTGCCGACGGCGAAACGAAAGCAGGCACCGGGCTGCGAGCCCGATGTCGATTTTGCGATCTTTCAGTAATTTCGTTACTCGCGCAGGAAAACCGCTGTTTGTTACGGCACGCCCGATCGGATCCTGTAGTGCGGGCATCAGAGCCCGTGTGCTCTGGTTACAGGCCGCCTCTCCGTAGAGCGTCGAGGTGAACGATTACGCCTACCGTCGCTCAGTCGAACGTCCGGTTCTTGGGGCAGCCGATCGCGTGTCCTGAATGCTGCGGGGCGAACGGCCGCATGTGGCCGGCAAGCGACCGCTCGCCGGCCGCGATGCAATCAAACCTCCGTCTGCTCTGCCATCTCAAGCGCATCGTCGACTTCGATGCCGAGATAGCGAACCGTGCTTTCCAGCTTCGTATGTCCGAGCAGCAACTGCACCGCGCATCTCGAATTGCACCGGCCGCTGTGTCTTCTGCTGCATGATGGTTGCTCTGGACGCCACGCGGCTTCCCTGGCGAACGTCTTGGACCAGCAACCGCGTAAGATCACACGCTCGGAGCTTGCTATCAATCGCGAGATTGAACAGCGCGAGCTCACGAAGGTTCGATGCCATCTGAAGTCGCGTCCGGATCGACCAGATTTCTCGTAGCTTTAGCGGCGGCTTCTGCCCGGTGAGCTTGCCCTTGTTCCATGGCACGCGGGCGTCAACGACGACATTCCTGGATTCAATGACAAGCTCCTTTCAAGCGAAGGGAGATTGAGTGGGCGCCTTTTCCGACGGGCGCTATCCTACCCATTGCGGTTCGTCGCTGATGCTTTCGGCAATGTCCGATGCGCAATCGGCAAACGGCCGCTGCTGAGCGGTTCCAGGAATCCAGTCCGATCAGGTTCGAGGTGCGGGCATCTCCGGCAGCGAAATCTCGATTCCGCGGCGGTGCAGTGTCGAGAGCACGTGATACACGCCCTTAAAGCACATCACCGGGAGTGCAGCGCGCCAGCTCCCCCGGAGATTTCCTGCCAGCAGATTGACGACGCCGTCTCGCATCCACAAGCGATTGGACGGTGCCATGAAGAGCGTACGCATGACAGGATCGTTCACTCGATAGATCAGCCAACTGATCCGATCCATTGCCTCTGACAGTTCCTTGTTGGCTGCTTGCGCAAGCTTCTTTCCTCGTGCCGGATCGTCGAGCCAAACGTGGGCGGCCTCGGCGCCGAGTTCTCCGCCAGTCATCGCCATCAGTACGCCTGTCGAGAACATCGGATCAACAAATCCGTAGGCGTCGCCGATCATCAGAAAACCGTTCCCGTTGCCTTCGCGCGCGCGGTAGCTGTAATTGGCCGTGCTGTAGACGTCCGATACACGCTGTGCGCCTTGAGCGCGAGCCGCGACGGTCGGGCTCGAAGCGATGCGCTCGGACAGCAAATCGGTCGCCGTTCCCTTGCGCTCCTTCCACGCCGATTGATTGCCGACAAAGCCAATGCTCATTGTGTCATCGGGCAGCGGGATCAGCCAAAACCAGCCATCCTCCGCAAGATGAATGCTGATGTAGCCCGCCAGTTCACCTTCCCGACGCGTTACGCCAGTGAAATGCGCATAAACGGCCGCCGTGTTGTTGTACTTGTTCGAAGTCTTGACCTTCATCCGCGACGCGAGAAACGTATCACGGCCCGAAGCGTCGAGCACGTAGCGGGGATGCCATTCGCGGGTGCCGCCCGATTCGTCCTGGGCGGACACGACGTGACGTCCGCCGGCATCGTCCAGCTTGACTCCCGTGACACGAGTACGCTCGAAACACTCGGCCCCGCGCGCGACGGCGTGTCTGAACAACAAGGCATCAAGGTCCGCACGCCGTACTTGCCAGGCGTGCGTACGGTCCCGATTCAGTGCGTTTTCAAACGGAAACGCGCAGCTACGGCCCGTACGGTCCGAGACGAACTCTGCACCCGGCTTATGGACACCGATCTCTCGTACCTGATCCAGAACGCCGAGCCGCTCGAAAATGTCGAGGTTACGTGGCAGCAGGCTTTCGCCGATATGGAAGCGCGGATGCGCTTCCTTCTCCACGAGCACAACGTCGCGTCCATTCATCGCCAGGAAGGCCGCCGCAGTCGCACCAGCGGGCCCGCCGCCGATAATCAGCACGTCGGGTCGGCTCGAATCGCTTTTCGATGAGTTCATTGCACTTGCTTCCAAAAAAGGGCGTATTCATGGACCAAAGCAAAAATGCTATGGCAGACGTTGGTCAGCTTTCCCCTCGGGCACCGTCCACGTAGCCTCAAAGCACTTGAGTGCAATTTCTGCGGGCCCATTCTTTCGACTCGGATCGACACTCTCATCTTTTCCGTCATTCAACGCAAGGCCGACAGAGCGACCGTCACCGAAAAAACGCCGAGCACGAGGGAAGCACTGCGAAGCAGATATTTCGGCGTCGGAACTCCCAGGCGACCGGCGCCGAGCTACGCGCCCAGACCAACGCAAAGCAGTCCGATCGGAAACACTACGTAAGCGCTATTTCCTTCTGGGGTATGTGCCTCACCGTGCTCGCGCAGATCTTGCCCGGGCTTCCGGTCGTTGCGCGAGCTGGAAGCGCGAGTCAGACTGCTTCCCATTGCGCTGATCAGGAACAGAAATTGCGGGCAGCTCGATAGTCTGCGCGTTCGTGCAATGGACGCGCGTGCAAGCAGAAGCAGACGTTCTAAATCGACGCTCACTTTCCCTCGACGGCCAGGCTATAACCTGGCGCCCCTCCAGCACGGTTTGCAGCCGGTCTATGTCGTTCGAAAGCTGACGGTCGATGAGGCGTAGCGTAGGCGTGGACATGGTCTTGGTGGTTGGGACAACGCATGTGACAACGATTGTCGACCATCAAAGCGCCGATGTCGAATGAGCGCAACTGGCCGCTGCCGCCGAAGCGGACGACGGAGTTACCTCCGTCGAATCAGCAGGTTCCACCGTACAACGGTCATTCGTTCCTGCGAGTCCCTTGGCGCGTCGATCAGCCTTTGCGGACGGCCGTAACTGCAGGGTATTGACGATGAATGCCCGCTTTCAATCGTCGAAAAACACTGTAAAGCCCAAAGGTCGGTATGGTGGGATTTGGCTTGACCACGTGCCGCCCCAAAAACGTGACTACGCACCGTGAAAGTGATACTTTACAGCGACCAATCCGCATATCACCGGGACAATTAGCCATGACCATCCTGGACGAAAGCAAAAAATCGCGCGCACTTCGAGAGCTTGAAAGTTTTCGATCGGCCGCCGCCAACCCGGAGACAGGCAAGACGCCTGTTCAAGAATGTCTTATATTGGATCAAAATCGAAAGCAGGTCATCGACCAGCTATTGTTACCAGTGCTCGGTCAATTTCTCAGCGGATCTACGGATCTTGGCACTTTTAAGACAGAAGTCGATCGTATCAACAAGCGCCACGAATTGTGGGGCTTTAAGGGCATAAAGGGGCAGATGTTTTTCAATCTGCTTTACAATACATGTGCTGATGTCGATGAACTAACTGCGGAACTTAAATCTGCTATAGAGTTACCTTCTGACGAAGTTGTAGCAAGGAGTCGAATTCGGAATTTCGCGAGCTACGTTCGGCGGTCTGGCGAAGAACACGTTGCAAACGGAGGCGGCAAGCATTCGCGGCCAAAGCCCTCAAGTATCCCCTTCTTTCTTAGCTACTTTTGGCAGATTCAAGCCCCTGACCAGTGGCCCGTGTATTACACGAACAGCGTACAAATACTATCCGACCTGAACCTTTACCAACCGACGGAAGACTTGGCCGACGCCTATATAGGTTACGTTCATCTTGACGCTGAAATTCGCGACCTGTTTCGGCAGCAACTTGGGCAACCTGTCACGCTCTACGACGTTGAACATGTGTGGTGGTACGCGAAGAAGCCCGCTGTGGTGTCGGTCGCTGCCGCAACGATCACGGGTGTCACGAAACAAGAACCCGAATCGAAACTCGTCGTTGATGGAATAGCTTCGCCGTTGCAGCTACCCGACAGCTATGTCCCTCCGATTATCAGCATCATTCCCCTGCTAGCCAACAATGACCCGTCATTAGAAGCTCTGGCAAAGGCCGCTGGTACCAGTATTTCTCGTGCGTTCGAGAAAAGTGTGCATGCGGCTTTCACCATTCTCGGTTATGACACGCAGCTTCAAGGGCAAGGACAAGGTCGTATTCAGGACGGTCTGGCAATCTCGGCAGACCACTCGTACGCGATTCTTTGGGATGCGAAGGCAAGGCAGAATGGCTACAAGATGGGCACAGACGACCGGACTATTCGCGAATACATAACGACGCAAAGCAGAGAGTTGAAAAGGCGCCGACATCTGCGAAATCTTTACTATGTTTTGGTATCCAGTTCTTTCCAAGATGACTTCGATGATCTGATCCGCAGTCTCAAAATGGAGACTGACATCAGTGAGGTCTGTCTTGTTGAAGCCGACGCGTTTGTCACCATGATCGATGCGAAACTACGTGATCCCAATCTTTTGACCTTGGGGCCCGACGGGATGCAGCGATTATTTTGCAAAAGTGGTCTGCTTACCAGTGAGGACGTCAGAGAAGAGCTCGGCTAGACTGACCCCCGATTCTGATCAGAAGGCTGGCAAACGGGACGTTTGTCGATCGAATTGATGGAGTACGGCGAACGACAGGAAAGACCGACGACAGGGCGACGAGGAAAGTGGATTGAACGTTCCTAAACAAGGCGGAGCGACCGTTTGAATGTCCGCCGCGGTATGCAATCGACCGGCAGTTCATGGCCGACAGCACGCATCCGCTGGCAGTGACGCGCACACCCATCAGCCGGCCGTGGTGCTCCAGATGTCCCGAAAGCGACCTCGACGCGCGCTAACCCGACCGCAAATGTCTCGGCAATAACTTGCAGAGATCCCCCTTTCTTCATGCCGGCAAATTAAAGCGCGCGACAACCGGTGTGCAATCGTGGTGCAGCACACCATTGAATTGCACCATCTCCATTCTTGCTGCACCGCACGCAACACGCGTGACTCGCCTTCATTTCACTTCGGCGCCAATCGATTTTCAACCGCCGCTCCCCAGAGCCGGCAATGAAATGGCGTACGCTTGCCCGATGCGCTAACGGCGGCATGGCTTTGCGCAATGCAGACATGTCGAGTCGCGAGCGCCGGCCGATCTGCGGGCACGGGGCAGCACGAATTGGCACAGGTATTGCGTTGGATCCGATACTGGCCAACGGCGGCCTTTGCGTTTTACCAGTTTTCCCTACGCTCTCACGAGCGGATGCGGGGCAATGGCGTCCGGGAGCGACTCTTGCGCTGATCGGCCGATCGGTTCGTGCGTGCGTCGCTCCGGGATTTTTTTGTCTCGTTGACAGAGGGAGCCGGGATGCGCGCAGGGCTCCCATGCGGTTCGACACATCGGCAATCTCCGCCCTACACCTTCCAACACATGAAACGACAGACGCATACGACTCACGCCCCGGTCTCGGCGCAAGCGATCGGCGAGCTCATCAATTTGGCCGGCCGGCAGCGGATGCTGTCGCAACGTATCGTGCTGCACGTGCTGCTCGCTTCGCACGGAGACGATGCCGCACTGGACGTCGCGAAGCAAAGTGCGGCCATGTTCGCGAATGCACACGCCGATCTGGTCGATGGCAACGAGCAGTTACCTGGCGTGTTCTCCAGCGCGCTGAGGCAACTCTATTTCGGCACCCCGCGCGCAGACGAGCATGTCCGGCACTTCATCGCGCACACGGCCAAAGTGCTCGCGAGTCTCGAATCGGGCAGCGCTGCCACCGACGAACAGGTCGACGCGCTCGTTAGGCAGGCCACTCCGTTGCTCGAACTGCTGCAGCAGATTACGCTCGCGTATCAGAACGAAATACGCGGCATCGAGGCCGAGGCGCTCAAACGTCAGGCGAGCATCGCCGAACAATTGGGCAGCATCTCAATGCAAGCCAACATCGTCGCGCTGAATGCGCGCATCGCCGCCGCGCGCGCGGGCTCGTATGGTCGCGAGTTCGCGGTCATCACGACAGTCCTTGCCGACATCATCAAGGAGATGGATCAGCTGATGTTCAGCGTCATCGGCTCGCGCGGCCCGGCCGAAGCGTCACCCGGGCGTAGCGCCATGGCACATGGCCCGCGCGCAGGTGTCGGCGCTGCACTTCGATAGCCTCAACAAGTTGAGAGAACCCTCCTTATCACAATAGCGCTATCGCGTCATGAAACTCGATGCGGACGAAATGCTGCCGTCTCCTTTCGGGTATGAGCTATGTCGCTATGACCGCCGGGCTATCTCGGTCGCCTCTTCCTTGCGTGCATTCGCACCGCTGCGCGGCGACCCTTACTCTCAAGCAATATGGTCGTCCGCTCGTAGGCGCCCGCCTTCGCGCCCGGATCTGGCCAATTCAGCTATCCCTCGTCACCCAGCCAGCATCAGTCGTTAAGAACGTGAGGTGGCGGAAGCGATATTCGACTGGCTAGATGAGCATATAGCGGGGATCGAATTGTTTGTTTGCAGCAAGTCTCTCCGATGACTGGCCGCACGTGAACCCATACGAATCGATATGTGCGGGCTCATTGACGAATACGGCTCAGGATCTGCCGATAGATATCGGGCATATTCCGGTTCGTTGCGCGAGCAGCCATCGCGAGCTGCTCGCCCAGAAACCGCCACCCTTGAGCCGGAACCCGTGCATCCCATGGGGCGCCCCAGCCATCCAGATTGGCGATTCCCGTCGAGGCCTCCACGTAGCCGGCATGAAAGTCACCGATCTGAAGCCGCAAGGCGGCCAGCAGGAACCTCGGCTCCGCGCATTCGGGCACGAGTTGAATGCAGGCCCTGAGCGCTTGCGGCGCGTGGCTGGAGGGAGCGGCGAGCGCCTGCTCATACAGCGTGGACAGCCGGCGCTCCTGTACGTCGCTGACGGCAGGCGCACGAATGAACGATCGTGGCACGAAACCGATGCTGCGAAATCCTTCGCACACGCAGGAAAGCCACAGCCTGTCGACCCGGAACAGGCTTCTGCGCTGCTCGGCTTCGTTGGCGAGATCGATCAGCCGCAATGCCCGGCACTGCGCGACCGACACACGCATTTCACTGTCGCCCGCGTGCGTCCGTATGCGTAAAGGCCTGCGCACCGGCTCGACGTCGAGGCGTACGGACATCCGACGAAGGCTGCCACGATCGAGAACGCAAAATGCATGTGCGAGCGCTTCGACACGTTGGCCGACCACCATCGCAACCCGGACGCGTTCGCCCGGCGCCACGACACGATGACGGAAGTACTGGGTCGAGTAGATGCTGTGAATCAGACCGGCCAGACGGATGTCAGGATCGGTGCCCCACCCCGACAGCACCTCATAGGTCCCCAGCAGGTGATCCCAGAGCGTCGAGCCGGAATGCGCAATGCGCATCGCATCCGCGACGAGGGCCAGCGTGGCGTTCAGACGATCTGGATCGATTGGAGCGTCGCGCATCGCAGGCCACTCGCTCAGGTAGGTTCGGCCTCGTCCGCGACGCTTGCGAGCCGCGACGCGATGCGCTTGCCGTCGAGCGATGCCAGCGTGTCTCGCAGCGCGGCGATACAGGCTGCGATATGCGGTTCCAGCTCGGCAGCGCCGGCACGGTTCGCGCCCGTCACGAACGGCCGCATGGCGTCGGGCATGCCTGCCAGCGACGCTTTCAGCGCATCGACCAGGACGTCGCCGACAGTCGCGCCGCTGTGGTTGAATGCCATGTTCAGCGCGAGCGATCCGCCGCCGCCCGCCCGCGCCTTGTGCCACACGCCGGGCGGCAGGCAGAGCAGGTCGCCCGGATATAACGTGACCTTTCGGATTGTCTGCCGCGCAACGGCTCGACGCACGGCGGCCATGTCGGTGCGCGCCGAATTCTCCGTCGGAAACATCGTATGAGGCGACGTGGCGTACCACCAGGTCTTCTCCCCATCGAGTTGCAACGTGGTGGCGGTCCTCGCGTCGTAATGAAAGTCGAAGCCCGAGGACGGCGGCGAAAGATACGCGCGGAAATCGACCCGCCCGGCGAAGCCGATTTCCCGCCGGACGTTGCGGGCCGCCGTCCGCAGCGAACGATGCGCGAGCTGCATGTCTGTCACGCAGATGGTGGCGCCAGCCTCGTACATCTCCCGGATATCGGCGGGGTCGATGGTCGCCTGCTTCAAGCCTCCGAACACGCAGCGAATCTCTGTGACCTTGTCCAATCCGAAGATCATGCGTGAAGGTTTCATCAGGAAATCGAACTTTCCCGGTTGCCCGCGAATCAGGAGCGGGCGCTTGCCGAACGACTCGCGCACGAACGCATCGATCGATATCGGATCGAGAATTTTCGCGAGGGTCCCGCGTGGGTTCGCTTGTGCTTTCACGTCATGTATTCCTTGATTCGGCGCACGAGAGCACCGGTGTCCAGGCCATGCGCGCGTCTCAGGTCGGCGATCGCGCCCGATTCGCCATACCATCCCGACGGCCACGACAGCGCGCGAACGGTCACGCCCGGCGGTGCGATCCTGCGAACGGTGTCGGCCAGGCCGCCGGCCGGTCCATGGTCTTCGAGGACCACGATGCCCCGCAGGCGCGGCTGGCTCGCGATCCATTGGGCGAGCACGGCTTCGCAGACATGCGCGATGTGCCGCCACGGAATCGGCACACCGTCGGCCGTTAACGCCTGCTCGGCCTCCTGCGCCCAGTGCGATGCGTATCCGCAGGACAGCAGCACGGTCTCGCCGACCACACCGTTACCCCGGACGACACCCGCCGGCAATCGCAGGTCGCCGACCGGCTCCCGGCTCGTTCTCACATAGGCCGGCCGCGGCGAATCGACCAGTGACCCGACGATCAGTTCGATGTCGGCGGCATCCGCGGGGGCCCAGAGATCCACGCCGCCGATCGATGCGAGGACACCGAGGTCCGACAGGCTGGCATGGCTCGCGCCATTGGTGCCGCTCGCCGCGCCCGCGTGCGAGCCGATCATCACGACGGGCAGCCCTTGCGACGCGACGCAGGTGCGGATCTGATCCGCGGCCCGATGGCACAGGAATGCGCTGAACGAGAACACCCAGGGCCATTGCCCGCTCGCGGCCAGCCCGGCCGCGACACCGATGAGCGCCTGTTCCGCGATGCCTGCCTGAACGAAGCGGGAGAACACCGGCCGCCCCAGCGCATCGTACAAGCCGTAGGAATCGCCCAGGTCGCCGTCGAGCACCCAGAGACGGTCGCTCTGTTCCGCCCTCCTTCGCAGCGCGTCGACAATCGAGATCGCCAGTCGTTTCATGCGGCAAGCCTCTCATCGATCCAGAGCGTGGCCGAAGCCCGCGATGCGCGCCCACTCGTCCCCGGACAATTGGGTGCAGTGACGACGAAACCGATCGAGCTGGAGTTCGAGGCCGTGGCCTTTGACGGTGCGCGCCAGCAGGACGGTCGGCCCATGCCGGGGCCCGTCGGCATGGGCATGCACGAAGTCGACCAATGCGTCGATGTCGTGCCCGTCGACCTCGTCGGCGCGCCAGCCGAATGCGCGCCACTTGGCAAGGGCGTCGGGCAAGGGGGTGGAATCCAGTCGCGCGTCGTGCGCCCAGCCGCATTCCTGCTCCCCGTTGAGATCCACGATCACGTGCAGATTCGGCACGCCGTAGCGGGCCGCCAGCATCACCGCTTCCCATACCATGCCTTCCTGGCATTCCCCATCGCCCAGCACCACCCACACGTGGCGCGCGTCGCGCGCGAGCGCCATGCCCAGTCCGACGGCGACGCCCTGCCCAAGCGCACCCGACGAAAAGTCAATGCAGGCCAGCCGCGTACGATCGGGATGACCCTGCAACGGGGAGCCGGCGGTACCGAACCTGCCGAGTGGCCCCAGGTCGACGCCGGCCTGCTGCAACACCGCGTATAGCGCCATGCTCGCATGGCCTTTCGATAGCAACAGGGCGTCGCCTGTCGCATCGAGCGCGGACATTGCACGCACGGCGAACAGCGCGAGCAGGATGTCGACGCAGCTCAAGGTGCCGCCCAGGTGGCCGCCGCCGTTGGCGCGCAATCCCGCCAATATCGCATCCCGCACCCGCGGTGCTACACTGGGATTGGCCAGTTCTGGCCGCACCAGCTGTCTGTCGGACGTCGCGCGCTTGCCGGTAGTGTTATTCATCTCGGATGCGATTCCCTTTGCCGGATGGGGATCGATACTGCCCTGACATTAGGATTCTCAAGGAAAGCCAACATGTCAACTCTCGAGCCGCTCAGCCTGGATATCGTCGTCACCTGGAGAGGGCGGCACGAGCTGCGACAGGCGCTTCCCTCCTTGTGCCAACTCGCCGCCCGGCATGACGGCGGCGTCACCGTGGTCAACTACGGCGGAGACGCCGACCAACTGCGCGACCTGATGGCCGAACACGCGGCGAACGTCCAGGTGGTGCACGTGGACGAATCCGGCTGGTTCAACAAGGCCCGCGCCCAGAATATCGGCGCCGCGCATACACGTCGTCCGCTCCTGTTCTTCTGCGATTGCGACATCGTCATTCCGGACGGGCAACTCGACGCGCTGGTCCGGCAGCTGCAAGCCAATCCCGACACCTTCGGAACTGTCGCGGGCGTGACGGAGACCGTGCGCAACGCGCGCAAGGCCGGTCAGGTCGCGATGTTCGGCTATCAACTGAAGCTGCGGCTTGCCAACGGACGTGCGCTCGAGATCATCGACAACGAAGAGGATGCAGCGGACGGCACACGCCAGGCGCCCGGCTTGCTGATGGTGCGTCGCGCTGGCTTCGAATGCATTGGCGGCTACAACGGATACCTGGTGGGCTGGGGCTGGGAGGACCAGGACATGATCGCGCGGCTGACGCTGAGCGCCGGGCTCACGCGGCGCCAGAGCGGTGCCGTGCTGCATGTGTCCCACGACGACAACGCGCGCATTCGTCACTATCCACCCGTTCAGGATCGTTGGGAAAGCCGCGACCGCATGTTCCGGCAAGCCCTGGCCAACTACGATCGCGGGGATTGGCTCGGGACCTATGAGGAAGACGCCTTGCGCTCGACGACGCGCAGCCCGGTGTCAGCCAGCTGAGGCCTCCATCGCATCGATAATCGTGCGCAAGCGCACCAGCAACGCGACTTGTTCGTCCAGCGCGTCGGCCCGCCACGTGGCAATCGCCGCCGGCAAGCGGATATCGAGCGCGCGTTCCGCATCGTCGAGCGAGCGGGTCAATACATAGCGCCCGTCCTCGACGGTCACGCCGTCGTGCAACGCATACGATCCGTTCAATTGCTCGGCCTGCTCGGGCGTCATGCCGGGTGGCAGCGCGAGATGGAGGCCGGCGGCGTCCGCACGCACCGGATAGCCGCCGGGCCGTCCGTGCAGACCGGGCGCATGCCCCTGCCATGCGTCGGCACGACCTGACAGTGCACGCAGCATCGGCGCGGCGAGCGCGCCCGTTAGGCTGTTCAGCGTGGCGTCGGCGGGCAGGCGCTCGGGCGTGATCAATGCAGCGGCTTCATGTTCCGGCAGACGGCGGCCGTCCAGCCATACCGCCGGCGCGGGCAGTCTGTCCCATGCGCCGCGTATCATCGCGCCGACGTGCGCGTGATGCGCGAGCAACGAGAGAGGCGCGTGATCGGTGCGAATGCGCAACATCGACGCGACGATGGCGATATTGCCGATCCCTCCCGCGACCGGAATGCCGCGCCTGGTCAGCACGTGATTGGTCAGGTCCGGATAGCAGCCGTTCAACAGATGGGCGCCGGGATGCGCAGCCGTCGCTGCCCGCATGACCCGGTCCGCGAGCGCTGCCTGCAACGGCAGCGTGCAGCCGTAGCCCAACCGCGCGACGAGTTTTTGCCATCCGCGCGTCATCGCCCACGGCGATTGCATCGACGCCAGGGTCAACACGATGCGCGGCCGATATGCGTCGAACAAGCGCGCCAATGATGCGGACGAGTAGTCACATGCGACGGGAGTCACGACAATGCGGCCCGTGCTTTGGCCGCCGAGCGCATTGGCGAGCGTCGCCATGTGATGCACGGCCGTCTCGTTGCGCGCCGCCACAATCACGTCCATCGGCGTGTCGCCGCATCCGGCAAGACTCATCAACACCGCGTGAGCCAGCGAGCCGGAGCCCACCATGATCAGATCGACGTCGCGCATGACCGAATCACTCTCCTACCTCGATGTCGAATGGCGATTGATCCAGCCACATAGAACCAGGATCGCCCATAGCTGTTCGTGCCACCGGCCGTCGTCGTCGAGATGGTCATAGGCGCGCAGCCTCGACAGCAAGGTGGTCCGGAATCGCGTGGTCAGCGGCGCGATTCTCCACAGGTCGGAGTCGGCGACCTCATCGAGGACGCGCGTGCGAAACCGCAAGTCCAGCAGCCAATGCGCGATCGGTGCGAGCAGGACTTGCCGCTTGCGCATCACGATCTCCGGCGGCAGGTAGCGGGCGGCGACCTGCCGCAACAGGCGCTTGGCCCACCAGGCATCCGCCTCGTACCAGTAGCTCAGGCCGGGATCGATCGCTGACGCCCAGCCGTAGACATCCTCGCACAGGAACGGGAAATCGAGGTGCGTGCCGTGCATGAGCGCATTGTCCGCGAGCGCCGGCAGCAGGAGCTCGCCGATCCGGAACACATACTCGTGTGCGGACATCGCCTCCGTCGGCAGCGCCTGGGGCTTGACCGCGAGCAACTGCCGATAGAACACGACGTCGTCCGCGAGCAACGCGTCGACGACCTTCGGATCCCGGCTCAGGCGCCGCATCTCGTCGAGGGAAAAGAATTCCGCGATGCCGAGGAACAACACATCGTCGAGACCGAGCAGGCGTGCGGTCGGCAGGTTGTACAAACCGGGAAGGTCGACGCCGAGCCGGCGCTGATGATGCATCTGGGCCGCGAGACACGTCAGGGGCTTGTGGTAGCCACCGAAGCATTCGTCCGCGCCCAGGCCGGAGACCGCAACGGCGTGTCCATCCGCGACGGTCGCCTCGATCAGCGCCGCATGGGTCACGGCGGCGGGCGCCGTCAGCGGAAACGGGGCGGCCAGCACGCGATCCAGCAGTTGCCGGGCGTGATCGACGTCAAGATGGACGATCCGGTGGCGGATGCCGGTGATGCGCGCCACCACGGCCGCGTAGTCGGTTTCGTTGAGACCGTAGTCGTCGTCGAAGGCGATCGTATAGCCGGTGACAGCATGGCGCTCGCGCAGGAGCGCAGCAAGCAATCCCGAGTCGACGCCGCCGGAGAGGAACAGCGCGATGCCGCGCGCCGCGTCGGCGACGTGATCGACGGACGCGCGAAGACGCGACAGCGCCTCTTCCTGAACGCAGGACGGATCGTGCGATACCGGAGCGACTTGAAGGGGCCACGCGAAACGCCGGACGACGGGCGGCGCCCCCGGCGCGCATATCAGTGCCTCGCCGACCTGCAGCGCCTGAATGCCATGCAGCAGCGCATGCCCCGACCGCGGCCGGCCTCGCCATAGCAAATGCAGCAGCGAGCCGACGTCGAGTTCGCACTTGATCCCGAGCGTCCGGAGCAGCCGCAGCGGATCCTGATCCCATTCGATCCTGTCGCCCTCGACCCGAAAATAGAGCGGGCGACGCGCGCGCAACCCGCGCCGGATGATCAGCGCGTCGTGATCGTCACGCGAGACGTCGAGGTCTTCGTCGTCCTGCGATGTCGCCCCCCAAGCGATGCGTTCGTCACGCGGGTCGAGGCGCCAGTCAGGCCCGTCAGGCTGCCCGCAGCCGATCGGCGCCGTGTCCCGCGCACGTGCACGCAGCACGGCGTAGCCCGCGTCGGTTAGCGCCGCAGCGCCTCGCATCGACAAGATGTGCTTGCGCGCGCGATGGGTCAGACCTTGGCTTTCGCGGAACGCTTCTTCGCGGGGGGTTTCTTCACGGCTGTCTTTTTCGCAGCTGTCTTTTTCGCGGTTACCTTTTTCGCAGCGGTCTTGATGCGTTGCTCAGCGGGCCGGATGATGATGCCGCCCTTCGTGTCGCCGTCGGCGCGCCGGATCGATCCGCCTTTCGTGTCGCCGCCATCCAGCGTGATTTCATAGCGCCGCTTGTAGAGCTGTTCAAGCGCGTCGAGATCGATGGAAATGGTCAGTGCCTTTTTGCCGCGCTTGGCGGCGGGACTGGTGGATTTAACGGCGGAAACTTTGTTGGATTTCTTTGTAGTTGCCACGTCTGCTCCTTTCCATGACGATGTGGAGGGAATCCCCGTCAACACACGACGCGCCGCAATGTCACGGTAATCGTTGCATGGTGACTGCGTGCAACGATTATAGGAGATATAACTTGAAATTCCGTTATTTCGCATATCTCAAGCAATGCTGACCGCCTGCCTGATCGTCCATAACGAAGCGAGCGTATTGGCGAGATGCCTGACGTCCCTGATGCCATGGGTCGATGCATGCTGCGTCGTCGATAGCGGCTCCACCGACGAGACAGTCGATCTCGCGCGGCAATTCGGTGCCAGGGTGCAAGTGATGCCGGCGCTCGCGGACGCGCACGGCAGATTGATCGACTTTGCCGCGGCGCGCAATGCGGCGCTGGCGATGGTGCGCGACGGCTGGATCCTGTCGATCGATGCGGACGAGGTGCTGGCGATACACGATCTTGCCGAGTGGCGTCGCTTGATCGGCATGCGCGATCTGCAGGCGATCGAGCTGGCGATCCTGTCGGGCGGCACGCGCTGGTATGTGCCGAGAGTGTTCCGGAAGCGATCGTGGTCGACGTGGCACGGGCGGGTGCACGAATGGATCGCCTTGCGGGAGCCGACGTGCCGGACGGACTGCGCCACGCTGACCAACCAGCCGGACAAGACGGGCAAGGAATCGGCGATCGAGCGTGATCTGCGTCTTTGCGCGGCGGCACTGCGCGACGATCCCGACGATTTGCGGGCAGTGTTCTATCACGCGCGCGCCCTCCGGCTCGCCAAGCGCCATGCCGAGGCCATTCCCCTCTATGTGCGCTATTGGCGGCAGGCTGAATTCCAGGGCGGGCGCTACGCTGCCGTGTTGGGCGCCGCCACCTGCGCGCTGTTGATGCGCGAACTCGAGGCGTCCCGCCGCTATGCGATGGCCGCGTATCGCCTCGATCCCAAGCTTGCCGAGGCGTGCTGCGTGCTGGGCGATGTCGCACTCGGCATGGGGCGCGCCGACCTCGCCATTGCGTGGTTCGAAAAAGCGCTGAACAAGCGCCTCCCGGGAATCGCGCAGGCGCTGTTCGTCGACGAGAGCTGTTACGGGCCCTATCCGCGCGAGCGTCTGCGCTGGATCCACGAGCGGATGCAGGCGCAGTAGCGTGCGTTCACGCCAGCACGATATCGAGTCGCCCGGCCAATTCAATCCACGCATCGAAGATCGTTTGACGCCAACACTCGGCCCAGAGAGATGGCCTCGCAAACTCGGACAGTCGGATAAGTGGAACGGCCGGGGCTGAGCCTGCGATAAAGCGGCGGAACGAAAATTCATGACAAGCAGGTAAATCTTTCATGTCTCGGTTCCACCCACCCAGATTGCGAGTGCCAGCTCCTTGCTAGAAGCGGTATTCCTCGCCTATAAATGGACAACATTCCTCGAACACTTTCCATTGCACATTTGCCTTTGAAAGAACATAAGCAGGGCGCACGTATCGTTGAAGTCGATGGCCTTGGCGCCACCAAAACGGAGACGACTGAAAAGGTGGGACCTTGGCCAATCTTCAGCGAAGACGTGAAGACGACGAGCATGCGGCGGCCCCCCCACCCGGTGTCAGCACGCCTGCGCTGACGCTTCCCAAAGGCGGCGGTGCCATTCGCGGTATTGGCGAGAAATTCGCTGCCAATCCGGTGACCGGCACGGGATCGATGTCGGTGCCGATCGCCACCAGCCCAGGCCGTTCCGGTTTCGGGCCTCAACTCTCACTCTCTTACGACTCCGGCGCCGGGAATGGCCCGTTCGGCTTCGGCTGGAGCCTTTCCCTGCCGTCGGTCACGCGCAAGACCGACAAGGGATTACCGAAGTATTGCGACGCTGTCGATTCGGACGTTTTCATCGTTTCTGGCGCGGAAGACCTGGTGCCTGTCCTTGTGCACGATGCCAGCGGAAAATGGGTGCGAGAAGAGCTTCCACCCAGAACGGTAAATGGCCGGATCTTCCGCATCCGTCGCTACCGACCGCGCATCGAGGGCCTGTTTGCGCACATCGAGCGATGGACGAACACGACCGACGCGACCGATGTGTTCTGGCGCTCCATCACTCATGACAACATCACCGCTTGGTACGGGAAGACGGCCGATAGCCGTATTGCGGATCCTGCAGACCCACGCCGCATCTTCAGTTGGCTGATCTGCCAAAGTCACGATGACAAGGGCAACGTCGTCGTCTACGGCTACAAGGCGGAGGACTCGGCAAAAGTTTTCGAGGATTCGGCCCGCACCAACCTGCCCAAGGCCCACGAACGTAACCGCACCCATCAGTCCCGTTCAGCGCAGCGTTATCTGAAGCGCATTCGTTACGGCAATCGCTCGCCCTACTTTCCAGAATTGAAAGCCGACGCGGCCTGGCCGGAACCTCCGGATGCCGGCGCGCCTGACGGCAGCGACGCGTGGCACTTCGAGGTTGTCTTCGACTACGGCGAACACGACGCCAAAGCGCCGGCCCCCCACGACGCAGAGCATTGGCCCTCACGACCGGATCCGTTCTCGTCCTGCCGCGCAGGGTTTGAGGTTCGTACCTACCGGCTCTGCCAGCGCGTCCTGATGTTCCACCATTTTCCAGGCGAAGTCGGCGTCGAACGGAATTGCCTCGTGCGCTCGACCGACTTCACTTACCCGAACGAAGTCAACCCCACCGATGCCCTCAATCCCGTCTACACTTTTCTGGAAGCCGTCGCGCAGACCGGCTACCGCCGCGACAATGGCAGCTACGACAGTCGCAGCCTGCCGCCGGTACAGTTCGAATACAGCAAGCCCACCGTGCAGGAGACCGTCGAGGAAGTCGATCCGTCGAGTCTCGAAAATCTCCCCATTGGCGTAAACGGCAGCGCCTACCGATGGACTGATCTGCACGGCGAAGGTATCCCCGGCATCCTCACCGAGCAGGCCGATGCCTGGTTTTACAAGCGCAACCTGAGCCCGCTGACCAGCACGGCTGCGTTCGCACCGCTCGAAAACATCGCGCTCAAGCCCAATGTGGCCCTGAGCAGCGGGGCGGACATCATGGACCTCGCGGGCGACGGCCAGCCCGACGTCGTTGTCATCGACTGTCCCGTCCCCGGCTTGTACGAGCATGACGACGCAGAGGGCTGGCAGCCCTTCCGCCCGTTCACCTCGCGCCTGAACCTCGACCTGCGCGACCCGAACCTCAAGTTCGTCGATCTGGACGGCGATGGCCGCGCCGACGTGCTCATCACCGAAGACGACGCCTTCGTCTGGCATGCGTCACTCGCCGACGAGGGCTTCGGCCCCGCCCGCCGCGTTGCACTGGAATTGGACGAGGAAAGAGGCCCGCGCATCGTCTTCTCCGACGGCACCCAGTCCATCTACCTGGCCGACCTCTCAGGCGACGGCCTCACCGACATCTGCCGCATTCGCAACGGCGAAGCCTGCTACTGGCCCAACCTGGGTTATGGCCATTTCGGCGCCAAGGTCACGATGGACAACGCGCCCTGGTTCGACAACCCGGACCAGTTCGACCACGCGCGTATCCACCTGGCCGACATCGACGGCAGCGGCACCACCGACATCATCTATCTCCACCGCGACGGCGTGCGCTTGTACTTCAACCAGTCCGGCAACGGCTGGAGCCAGCCGCACACGCTGAAGGTGTTTCCACGCATCGATGACCTCGCAAGCATCGTCCCGACCGACCTGCTCGGCAACGGCACCGCCTGCCTGGTCTGGTCCTCCCCGTTGCCGGGCGATGCGCGACGGCCGATGCGCTATGTCAACCTGATGGGTGGCATCAAGGCCCATCTGCTGGTCAAGACAGTCAACAACCTTGGCACGGAAACGCGCGTCACTTACGCCCCCTCGACCAAGTTCTACCTGCAGGACAAGCGCGACGGCAAACCGTGGATCACCCGGCTGCCCTTCCCGGTGCACGTGGTCGAGCGCGTGGAAACCTACGACCACATCAGCCGTAACCACTTCGCCACTCGCTACGCCTACCACCATGGCTATTTCGACGGCGAGGAGCGCGAGTTCCGCGGCTTCGGCATGGTGGAGCAATGGGACACGGAACAGTTCGCAGCCGTCGCCGACGGCAGCGTCCTGGCAGATAACGTCGCCGCTGCATCGCATGTGCCGCCAGTGCACACCAAGACCTGGTTCCATACTGGCGTCTACCTCGGTTGGGAACGCCTCTCGCGCCACTTCGAAAGCGAGTATTTCCGTGAGCCCGGACTGACCGTCGAAGCCGCGCGACCGCTCTTGCTTGATGACTCCACTGTCCCAGCGGACCTGACGCCGGACGAAGCGCGCGAGGCTTGCCGTGCCCTCAAAGGCTCCATGCTGCGCCAGGAGGTCTATGCCGACGACGCGGATCACCCAGGCGCGACGCCGCAACAGATCCGGCGCGCCCGCACGCCCTATACCGTCACCGAGCAGAACTTCACCATCCGCGCCCTGCAGAAACGCGGCGCGAACCTTCACGCGGTCTTTTTCAGCCATGTGAACGAGGCGCTGAGTTATCACTACGAGCGCAATCCAGCAGATCCGCGCATCCAGCACGCGCTGACCCTGGAAGTCGATGACTTCGGCAACGTACTCAAGCAGGCCGCAATCGGCTACGGGCGCCGGCTCTCGCCGCTTTGGACGCAATGGGATCGCGACCGCCAGACAACGGCGCTGCTCACCTACACGGAAAACCGCGTCACCAACGCCATCGGATCGTCCGACGCCCATCGCAATCCGCTGTCCTGCGAGTCGATTACTTTCGAGCTGACGGGCTACACGGCCACAGGCCCGGCCGGTCGCTACCGGGCCTCCGATTTCGTCGAGCCCGATCCGGCCGCTCCCGGCCGCCTGCGTCACAAGTTCACCGCCCCGGAAGTCGGTTACGAGGCCACAGCCGCCGGGAGCCAACGCCGTCGCCCCATCGAAGCGCGACGCACGCTTTATCGGCGCGACGACCTCAGCGGCCTCCTGCCGCTTGGTGAGTTGCAACCGCGCGCTTTGCCCGGCGAAAGCTACAAGCTTGCCTTCACTGACGGCTTGCTCGACCAGGTCTTCCAGCGTCCACGCCAGGGGCAGGCCGACGAGCCTCTGCTTCCAGATCCCGAGGCGGTGCTGGGTGGCCAGGCCGGCAACCGGGGCGGTTACCTGCGAAGCCAGATTCTCAAGGCGGATGGCCGCTTCCCGGCGAGCGATGCGGATGATCACTGGTGGGTGCCCTCGGGGCAAGCCTTCTACAGCGCGAATCCCGCCGACAGCGCCTCTACCGAACTGGCGGAGGCCCGGGACCACTTCTTCTTGTCGCGCCGCTACCGCGATCCGTTCGGCCAGCACGCCTTCGTCGACTTCGATGCCCGCGACCTGCTGATGACGGAGACCCGCGATGCCCTTGGCAACCGCGTGACCGTCTACGCCAACGACTATCGCGTCCTGCAGCCGCGTCTGGTCAGCGACCCGAACTGGAACCGGACCGAAGTCGCGTTCGATACGCTGGGCATGGTGGTGGGCACCGCGGTCATGGGCAAACCGGCGCCCGCGCCGGTGGAAGGCGACACGCTCGCCGGCTTCGTTGCAAACCTCACGCAAGCTCAGCTCGACGGCTTCTTCGATGCGGATGATCCGCATGCGGCCGCGGTGGGGCTGCTGAAAGATGCGACCACGCGCGTCGTCTACGACCTGGACCGCTTCCGCCGTACTCGCCAGGCCAACCCCAACAATCCGGATAAGTGGCAGCCGGCCTGCGCCGCCACGCTCGCCCGCGAAACGCATGCCAGCGCACCGCTGCCACCGCAGGGCCTGAAGATCCAGCTCAGCTTTTCGTACTCCGACGGTTTCGGCCGCGAGATCCAGAAGAAGATCCAGGCCGAACCCGGTCCGGTGCCCCAGCGTGACGCTACCGGCAGGATCGTCATCGGCGCGGATGGTCAGCCCGTGACGACACCGCATGACGTGAGCCCGCGCTGGGCCGGCAGTGGCTGGACGGTTTTCAACAACAAGGGCAAGCCGGTTCGCCAGTTCGAGCCCTTCTTCACCGACACCCATCGCTTCGAGTTCGAGGTCAGCATCGGCGTCAGCCCCGTGCTGTTCTACGACCCGGCCGAGCGCGTCATCGCCACGCTGCACCCGAACCACACCTATGAGAAGGTGGTGTTCGACCCGTGGCAGCAGACCACCTACGACGTCAACGACACGTGCGCGCCGCGCAACGTGCAGACCGGCGACCCGCGCACCGACGCTGACATTAGCGGCTACGTCGCCGAATACTTCAGGACCCAACCGGCCACTTGGCAGACCTGGCGCGCGCAGCGAATTGGCGGTGCCATGGGCATGGACGAACGCAACGCCGCCTTGCGCGCCGAAGCGCATGCCGACACCCCTGCCACCGCCCATTTCGATGTCCTGGGGCGCCCCTTCCTGACCGTGGCGCGCAATCGCGTCGTTTGCCCCGGCCACGACCTCGATGGCAGCGAAGAAAGTTTCGCCACCCGCGTCGAGCTCGACATCGAAGGCAACCGGCGCGCCGTGCGCGATGCCATCCAGCAGGCCGGCGACGCGCTCGGCCGCATCGTCATGCGCTACGCCTACGACGTGCTGGGCAACCGCATCCACCAGCTCAGCATGGAGGCCGGTGCACGCTGGATGCTCAACGACGTGGCGGGCAAACCCATCCGCGCCTGGGACAGCCGCGGCCATGGCTTCACCACCCGCCACGACGCGCTGCGCCGCCCGACAGAGCACACCGTGCGCGGCACGACCAGCGAGTCCGACCCACGCACGCTCAACCTCGACATCCTGGTCGAGAAGATCGAGTACGGCGAGACGCTGCCGAACGCCGAAGTGCTCAACCTGCGCACCCGCATCTATCGGCACTCCGATTCCGCGGGAGTGGCAATCAACGCGCGGCTCGATGTCAATGGCAACCCGACCAAGGCTTTCGACTTCAAGGGCAACCTGCTGCGCAGCACGCGGCAACTGGTCAGCGATTACATCGCCATCCCCAACTGGCGGCTGGATCCCAAGCTGGACGACGAATGCTTCGAGGGCAGCACCTGCTACGACGCACTCGACCGCCCGGTCCAGTCCATCCCGCCGCACAGCAGTCAGGGACGCGGCCAGTTCAACGTCATCCAGCCGGTGTTCAACGAGGCCAACCTGCTGGAACGGGTGGACGTGTGGCTGGAGCGCGCGGCAGAACCCGTCGAACTGCTGGACACCGCCAGCGAAGCCCCATCGCCGGTCGGCGTCGCCAACATCGACTACGACGCCAAAGGCCAGCGCCTGCGCATCGACTACAAGAACGGCACCCGCACCTTCTATCGCTACGACCCGCTCACCTTCCGACTTGATCAACTGCTGACCAAGCGCAAGGCGGCGGACTTCCCCGGCGACGATCCGCGGCCGCCCGTTGCCGGCTGGCCGGGCAAGCAAGTGCAGAATCTGCACTACACCTACGACCCGGCCGGCAACATCACCCACATCCAGGACGACGCGCAGCAGACGATTTACTTCAGGAACAAGCGCGTCGAGCCGAGCAACGACTACGTCTATGACGCCCTATACCGGCTGATCCAAGCCACGGGCCGCGAGCACCTGGGCCGGGGCGGCGCCCCCATCGCCCATTCGCACAATGACGCCGGACGCGTGGGCCTGGCAAGTGCCGACGCTGCCGGGCGCTTCGCCCCCAACGACGGCAACGCCATGGGTACGTACATCGAGCGCTACGTGTACGACGCCGTCGGCAACTTCCTGCAGATGCAGCACCGCGGCGGCGGTCCGGCAAATGCGGGCTGGACGCGCACCTACGACTACCTTGATCCAAGCCTGATCGAAGACGGTAACGGCGGTGCGCTGCTCAAGGCCGGCAACCGCCTGACCCGCACGACGCTGAACCCGGCAGGCAACACGCCGCAGCCGGAAAGTTATATGCACGATGCCCACGGCAACATGCTGCGCATGCCGCACCTGGGCGGCGGCCTGCCTGGGCCGAATATGCATTGGGACTACAAGGACCAGTTGCGGCAAGCCAATCTGGGCGGTGGCGGCACGGCCTACTACGTGCATGACGCCTCAGGCCAGCGCGTGCGCAAGGTGTGGGAGAAGGCGCCGGGTCTCACCGAAGAGCGCATCTACCTCGGCGGCTTCGAGATCTTCCGCAGGCACGGCGGTGCCATCGGTACCAACACCGCCGCGCTGGAGCGCACGACGCTGCACGTGATGGACGACAAGCAGCGCATTGCCTTGGTGGAGACGCGCACGCTCGACACGGCGGGCGACGACCAAGCGCCACGACAACTCACCCGCTACCAGTTCGGCAATCACCTTGGGTCGAGTTACGTGGAACTGGACGAGCAGGCGCAGATCATCTCTTACGAGGAATACGCGCCCTACGGCAGCTCGACTTATCAGGCGGTGCGCAACCAGACGGAGACGGCGAAGCGGTATCGGTATACGGGAAAGGAGCGGGATGAGGAGAGCGGGTTGTATTACCACGGGGCGAGGTACTACGCGCCGTGGCTCGGGCGATGGACGGCCTGCGATCCGGCAGGCGAGGAGGAAGGTCTCAACCTCTACCAATATTGCTTCGATAATCCGACGGGCTTCGTCGATCCTGACGGCCAGAGCGGAAAAAAACTCGCCATCGTCATCCACAATGAATCCAAGCCGGCGGGAAAGGAACTCGCCAAACCCAAGGAGCCCGTAAAACCTCAAAAGGCGAAGATCAAAGATCCCGGAAAGAATGCTTCAGATAAAGAAAAGGCGAAATACGAAAAAGACAAGAGTAAAGCCGATAAAGAATTCTCGGAAGGCATGAAAACGTATGAAGCAGCGAAAAGGAAATACGATTCCGATTTGAAAGAATACAAAGCAAACGAGAAGGCGTGGAGTGCTTATCATAAGTCGCAGAATGAGTTTTCGGCGTCTGAGAAGGCATTGAAAGCCGAAGGCTATGATGTCGTGAAAGTCGATTCCGGCAAAGCGTTACTCGAGGCACTCCAGAACGCTGGGACGATCAAGGAACTCGTGATCCTGCACCATGGCACTCCCTGGGGACCGGGCGGTGAAGGACCTGGCAGCGGCCTATACACCGACAAGCCGCCCCCCGGTGCCACGTTCGACGCCAAGCGTGGGGCCAAACTATCGGACCTGGAAAAAATGATCAACGACAAGAAGATCGTGTTCGATGAGGCCGCGACGATTGTCTTGGCAGGGTGCAGAACCGCTGGCGGTAAAGAAGGTACGCATGTCGGTCAGTCCACATGGACCGGACCGATTGAGGATACCTTCGCTTATCGGCTCGCAAAAATTACCGGCCTCGAAGTCTTCGGCAGCGAAGGTGTCTCATCATACGGCACCGACCAGCGAAAATCGACGCCGTGGCGCCATAGCGACATTGCCTGGCATCGATTCACGCAACAGGGAAACTCGATCAAAACGGAAAGTTTGAAAGGAAAATATTTGAATGTCGTGAAGCGAAAAACGAGCGCGAAGCCGGATTGAATCGCTCACTATTTCTCGCAAACGGAAATGTATGAAACCAGTTCCTCACGAATGCTTCATCGCCCCGACGGACGACTTCTCCGTCCTGCCGCCGGGCGCGCTGCTTACCTGGCCGATGATGGGCAGGATGGGCCCGGTCGTGCTGGGGCATCGCCATGCAAAACTCGATGGCGTGAGGGCTTGGTCCGCCCTCCTGTTCGCGAGCCGCCTCTTCGGCCACCTGGTCCTTCTGCTCGGGTCCCGCGACTGGGCACCGCACTCCATGCTTAAGGCGCAGTTGGCCACCAACGGTAACCGGATAACGCCATGATCGATACGCGACGAAGACTGTGGCCATTCGGCCCTCGCGACTCGGCGCTCGTATCGAGACTGGCGCTGCTGAATCAACTTCTGAAACCCCTCCTGATGCGGCACCGGGAAGGTTAACGCGTGTGAGCCGCTACAGCTGAGCAACGTCGACTTCGACGAAACAAGACTCCGGGCGACAGCTCGATTTGTGCCGAGGAGATAGACCATGCCGCAAATACTCGTGATCCGGCTCCACCCGGACACACCCATCGGTGGCACGCGTTTCAGCGATTTTCTGACCGGCCTGAAAATCTCGGCCTTCGATCTGAGCGTCGGCGATCCCAAAGTGGGCCAGCATATCGGTGATGCCGCATTCGTGGCACCGGCCGCGCCACCGATCCCCGATCCAGGCACGACCATCGTCCAGCATTACACGCCGCCGATTCCACCGCTGCCTCTCACGATTTACGCCGAATCCGAAGCAACGGCGGTGATCCCGATCACGCCGCCCGCCGGATACAAGGAATACGTGACGCCCGACGTCCGGCTCGAAATCAGCCGCGGTGGCACGAAGATCGCGAGCAGGCTCGTCTACTATGACGTCAACGTCGTGACCGTCGGCGCGTTGCCTGCGCCGGCAACGTATCCTGCCATCCCGGCCAGCGAGGTCGGGATCTATCTGCCGCTCCCTCGCCCGCTGTCGCCCGGTCTCGCCCAAATCGATTTGAGCCAGGGGCAGGCACCCGATTTCGAATCGCTCAAGACCGCCGTGCAAACGGTGTTGGCTGCGGATCAGGGGCCAGTGCCCGCAATCACCGACATCACGCCCGCCCAGGCGACGCATATCGCCAATGAAATCATCTGGGGCCCGCAAGATCCGCTACCGGCGGCACCTGCAAGTGGTACGACCGGATTCGACGATCTAGGCGCGTTATATACAAATCCTCCGAACGACGGCACGATCGGCAACCAGCTCGAACAGAACCGGCAGCAGTTCGAAGGCAACTTGAACAGCTATTACGCAACGCATAACGCCAACGTCGATCGGCTGGCTCGCTACACGTTTGCACTCGGTTGCGCGATGGCCTGTGAAAAGATGAGCATCGACGCCGAAATGGCGTTGACGGTCTTTCCGGTCAACCCCGGTGTACCGAGTCCAACCACATCGATCAACAGAGCCGATGTCGTGCTAGTCCAAAGCGGCGGCGGTACCCTGACGCCCGCATTCAAAGTGCCAGCC
Organism: Burkholderia sp. Bp9031; assembly: GCF_003857965.1. NCBI lineage: Bacteria > Pseudomonadati > Pseudomonadota > Betaproteobacteria > Burkholderiales > Burkholderiaceae > Burkholderia > Burkholderia sp. Bp9031. The sequence continues at coordinate 26,647 of NZ_QTPW01000054.1, forward strand.
GAATATTTCTATGCGCTCGGCGTCATGCTGCCCATGCAGATGTCGGCGAAGCAGCGATATCAACTCGCATGCCGCGACAACGAGGAACGTACGCTGCCTGCGCTGACGTCGGCAGTCGATGCCGGCACGATCAGCGATTCGCTTGCGGTCAATCCGGCACAGGCGGCTCGGCGGATTGCGGCACTCGTGCCCGGCGTGCAATACGACGCGACCGCGCCGCACTGCGAAGTCGATGCCACGCTCACGCCGCTCATCAATGATTGGCTTGCGTATCCGTCTGCAGCAAACTGGCGCGACTATCACCCCGGCGACGATACCGTCGGGTTCTGGACACCGGAAATCGCCGCGCAGCCGAATGCCTATCTCTCGCTCGACCTCGCGGCGGTGACGAACGACCACCAGCCGTTGATCGCCGCGATTCATGCCATTCCGGTGACGAGCGTGAGCCAACTGTCGCTGATGTCGGTCACGGATTGGAATAATCTGTTTGGCGTGCCGCCCAACATCGTGCTGCTGCCGCCCTTCACTGCGCCGGGAACGGCTAAAGCGCGCGTGGCGGCATTCATTCGCCACGTCCAAAAATTCTTCGCGGTCGGTTTCGGGATCGCGACAATGCCGTCCGCCGCCGCGCCCGCCGCACCGGTGCTCGATTTGCCCACGGTCGACGTCATCGCCGTCTGGGTCAGCGCTTATCAGGCGCTGGTGGGCGGCACCTTTTCCTTCGGCGCGGGCGCGCTCGTGGATGCAAACGTGACCGCTGCCGCGCAAACGACGTTGCCCGGCGACCCATCGGCGCAGGCGTGGCTCGTTCAGCGCGTCACGGTGTTGAACGCTTTGTGTCAACTGGCCGGCGTTGCATCGAATGTGATGCCGCCCGTGCCGAGTGTGGCGTTTTCCATCGCCGAAGCGTTGTATGCGCGCGGCTTCACCAGCGCGATGGACATCAACCGGCTGGACCAAACGGATTTTGCCGATGCGATGCGCGGGACCGTCGCGTTCGATCAGGCCAATGCAATCTGGAGCGCGGCAGGCGGTGTCAATCCTCCCGCGCCGCCGCCACCCGGCCCATTCCAGCCGGTGAACCCCGGCGGACTGGAGAACTGCGTGCCGCCGTGCTACCTGTCGCCCACGGGCACGGTCGAGTATTTGCATGAACTGCTGCGGCTTTCGGAGAATTCGACCTGCGCAACGCTCGCTGCGCCGCCCGATCAAGGCAGGCCGACGCTCGAAGAGGCAATTGCCGCTCGCCGCAGTGACCCAGGCTTGCTGGACGTGAGCGCGGCAAACGCAATGACGCCGCTGCCGCTCGTCGACATCGTCATCGAGCAACTCGAAAACCTTGTTGCGCCACCTGCTTCCGGGAGCGTTTACAACACGGCCGAACATCACCTGAACGATCATAAGCTGTGCTCCGCCGACGAGTGTGCCGACGTGATCGAGAATACGGACAAATGCCACCCGCAAGCCAGCTTGTTTCGCGCGTTGCCCGAGTTCAATTCGCCGGCTACGCCGGTTGCAAACCAAGCGGCATATGACGCGCTGAAAACCGATTTTTCGTCACCTGCGCTGCCGTACACGCAGCCTCTCGATGTCAACCGCGCGTACCTCGATGCGCTTTCATCGTGCCGTTTTGCGGCGATGCGCGGCTTCAGAAAGGAGATCACCGAATTCGCGCTCGACCCGACAGTCGTTGCGCCGACGTTTCAAAGCCATTTATGGCGATACCCGGTAAATATCGATATCGGCATCGAGTATCTCGGCATCAATCCCGAAGAGTATGAGCTTCTGTTCACCCAAGACATTGCGCTCGTACCGACGCCAGGCCAACTGGTGCTATACGAGCTGTACGGCTTCCCCGTAGCGAACCCCGGGGGGGTTAATTGGGTCGACATCGTACTGCGGTTGCCTGAATTTCTGAAGCGCACTGGCCTCACTTATTGCGAACTCGTCGAGCTGCAAAAGTCGAACTGCTTCCGGTTCGCCGTTGTGCAGCAGCAAGGGCCGCGCAATACCAACGCGTCTGCCGGCACGGATGCGACGGGCGCGGGCGATACGTCAGGATTGCTACCCGATTGCGAGCCTTGCTGCCCCGAGCATTACCGGATCGTTTTCCAGAACCCGAATAATCCTCTCGATGCGTTGAGGTTTCTCGCGGTATACCTGCGACTGTGGCGCAAGCTTGGGGCCGTATGCGGAGCGCGCTACACGTTCACTCAGCTTTGCGATATCTGCGAGGTGCTTCAGCTTTTCATCGGCGGCAGCATCAACCCTGATTTCATCCGTCAACTGGTATCGTTCCAGATTCTGCGCGACCAGTTCGGCTTGCGTCTGACCGATGGCACGGCAACGAAAGGTGCACATGGCGCGGACAGGACGCATCTGCTCGCGCTATGGAAGGCGCCCTCCCCGGCAGCGAAGTGGAATTGGGCCATGCGCCAGCTTGTCGATCGAGTCATGCGCTATGCCCAGACACGCATCGATCATTGCCCGAAACGGCCGCCCCATTTCATCAAGCTGCTGGTCGAAAACCTCGATCCGCTGTCGGAACTGGCCGGATTCTCGACGGCCGCCGCGAAGGACACTTGGCATGCCGCCCCGACCCATACATTGCGGTTTGCCGAAGTTCTCGCGAAAATCACCGCCTCGCGTTTCGGCATCGGCGAACTGCTGTACTTGTTTTCAGTAGAGCCGCATCTTGACGGCGACGATCCGTTCCCGCTGCAGGATGCCAACGAATCGCTCGACTATCCTTTCGATCTGCCCGAGGAAGAGCCACGACAGAACCACGAGCGTAACGAAGAGCGTGCGCAGGGTCACAGTCTGGATGCGCTGCGCAAGAAGCTGCTGGCAGTCGCCGTCGACGAAAGCGAGATTCACGACTGGACGTGGCACCGGATCGAAAGCGCGTTGAAGATGGAGTTCGGTTATGTCGTGCCGCCGGGCGGCACCGATTACTTGACGTCGCTCGGCAAGCACTTCTTTCCCCGCACGCTCGAGCACGCCGGTGTTGCCGTTGGGGCGACGAATCGGCAATACCGCACACCGTTGACGACGACGTCGCCCGATATGTGGAATACGCCGGCGGAAGGTCCATTCAGATTCGACGC
>NZ_QTPW01000055.1:0-29338 GCF_003857965.1 Burkholderia sp. Bp9031
GGGGCGGCCGGCGCGGTCTGGCCTGTCGCCGGGTGGGGGGGGGGGGCGGCGCGCCTGGGCTGCCGGCGCGGCGGGGGGGGGGGGGGGGAGGGGGGGGGGGGGGGGGGGGCCGCCCCCCCCCCCCCCCCCCCCCCGCCGATGCCTGCGCCGTGGCTTCTTTTACAAAAACCAGGCGGCGGCGGGAAGCCCGGCCGCGGCGCGCGCTTACTCCCGCGTCCACCCGTTCTGATAAAGCTCCCCGGCCAGCACGCCGAGCCGCGACGCGAGGACGTAGTTCTCGCCGTCCTCGATCAGCGCCGAACGCACGTCGCGGAACAGCTTCTCGATCGGAAACTCGCGCGTGGTGCCGTTGCCGCCGAACAGCTGAAACGCCTCGTGCGTCACCTTCATCGCTTCCTCGGTCACGCTCACCTTCGCCTGCGCGGTCGCATACGGATGGCTCTGCGGCGACATGCGTGAAAACGCGAGGCTGCGCCGCGCGATCGCGCGCGCCATCTCCAGCCGGCGCAGCATCTCGCCGATGCGCAGGTGCGTCATCTGGTGATCCATCAGCAGCGCGCCGCCCTGCTTGCACTCGTGGCAATACGCGAGCGCGAGTTCGAACGCCGCGCGCGCCGCGCCGACGAATACCTGGCACATGTGCGTGCCGGCATACGACCACGTCGACGCGAGATTGCCCAGATAATCGTCCTTCAGCGCGATCGCGAAGCGCTTCGGCACCTTCAACGTTGTCGAAATAGATCTCGCCCTGCGGCAACGAGCGCTGGCCGATCTTGTCGAGCGGCTTGCCGCGCGACACGCCCGGCAGATCGAGCGGCAGGATCATCGCGATGCCGTTGGTGAACATGCTGCGCTCGCCCTCGCCGTAGAATCCGTCGCCGTAGTCGGCCGCCATGTACGCGAGCGCGACCTGCGCAACCGACCCGTTCGAGATCGATCTCGAACATCACGAAGCGACGGTCGAAGTCGACGGCACCCGGCACACGCTCGTGCGGACGCTCACCAAATTCAAGCTGCTCGCGCAGCGCGCGCGCCGTCGCCCGCGATCGTTCGCTGCACGAAGCAGCGCGGCTCGCCGACAATTTCAACGCGCTCGCGAGCGAGCCGCAGCGCGTGACCGAGGAGCAGACGTTCTGGAATGCGGCAGTCGCGCATGCGCATCGCGGCGAAGCCGTCTGCATGCCGGCGCCCGGCGGCGGCACGCGGTTCGACGTGTGCTGGCCCGACGATCTCACGCTGACGCCCGACGAGCGGTGTTTCCCCGCACAGTCAGCCGCAACGTCGAACCCGCTTCCCCGCACGGGCGACTGATCCGGCCTGACGCCCGCACGGCGGGCCATCACACCGAACGGCTGCGCTCGCGCGCAGCCTTCTTCCTTAGGCACCCGTCTCGCGCCCCACGCGTTCGAGCGGCGGCTCGAAACCGAGCAGCGTGTACTCCGCGACCGACACGGTCGATTTCCCCTCCGGCCCCTGCACGACGACGGCCCGCACCGCGCCGGCCCGGTCGAACTTCAGCCGCGTGCCCACGGTCGCCTGACGCAGCGCTTCCAGCTCCTCGACGCGCGCGATCGCCAGCTTGCGCACCGCGCCGGACACGTACACCGGCAGGAACACCAGCGCGATGAAGATCGACACCGTGTCCTTCGACACGCTGTCCAGCATCGGCTGGCCCGCCAGCACGAGCGACAGCGACGTCGCGCTGACGAAGATCGCCAGCACCGTCGCGCCCGCGCCGAGCGACGAGAAGCGCTCGGCCGCCTGCTTGGTGCGCGCCTTCACGAGCGCGCGCGCCGTCGCGGACGGCACGAGCCATTCGCGTTTCGCGCCGTGAAACCCGGCGAACCCGAGCAACAGCGTCATCCCGCCGCTCACGAGCAGCGCGCCGTACAGCGTGCCCAACATCACGCAGACGGATTCGAGCACGAACACGGTAACGAGCGGCACCAGCAGCAGCCGGAACGAATAACCGTCGCGGCCATGCCCCTGGATCCACCATTTCACCGGCGGCAGTTGCCAGAAACGGCTGTCCCGGTGGCGTGAAAGTTGTCGTTCCATGTCCGTCCATTCCCGACTGGGCAATATCGCTTCGTCACTTCATCATCGCAGCGCCACTGCACCGGCGTCGATGCGCGCGCCCATTCCGCATCATGCCGCAACCGCCCATGGAAAACCCGCAGCACGTCCGCCCCGGTGCCCAGGCACGGCGAAACCGAATGCCTCAGGTTATCAATTGATCCAAAAGATTCATTAGACGATGCATCGCCCAGCACGCGATGCTGGCCCGGCCCGTGAACGCGGCGTCATTGCAACGCCGTGCACGACCTTGGAGCGAGACACATGACTACCGATCATCGTCAACGGCGCCATACGCTGTGGCTGCTGTGCGCGCTTTCGTTCATCCTCTACGTCGACCGCGTGAACCTCGCGACCGCGGCCGGTGCGATCAAGTCCGAACTCGGGCTATCGAACACCGAACTCGGCGTCGCCTTCTCCGCCTTCGCGTACTCGTACGCCGTCTGCCAGGTGTTCGGCGGCTGGATCGCCGACCGCTTCGGCGCCCGCATCACGCTGATCGGCTGCGGGCTGATCTGGGTCGCGTCGACGTTCATGACCGGGTTCGTGCACAGCCTCGCGCTGCTGTTCGCCGCCCGCCTGCTGCTCGGCATCGGCGAAGGCGCGACGCTGCCCGCGCAGGCCCGCGCGATCACGCACTGGTTCTCGCGCGAACGACGCGGCGTCGTGCAGGGCTTCACGCATTCGTTCTCTCGGCTCGGCAACGCGGTCACGCCGCCGATCGTCGCCGCGCTGATGACGTGGCTGTCGTGGCGCGCGGCGTTCTTCGTGATCGGCGCGGTCACGCTGGTGTGGCTCGTGTGGTGGATCGTCGGCTTCCGCGAGCATCCGCTCGGCGACGACGACGGCAACGGCTCGACCCGCACCGCTGCCGCCGCCCGGCCGGCTCCGGCGTCCGGCCCGACGCCGTGGGGGCCGCTGTTCCGCAGGATGGCGCCGACGATCTTCGTGTACTTCTGCTACGGCTGGACCGCGTGGCTGTTCTTCACGTGGCTGCCGACGTTCTTCCTGAACGGCAAGGGCCTCGACCTGAAGTCGACCGCGCTGTTCGCGTCCGGCGTGTTCTTCGCGGGCGTCGTCGGCGACACGCTCGGCGGCTGGCTGTGCGACCGCATCTACCGCAAGACCGGCAATCTCGCGCTGTCGCGCCAGAGCGTGATCGTCGCGAGCTTCACCGGCGCACTCGCGTTCATGCTGCCGCTCGCCTTCGTGCACTCGACGGCCAGCATCGCGCTGTGCCTGTCCGGGTCGTTCCTGTGCCTCGAACTGACGATCGGACCGATCTGGGCCGTGCCGAGCGACATCGCGCCGAAGCACGCGGGCATCGCGAGCGGGATGATGAACGCCGGTTCGGCGGTCTCGGGGATCCTGTCGCCGATCCTGTTCGGCTATCTCGTCGATCACACCGGCAGCTGGACGGTGCCGTTCATCGGGTCGGTCGCGATGCTGGTGATCGGCATCGTCGCCGCGCTGCGGATCCGGCCGGATCGCGCGTTGTCGGAATCGACGCCGTCGCTCGCCGAAGCGCCGGCCGCGCCGTCGGCGCGCTGAGGCCGTTCGCTCAGGGTTCGCCGGACTTATCCGTCTCGCCGGCGGCACCATCGCGCTTCATTGCGTTCCGCGATGGTGGTGCATGACCGGCTCGGCTGGCTCGGCCGGCTGGGTTGATTCGGCTGGCTCGGCTGGCTCGGCTGGCTGGGTTGATTCGGCCGGCTCGGCTGATTCGGCCGGCTGGGTTGATTCGGCTGGCTCGGCTGATTCGGTCGGCTCGGCTGATTCGGCCGGCGCGGCTGGTTCGGCCAGCGCGGCCGGCGCGGCTGGCTCGGCCGCCTCGGCTGACAAACCGTGCCGTTACGCGCCGCCGTCATTTCCGGCTCCGTCGCGGTGAAACAGCGCGAGAAACTGCTGCGCGGGAATGCTCAACGGCCGGTCGCGCCGCACGAGGCTCCCGTACGAAGGCAGCTTCTGGTCGAGCTCGTAATCGAGGATCGCGACGAGCCCGTGCTCCGCGTTGCGCTGCGCGACCGTCCGCGGAATCACGCCGAGCATGTGCGAACGGTCGACGAGGTTCATCGTCGTCAGGATCGAGCCCGTTTCGACCAGCCCGCGCGGCATCGGCTGGTGACGCGCGCGGAACTCGCGCTCGACGACCTCGCGCGCCGGGCTGCCGGCCGGCTGCAGGATCCACGTGTAGTCGAGCAGCGCGTCGAATTCGACCGGCCCGGCGCCCGCGAGCGGATGGTCGCGGCCCGCGATGATCGCGAGCGCCTCGTCGTCCACCACGCGGAAGTCGCAATCGGTGCCGACGTTGCGGCCGATCACCACCTCGAGCACGCCTTCGCGCAACTGCGGCATCAGCCGGTCGCTGGTATCGACCGCGATGTCGATCGCGAGCAGCGGATAGCGCGCCTTCAACTGCACCAGCGCCTCGGTGAGCCGCCCCGGCGACGCCGCCATGATGCTGCCGATCGCGAGCCGCCCCGCGCTGCCGAGCTGCAGCTCGCCGAGCTCGCGATTGAGCGCCTCCACGCTGCCGCGGATCCCGCGGAAATAGCCGAGCACGCGCTCGCCGGCCGGGTTCAGCACGAGCCCGCGCCCGACGCGGTCGAACAGCCGCTGGCCGAGCGCGCTTTCCAGTTCGGCCAGCATCTTCGTCGCGGCCGGCTGCGTGAGGCCGAGCTGCCCGGCCGCCGCGCGCAGCGTCGAACATTCATCCACCGCGAGCAACAGCGCGATCTGCCGCATCCGCAGCCGGTTCAGCAATTGGGGAGTCGAGTCTCGTCGATCGATCGAGCCCATTTCGATTACTCCAGGTTATCGATTCATCAAGAGTTTTCAATTTACCGACTCATTCCGTCTACCTAGCATGAACCCCATACACCAACGGCCACGCGCCGCCACCGGAGACACTGCATGAACACGCACCCGACCGCCGTCCGCCACGGAGACGCCGCATGACATCCGCCGCTCCCCTGCCCGTCGTCGCGCTGACGCTCGGCGATCCCGCCGGCATCGGCGCCGAACTGATCGCGAAACTGCTCGCGCGGCCCGACGCGACGTCCCGCGCGAACCTCGTGCTGATCGGCGACCGCTGGCTGTGGGAAGCCGGCCAACGCGTCGCCGGCGTGACGGTCGAGGTCGAGCCCGTCGAATCGCTCGCCGCCGTGCGCGGCCGGCCGTCCACCGCGCGCGCCGCGTTCGTTGCAGTCGACACGATCGATCCCGCGCAGGTCACCGTCGGCCAGGCCGGCGCCGCCGGCGGCCGCTCGACGCTGACCGTGCTCGACCAGTGCCTCGACGCCGCGCTCGCCGGCGACATCGACGCGATCTGCTTCGCGCCGCTGAACAAGTACGCGATGAAGCTCGGCGGGCTGAAGCACGACGACGAGCTGCATCACTTCGCCGCCGCGCTCGGCGTGACCGGCTACTTCTGCGAATTCAACACGCTCGGCGAACTGTGGACCGCGCGGATCTCGTCGCATATCCCGCTGAAGGACGCGGCGGCCCAACTGAGCGTCGAGCGCATCGAACAGGCATCCGAACTGATCTACCGGTCGCTGCTCGCGAACGGCGTCGCCGCGCCGAAGGTCGCCGTCGCCGCGTTCAACCCGCACGGAGGCGACGGCGGCAGTTGCGGCCGCGAGGAAGTCGACACCATCGAGCCCGCCGTGCGCAAGCTGCAGGCGCGCGCGTGGCCGACCGACGCGCCGTTCCACGGCCCGTTCCCCGCCGACACGATCTTCCTGAAGGCGCAGGCCGGCGACTACCAGGCGATCGTCACGATGTACCACGACCAAGGGCAGATCGCGATCAAGCTGCTCGGCTTCTCGCGCGGCGTGACCGTGCAAGGCGGGCTGCCCGTGCCGATCACGACGCCCGCGCACGGCACCGCGTACGACATCGCGGGGCGCGGCAGCGCCGACGTCGGCGCGACCTGGCAGGCGCTGCAGATCGCCTGCCGGATGGGCGTCGCGCGCCGCACCCCCACCGTTTCGGCGTGACGCTCGCACGCCATCCCCACACGACAACATCGATTACAGGAGACACCATCATGAAAATCCGCTCCGTGCGCGCCCGCGTATTCCAGTGGAAAGGCAAGACCGTCCCGCCGCAAGGCAACTTCTGCTCGAACGCGATGGACCTGCTATACGCGCCGCAGGAAACCATGAGCACGTTCCGTTTCCATGCGTGGACGGTCGTCGAGGTCGAGACCGACGACGGCATCGTCGGCCTCGGCAACGTCGCGCTCGCACCGCACGTCGCGAAGGTGATCATCGACCAGTACCTCGCGCCGCTCGTGATCGGCCAGGACCCGTGGGACTACGAATACCTGAACCAGCGGATGTACCGCGCGACCCATGCGTGGGGCCGCAAGGGCATCGGCATGGCGGCGATCTCGGCCGTCGACATCGCGATCTGGGACATCCTCGGCAAGAGCGTCGGCAAGCCCGTGTTCAAGCTGCTCGGCGGCCGCACCAAGGAAAAGATCCCCTGCTACTACTCGAAGCTCTACCGCACCGACCTGAGGGCAATGCAGGAAGAAGCGCAGCAGTATCTGAAGGAAGGCTTCCGCGCGTTCAAGATGCGCTTCGGCTACGGGCCCGCGCACGGCCAGCAGGGCGTGATGGAGAACCTGAAGTCGGTCGCGGCGATCCGCGAGGTGATCGGCTACGACAACGACCTGATGCTCGAGTGCTACATGGGCTGGAACCTCGAGTACGCGAAGCGCATCCTGCCGAAGCTCGAGAAATATCAGCCGCGCTGGCTCGAGGAGCCGGTGATCGCCGACGACATCGACGGCTACGCGGAACTGAACCAGCTCACGAACATCCCGATCTCCGGCGGCGAGCACGAGTTCTCGCTGTACGGCTTCAAGCAGCTGCTGGACCGCAAGGCCGTGTCGGTCGTGCAGTACGACACGAACCGCGTCGGCGGGATCACGATGGCGCACAAGATCAACGCGCTGTGCGAGGCATACAGCGTGCCGGTGATTCCGCATGCGGGCCAGATGCACAACTATCACCTGACGATGAGCACGCTCGCGTCGCCGATGAGCGAGTACTTCCCGATGTTCGACGTGGAAGTCGGCAACGAGCTGTTCTATTACATCTTCGACGGCGAACCGGTGGCCGAGAACGGCTTCCTGCAGCTGCGCGACGACGTGCCGGGCCTCGGTCTCACGCTGAAGACCGAGTTCCTCGACCAGTTCGACATCGTCGAGTGAGGCCCGCCATGAACGCACGCTACCAGGGCGTCTTTCCGGTCGCGCCGACGATCTTCGACGCGCACGGCGCGCTCGACCTCGACGGCCAGCGCCGCTGCCTCGACTTCATGATCGATGCCGGTTCGCAGGGCATCTGCATCCACGCGAACTACTCGGAGCAGTTCGCGCTCGGCGACGACGAACGCGACCTCATCACGCGCACCACCCTCGAGCACGTCGCCGGCCGCGTGCCGGTGATCGTCACGACGTCGCACTTCAGCGCGCGGATCTGCGCGGAGCGCAATCGCCAGGCGCAGGCACTCGGCGCCGCGATGGTGATGGTGATGCCGCCGTACCACGGCGCGACGTTCCGCGTGCCCGAAGCACAGGTGCGCGCATTCTTCCGCGAAGTCGCCGACGGCCTCGACATTCCGCTGATGATCCAGGACGCGCCCGCGAGCGGTGTCGCGCTGCCTGCGTCGCTGCTTGCGACGCTCGCGCGTGAGATCGACGCCGTGTCGTACTTCAAGATCGAGACGCCCGGCGCCGCGTCGAAGCTGCGCGAGCTGATCGCGCTCGGCGGCGACGCGATCGAGGGGCCGTGGGACGGCGAGGAAGGCATCACGCTGCTCGCCGACCTCGATGCCGGCGCGACCGGCGCGATGACGGGCGGCGGCTATCCGGACGGCGTTCGCCGCATCACCGACGCGTATTTCGCCGGACGCCGCGACGAAGCTTGCGAGCAGTACGCGCGCTGGCTGCCGCTGATCAACTACGAGAACCGCCAGTCGGGCTTCCTGACCGCGAAGGCGCTGATGAAGGAAGGCGGCGTGATTGCGTGCGACCGGCCGCGCGCGCCGTGGCCCGAGCTGCATCCGCAGGTACGCGCGGGCCTGCTCGACGCGGCGCGGCGGCTCGATCCGCTCGTACTGCGCTGGGGGCGCTAGCCCGGCACCCGTTTGCCCCTGCAACGCGCGTGCGTTGCGCATCGGCGTGACGGCGGCCCGACAGAAGGCCGCCGCCGCTCATCACATGGATTGGAGACGTCATGAACCTGTTGAACCCGGCCACCCCGGCTTATGAAGCCGGCGAAGCCATTCCGCGCCGCCGCTGGCTGCGCGTGATTCCGCCGCTGCTGCTCGCGTGCATCGTTTCGTACATGGACCGCGTGAACATCGCATTCGCGATGCCGGGCGGGATGAATGCCGATCTCGGCATGGACGCGACGATGGCCGGCCTCGCTGGCGGCATCTTCTTCTTCGGCTACCTGTTCCTGCAGATCCCCGGCGGCCGGCGCGCGGCGCGCGGCAGCGGCAAGACCTTCATCGCCTGGTCGCTCGTGAGCTGGGCCGTGCTGTCGGTGCTGACCGGGCTCGTCACGCATACATGGCAACTGCTGACGCTGCGCTTTTTGCTCGGCGTGGCCGAGGGCGGGATGCTGCCTGTCGTGCTGACGATGGTCAGCCACTGGTTTCCCGACCGCGAACGCGGCCGCGCGAACGCGATGGTCATCATGTTCGTGCCGCTCGCCGGCATGATCACCGCGCCGCTGTCCGGCTTCATCCTCGCCGCGTACGACTGGCGTCACCTGTTCTTCAGCGCCGGCGCGCTGTCGCTGCTGTGCCTGTTCGCGTGGCTGATGTTCGCCGACGACAGCCCGGAAACCGCGCGCTGGGTGTCGCCGCGCGAGAAGGCGTACATCCTCGACGCGCTGCGCGAAGAGCAGGCGCGCAAGCAGGCCGCCGGCACGCCGGCCGCCGCATCGTTCGGCGCGATGCTGCGCAACCCGACGATCTGGCTGCTGATTGCGATCAACTTCTGCTATCAGGTCGGCATCTACGGCTATACGATGTGGTTGCCGACGCTGCTGAAAAACCTCACGCACGGCGGGATGGGCAGGGTCGGCCTGCTCGCGATGCTGCCGTACGTCGCGATGATGATCGGGATGTTCGCCACGTCGTATTTGTCTGACCGGACCGGCAAGCGCCGCCTGTTCGTGCTGCTGCCGCTCGTCGGATTCGCCGCGTGCCTCGCGCTGTCGGTGCTCACGCATGCGTCGATGGCCGTGTCGTTCGCGTTCCTGATCGGCTGCGGCTTCTTCCTGCAGGCGGCCGCCGGTGTGTTCTGGGCGATTCCGCCGAAGCTGTGCAGCGTCGAGACGGCCGGCAGCGCGCGCGGCCTGATCAACGCACTCGGCAACCTCGGCGGCTTCTGCGGCCCTTATGCGGTCGGCGTGCTGACCCAGCACGTGAGCGCGGCGGCCGGCGTGTACAGCCTCGCCGTCACGCTCGCGGTGGCCGGCCTGCTCGCGCTGACGCTGCCCCGGCGCTGCGAGGACTGACGCGCGCCGGCACGCGAACACGCGAACAAAACCACGGAGACACACCATGAACGACATCCTGTTGCTGGTGCAGAAATGCGCCCATACCTTCAGCTTCTACGACCTCGAAACGAAAGCCGCGCTCAAGCACGTCGTGCTGCCGAACTTCCCGCACGAGTTCACCGTCGACGTGAACAACCGCTTCGCTTACGTCGGCATCTTCGGAATCGAGACCGCATGGTCGCGCGGCCATGAAGGCGATCACCGGATCGCCGAGATCGACCTCGTCGAGCGCACGCATACGCGGATGCTCGACCTGTGGCCGTACTACCGGCCGCACGGGATGGCGGCCGATCGCGACGGCCGGCTGTACGCGATGAGCGAGGCGCACGACATGCTGCTCGTGTTCGACGAACCGACCCGCCAGGCCGTGCCGAACATGGCCGTGCCGTCCGGCGGCGTGAAGACCCACCTCGTGACGCTCACGCGCGACGCGAGCCGCGCATACGGCGTGCACCTGCTGTCGAACACGGTCACGCAGTTCCATCCGCGCGATGCGACCGTCGCGCCGCGCGCGGTGATGCCCGGCCCGCGTCCCGAAGGCAACGCGCTGTCGAGCGACGAGCGTACGCTGTTCGTCGCGAATCGCGGCGACGACACGCTCGTCGAGATCGACACCGACACGATGACCTGCGGCCGCCGCGTGAAGACGCGCAGCGATCCGAACCGCATCTACCGCACCAGCGCGCCGGACGGCCGCGACCTGCTGCTGCTGACGAATTCCGGCGAACGGTCGATCTCGGTGTTCGATGCGCGGCAACTGGAAGAGATCGAACGCGTCGCGCTGCCCGCGAATCCGACCGCGCTGTCGTTTCATCCGTCGCGGCGCGTCGCGTACGTGTCGTTCCAGGACGACTACGTGCGCGAGCTCGATCTCGATGCGTGGCGATTCGTCGGCGCGTTGCCGACGCTGCGCGAACCGGATGCGTCGTATGTGCTCGCAGGCACGCGCTGAGCCGCACCGCGACGCACTGCCGCCGGACGCGATGCCGGCCGCGCTCGTCGACGCGCATCATCACCTGTGGCAGCTCGGCACCGGCGCGCACTACCCGTGGCTGCAGGACCGGTACGACCCGGCGCACTTCATGTTCGGCGACTATGCGGTGCTGTGCCGCGATTTCGGCGTGGACGACTACCGGCACGCCGCGCAACGCGCGCCGATCGTCGCGAGCGTGCACGTCGAGGCCGAACGGACGCGCGGCGAAGCGCTCGCGGAAACGCGCTGGCTGCACGAGGTCGCGGCCGCGCACGGGCTGCCGTCGGCGGTCGTCGCGTGGGTCGACCTGCTGGCCGACGATGCGCACGAGCGGCTCGCCGAACAGGCCGCGTGGCCGCGCGTGCGCGGCGTGCGGTTCAAGCCGCGCACCGCCGCGTCGCCGGATGCGGTGGTCGACGGGCCCGGCACGCTGCGCGACCCACGCTGGCCGGCCGCGCTGGAACGCCTGGCCGCGCATGGCCTGAGCTGGGATCTGCGCGTGCCGTTCTGGCATCTCGGCGACGCGGCCGCGCTGCTGGCCGATGCGCCCGGCGTCGACGTGGTGCTCGAACATGCAGGACTGCCGTGGGATCGCTCGGAGGCGGGGCTCGCGCGCTGGCGCAGCGGCATGCAGGCGCTGGCCGCATCGCCGCGCGTGACCGTGAAGATCTCTGAACTCGGCTTGCGCGATGCGGCGTGGAACGAGGCGGACAACGCGCGGATCATCCGCGACACGATCGCGATATTCGGGTGGCGGCGCTGCCTGTTCGCGAGCAACTTTCCGGTGGCGGGGTTGCGCGTGTCGTATCCCGCGCTGCTGCGGACGTTTGCCCGTGCGATGGCGGACCTCGACGACGCGGCGCGTCGGGCGATCTGGCATGACAATGCGATGCGGGTGTACCGGATTTCGAGGCAGGCTTGACCGGGCCCTTGGGGTCGCCTTTATTCATCGGCGATCCTCGATCTATCAACAGTCGGGCCGAATGACGCGATCATCCGGTGCCCGGCGAACCACAGTCCGCCTTCCCGCGTAGCGCCTTACCGTGGCGCGCCCGGCTACGAAGCCGTGACCATGTGCCTGGCGTCGCCCGAAATCCGCGAGCGGGTCGCCCGACGGTCGGCAACGACGTGATTCGCTGCCCGGCCCACGTCTCCGGCACCGCGAGGACGAGTGCGCTCCCGCGTGCATGGGGAAGCGTCTCCAGCAGGAAATCGATCTCGCACAGACGAGTCCTGCCTTCCTCGCATACCGTAACAATCCCAAGCAATTCCGCGCTGACCGGGACATCATCGGCACACGCGACGCAACCGCCTTGACCGGATGGCCAAAATCGCGCGCTGCCGGTCGATCGCGCTTAACATGAAAGGTATCCGAAATAAATCACTTCCTGTATCGTCCACGGCTGTAGACAACATTTCGCATGACCGCACGCAATGAAAACCGTACCGGCCGGGCCGATATCGGCCTCTTCGACGACATGAGCCAGTTTCGCGTCACTTACGACGGCCCCGCTCTCGAATCCTCCGAAATGGACGTGCGCGAACTCGCGCCCGCACTGCTTGCGATCGGGGGCTTGCTCGAAGCGTCGGCCCGCGCACTGTGCGGCGATCAGGTTCGACCGCAGGTGAACGTGCGCGGCAGCTTCAAAGCCGGCAGCTTCGGCATCGACTTCACGCTCGCGACCTCGCTGCTCAGTCGCATGCGCGATATGCTGAGCGGCAGCGAAGGCACGGCGCTGGCCAACGCGGTCACGATCCTGACCGCGCTCGGCATCGCCGCGCCCAAGGCGAGGAAGGGTCTCTTCGCCGTTCTCAAGTGGCTGCGCGGGCGCGAGATCCAGCGGGTGCAGATGCAGGACCACACAGCGTTGCTTCACGTGGACGGCGAGCAACTCGAGATCGACCTTTCCGTCCTCACGCTGCTGCGCGACATCGGCGTCCGACAGGCAACCGAGCAAGTGCTTGCGCCGCTCGCGCGCGAAGGCGTCGTGATGTTCGCCGCAGGCACCGACACCGAGATATTCGAGACGGTCACCCGCAACGAAATCGCATGGTTTCGCGCGCCCGGACAAGCCGATGCGCTCATCCTCGACGAACATCGAAAGATGGCGTTCTCGATCGTGTCGCTCGCTTTCAAGGACGACAACAAGTGGCGGCTGTACGACGGCGCGTCGACGATTCACGCGGCGATCACGGATACCGGCTTCCTGTCGCGCGTGAACAACAGCCAGATCAGTTTCAGCAAGGGTGACGTGCTCGTCTGCAATGTCCGTATGCAGCAGTGGCAAACCTCGGACGGAGCAAAAACCGAATACGAAGTCACGGATGTCCTCGAGCATCGCCCGGCCGGGCGGCAGATTCCGCTGGCCGGCCTTTGACCTGCGTCGCGAATGCTGGAATCATCGGCTGCGAGGCTCGGGCCTCCGAGCACATCCACATCGATCATGAAACCGGCGATCCACCTGCGCCCCGCGTCTCCGTCCGACCTGCCCTTTCTGCTGACGCTCCGTCGGCTCACGATGACCGAGCATCTGCAACGCGTCGGTGCGCCCACCGACGATGAAGCACACCACCTGCGCATCGCGGCGAACTTCGAAGATGCGATGATCGTCTGCGAAGGCACGAACACCGACACCAACGCGATCGGTTTGCTGAAGGTCACGCGCTCCGCCGCTGAATGGCACGTCCACCAGATCCAGATCCACCCTTCACGGCAAGGACACGGCATCGGCGAAGCCGTGCTGCGCGAACTGCTGATCGAAGCGGCACAAGAACACGTGCCCGTGTCGCTCAGCGTGCTGCACGGCAATCCGGCGCGGCGCCTCTACGAACGCCTCGGCTTCCGCGTTGCGTCGGAAACGGAAACCAGTGCGAATCTGATTTGGCGCGCATGAAGCGGCGCGGCGTTCCGACGCCGCGTCATCGCGTGCGCCGCGCAGCCACCGTCAAGGCGTCCACCGATAAACGGTGATGCTGTTCCCCTTCACGTTGTTCTTCGTCACCACGTATTCACCGTTCGAACGGCGGTACGCGCGCACGCTGTACATCGCATCGATCGCGCTGCTGGTATCGACGGTCGCGGGGCTCGCGTTGACGAGCGTCGTGTCGAGATTGCCGGTGTCGAGGTTGAACGCGTCGATGTTCGGCCACAGCGGCCCGCTGCTGCTGAACCAGTAGCCGACAAACAGATGGTTGCCGGCCGCGTCGATCGACTTCGCGCCGCTGTGCGGCAGCGTGATCACCGGATTCGGCTTCGTCGTGTTGCCCGCGCTCCAGCCGTGATACACCTCGATGCGCGTGCCGATCGACGTCCAGTCCGTGCTCCCGACCACGCCCTGCGCGAGCACCATCGTGTCGCTGTCGGCGAGATAGACGACGCGCGTCAGCGGCTGGATGCTGGCCGGCACCGGCGTCGGCACGCCCGGCCCCCACGCAGGCTTGCCGCTCGCATCGAAGCCGGTCAGCGGATAGTGATAAATGGCGCCCGTCTTGTCGAGGCCGGCCCATACGCCGCCCTTGCTGTCGAGGCTGAAGCCGGCCGACACGCGCCGGGTCGTATTGAACGCGGGCCCCGGAATCGAGCCGTCGGGAATCGCGACGTAACCGTTGGCCGCGTTGAAGTGGAAGAAGTAGTAAACCGGCGGATTCTGTCCCGCTGCAACGAGGATCCGGTTCGCACCGACCGACGTCAGCAGCCCGAAGTGCTCGTCGCGCTGCGTGTCGCTCATATTGATGCGCGGATCCGACGGATACGTGAACGGATCGACGGTGTTCGCGACGAAGGTGCCGCCCGCGGTGCCGCTGTACACGTGCGTACCGCTGTAGAACAGCGCGCCGTCCGTGACCGGATCCGGTGCGGCGATACCTTCGAAGTTGAGCGACTGCAGCGTCCACCGCAGGCTGCCGGCGCTGCTGTACGCGTGAATGTCGGTCGCACCATTGCGGCCGAGATCCCAGCTGCCGCCCCACGGGTTGTTGAGCACGTACAGGTTGCCGGCCGTGTCCTTGCCGATCCCGGCGATGCGGGTAAAGCGCTTCGCGCCGACCTGCCCCTTGATGCCCGTCGTCGTGTCCAGATAGCCGCCGCGCACGCCGAACGTGCCGGCCAGCGCAGGCCTGCCCGACACGCCATAGCGCTTGATGTTCATGTCGGGACCTTCGTCGCCGACCATCAGCTGTGCCGCCGCCGCATCGAAATAGAGCGCCGACGGCTGCGACCCGGCGGCCAGCCGGATCGTGTTCAGCAGCGCACCGGTCGGGCTGAACTCGACGACCGAGCCCGCGCTTTTCTGCGCGACCCATACGTTCCCCGCCCCGTCGATCGCGAGCGCGCTCGGCGCGGACACGTTGATGTCCCGCTGCCAGACGCCGTCGGTCGTGAACACCCGCACGCGATTGCCATAGAAATCGCTCGCATAGAGCAGCGAGCCGGCCGTGGCGAGCCCGGTGACGACGTCGATGCGCGGCTGGTTCGTCGCGGCGGTGACCTGAATGAGCTTGTCGCGAAAACGCGTCGCGCGGTTGTAGCGCCCGATCGCGCCGCTGCCGTACCCGCTGCCGGGCTGCAGCGCGACGAACAGCGAGGTCGCGTTGCCCGTGATCGCGCTGCCCTGGAATTCCGAATGCGTGCCGATCGAGCCGATGCTCTTGCCGTTCTGATAGATCGCGACACCGCCTTCATACTCGTCCCACATCGATGCCGTATAGATCACGCCTTCGGGCGCAACCCACATCGAACGCGCGACGTTGCCAACGTGCGCCGCGAGCGTGCCATAGGTGTTCGCCAGCCAGTCGGTGGTATTGCCTGCATGTCCCGCCGGCGCAATCGCGGCGATCGCGACGGCGAGCAGCACGGCCTGAATCGGTTTTCTGGCGACCATGGCTAATGCTCTCCTGAATGGCTTTTTCATCAGAATTTGCTCCGAGAGACCCCGCTATTTCCCCCAAGGGGACTTCCTTCGGGGCGGATGGCGGGAAGGAAAGGAGTGCTGTTGACAGACAGCTTCTTCCACGGGTTAGGATCAACGGCATGATCCTTGTCTACCGCTACCGCGTGAAGTCGCTCAACGGACTGCTCAACAAGCAGAGCCGTGCGGTGAACTACGTCTGGAACTTTCGCAACGATACGCAGAAGCACGCGCTCAAGTGGAGCAAGAAGTGGCCGACGGGATTCGATCTGAACGTGCTGACGACCGGGAGCAGCAAGGCGCTCGGCATCCACTCCGGCACGATCAACGCGACGTGCGAGCAATACGCGAAGTCGCGCAGTCAGCATCGTCGGCCTTACCTGCGCTATCGCGGCAGGAAATCGCTGGGCTGGGTGCCGCTGAAGGGCCGCGACCTGAAGCGCGAGGGCGACGCGTTTCGCTTTGCCGGCAACACCTTCCGCGTGTTCAATAGCCGCCCACTTCCCGACGGCAAGATCAAGGACGGGACCAACTTTGCGCAGGATGCGCGCGGCCATTGGTTCTTGAACATCGTGATCGAGATACCCGATATTCAGGCCCGACCGATCCGTTCCGGTGTCGGCATCGATCTCGGTCTGAAAGACTTCGTCACACTTTCGACCGGCGAGAGGCTGCCTAATGATCGGTTCGGCCGGCAAGCGGCGGAAAAGCTCGCGAAAGCCCAGCGAGCACGCAAGCACAAGCGGCATATCGCGAAGCTGCACGCCAAGGTCGCGAATGCCCGTGCCGATTTCCAACACAAGCTCGCGCTCGATCTGGTGCGGCGCTTCGATTACATCGCGGTCGGCAACGTGTCGGCCGCGAAGCTCGCCAGAACCAGGATGGCGAAGAGCGTCTACGACGCATCCTGGTCGTCCTTCCGAAACAAGCTCCGTTACAAAGCGATCGCGCACGGGGCCACGTTCGAAGAAGTCGACGAAAGCGGTTCCACCCAGTCCTGTTCGGCGTGCGGGTCGAAAGACAGCACGACGCGGCCGAAAGCTATCGCGGGACTGCGAATAAGAGAGTGGGCCTGCCGTGACTGTGGTGTCGAGCATGATCGAGATACCAACGCTGCCGTGAACATTCTCCGATGCGGACGTGCATCGCCAGGTGTGGGAATCCTCCGCCTTTAGACACGGAGGATGACGTCAAATAAATCGAAAAAAATTGCGGACCGCCCGCGCATGCGAGAGATGCGCTGCAGACGACTGCGCGAGAGTGAATGACCACTTACGCGTCCGGCACGACTATCGGGGAAAACGGGTGTTCGCCTGCGGGCATGTCACCGCTGGCTGGAATGCGGCGTATTGAAGAACTGGCGGAGGGCTTGTTCGGCGAATCGGGAAGGTCGCCGGCGGGTCTCGCGCCGGCCTGAATCCCTGTCGAATCCAGGCCGGAAAACATCATTGACTACCGGAACATCACGCGGACGTCGCCGTCTCCCGCACCTCCACCTGCTTGATCTCGCCGCCGCCGCCCGAATCCACGTCGTCGCGCGGATCGCCGAGCTGGCCCTCCCACTTCGCGACCACGGCCGCCGCGATCGAGTTGCCGACCGCGTTGGTGGCCGAGCGCCCCATGTCGAGGAACATGTCGACGCCCATGATCAGCAGCAGGCCGGCTTCCGGCAGATGGAACTGGCTGAGCGTCGCCGCGATCACGACGAGCGATGCGCGCGGCACGCCCGCCATCCCCTTCGACGTCACCATCAGCATCAGGAGCATCGTGATCTGCGTGCCGAGCGGCAGGTCGATCCCGTACACCTGCGAGATGAACAGCACCGCGAACGTGCAGTACATCATCGAGCCGTCGAGGTTGAACGAGTACCCGATCGGCAGCACGAAGCTCGAGATCCTGCGATTCACGCCGAACCGGTCGAGCGCGTCGAGCAGCTTCGGATACGCGGCTTCGGAGCTCGCCGTCGCGAACGACAGCAGGAACGGCTCGCGAATCAGGCGGATCAGCGTGAACGCGCGCTTGCCGAGGAATGCGACGCCGGCGAGCGTCAGCACGCCCCACAGCAGCGCCAGCGCCAGATAGAAGCTCGCCATGAACTTCGCGAACGTGAGCAGGATGCCGAGCCCTTCCGTCGTGATCGTCGACGCCAGCGCGGCAAACACCGCGACCGGCGCGAACCACATCACCGCGCCCGTCACCTTCAGCATGACCTGCGCGAGATCGTCGATCACGCCGGTCAGGCGCTTGCCGGCGTCGCCGAGCGCGGACAGCGCGGTGCCGAAGAAGATCGAGAACACGACGATCTGCAGGATCTCGTTGTTCGCCATCGCCTCGGCGATCGACTTCGGCACCAGGTGGACGACGAAGTCCTTCAGCGTGAATGCGCCCGTCTTCAGGTTGAGCGCCACATCGGCGGCCGGCAGCGGCAGGCTCAGATGGCTGCCCGGTTTCAGGATCGTCGCGGTCACGAGACCGAGTACCAGCGACGTGAACGACGCGATGAAGAACCAGCCGAACGCCTTCACGCCCACGCGGCCAACCGACCCGCTGTCACCCATCTGCGCGATGCCGACCGTCAGCGTCGCGAACACCAGCGGCGCGATGATCATCTTGATCAGGCGCAGGAACACGTCGGACAGCAGCGACACGTAGCCGGCGACTTCCTTGGCCATTTTCGGGTCGGGAAACGCGCTATGACAGGCGTAGCCCACGGCGATGCCCAGCGCCATCGCGATGACGATGTACCGGGTGATGTTGTGCTTCTTCATTAGCAATCCAAATTACAGTACGTGTGTTTCCAATGACAGGCAGATCGCCGGCATCGAAATGGAGACGGAATTCCGCCAGTGCGGCGAGCGCCGTTTCGCGTGCCGGAGTCCGTCCGTGGGCATGGCCACGGCGAACAGGGGAGGCATTCTATCGCAAACGCCGGACAATCTTTCAAATCTGAAAGCAAAGGCGGGGGGGCGACGCGGAAAGGCGCGTGTGGCGGGCTTTCGCCGATCGGCGGCCGGCGGACCGCGACGCCGGTTCGCAACCCGCGCCTGTCGCGCCTGTCGCGCCTGTCGCGCCTGTCGCGCCTGTCGCGCCCTGTCGCGCCCTGTCGTGCCCTGTCGTGCCCTGTCGTGCCCTGTCGTGCCCTGTCGTGCCCTGTCGTGCCCTGTCGTGCCCTGTCGTGCCCTGTCGTGCCCTGTCGTGCCCTGTCGTGCCCTGTCGTGCCCGGGCGTCACACCGGCCGAACGCGGAACGCCGGCAGAAACGACAGAAACGACAGAAACGGCAGGCGAAGCCTCACGCCGTTGGTGTGCCCGGTCGCGGCATGAAGCGGCACAGGCACAGCGGCACCACGACCAGCGCAGCGCCGGCAAGAAACGTGGTCGACGCGCCGAAGCGCGTCCACAGCGCGCCGGCGACGCTGCTCGCGAGCAGCATGCAGATGCCGCTCACCAGGTTGAATACGCCGAACGCGGTTCCGCGCAGCGCGGCCGGCGACGTTTCCGACACCATCGCGGCGAGGATGCCCTGCGTAAAGCCCATGTGCAGCCCCCACACGGCCACGCCAGCGAACATCGAGATCGTCGACGTGCCGATACCGAGCAGCAGGTCGGCCGCGATCAGCAGCACCATGCCGGCTGCGAGCAGCACGCGGCGATCGAGCCGGTCCGACAAGGCACCGATCGGCCACGCGGACAGCGAATAAGCGATGCTCATCGCGACCATCACCACCGGGATCCATGCGGCGTCGAGCCCGGTCTGCTGCGCACGCAGAACCAGGAACGCTTCGCTGAAGCGCGCGAGCGTAAACGTCGCGCCGGCCGCGACAACAAACCAGTAGGTGCGGGGAAACTCGCGCAGCGCGCGCCAGCGCAGCGGCGAGTGAAAGCGCCGGTGCGCTTTCGCCTGATCGGGTTCCCGCACGCCGAAGACGATCAGCGCGATCGCGACGAAGGCCGGCACCACGGCGAACCACAGCACGGTCCGGATGTGGTCGCCGAACCAGAGCATCAGCACGATTGCGAGCATCGGGCCGAGAAACGCGCCCACGGTATCCATCGACTGACGCAGGCCGAAGCACGCGCCGCGGATTTCGGGGGGTGCGAGGTCGGCCACCAACGCGTCGCGCGGCGCGCCGCGAATGCCCTTGCCGACGCGGTCGAGCAGACGGGCCGCCACGACCACGGCCGGCGTGGACGCCAGCGGAAACAACGGCTTGGTCAATGCCGCGAGGCCGTAACCGACGAGCAGCAGCCCCTTGCGGCGCCCGAGCCAGTCGCTGATCGCGCCGGAGAACACCTTGACGATCATCGCGGTCGCTTCGGCCGCCCCTTCGAGGATGCCGAGCGCCGCGACGCTCATCCCCATCGTCGATACCAGGTAGATCGGCAGCAGTGCATGGATCAGCTCGGACGACAGATCCATGAACAGGCTCACGAGGCCCAACGCCCACACGGTCCGCGGAATCGAAGGCTTGCCGGCAATCGGCGATGGAGCGTTCATGATGTGATCAGTCGGTGGTATCCCGTGTCAGCTTCGCGTGCCGCCGCGCGCGGTCGTTCACGATCTGATGACGCCTGTGATCCGTCATCTTCTTCCAGCCGCGCGCCTCTTCGCGCGTTCGCAGGCACGCCACGCAATAACCGGTCCTGCCGTCGAACGAACAGACGTCGACGCAAGGGGACTTGACCGCCATCCTTATTGCCCTCGCTTATTGCCCGCGCGCCGCAGGCACGACTTCGACGGTGACGTGCGACAGGTTCCTGAACCGCTGGAGCACGCCGTGATAAAAGCGCGCATCCCGCTTCGGGTCGTCCGTCGCCACCGACACGACCGCGCTCATGTGCCCGGGCCCGAGCCGCCAGACATGCAGGTCGCCGACGCGATCGCCCATGCCCTCGATGGCACCGCGCACGTTGTCCGTCAGACGACGGTCCGAATTCATGTCGAGCAGGATACCGCCGGTGTCGCGCATCAGCCCGTATGACCAGTTCGCGATCACCAGCGCGCCGATGATGCCGACGAGCGGATCCATCCAGACCCAGCCGAAAGCGCGCGCGAGCAGCAGCCCGACGATCGTCAGCACCGAGACGGCCGCATCGGCGATCACGTGGATGTATGCGGAGCGGATGTTGTGATCGCGCGCGGCGACCGTGGACGCGCCATGGTCGTGCTCCTCGAACGCCAGTTCGTGCTCGCGGCCGTTCAAGCGGACGATCGCCTTGAATTCATGCGGTTCGGGGATGGCATCGGCCGACTCCAGGTAACCGCCGCGGCTGTCCATCGCGAACACCTGCCGGGTACCGTCCGGACGGATCGTCGTCACCGACACGGCGCTCGCGTCGACGTGCTTCGTATCGTTCGTCGCAGGGGTCACGCGGAAAACGGGCGGGACGCCATCCTCGAATACCGACACGAGAAATACGCCCTGCCGATCGAGGATCCGGTGCGCTTCCTCTTCGTGTTCGTGTTCGTCGTGAGCATGCCCGTGATGATGGTGATGACCATGACCGTGGCTATGGCCATGATGATCGCCGCTCAGCAGCCAGACGCTCGCGATGTTGACGAGCAAGCCGGCAACCGCGATCGGAATCGCCTCGCCGAAATGGATCGGCACCGGGGCGAGCAGGCGCGCGACCGCCTCGTAGCCGATGAGCAGTGCGATCATCGCGAGCACGATCGCGCTCGTGAAGCCGGCCAGATCGCCGAGCTTGCCCGTGCCGAACACGAAGCGCGGATCGCTCGCATGCTTGCGCGCATAGGTATAGGCGAACGCGGCGATCAGCATCGCGCCCGCGTGCGTCGACATGTGCAAGCCGTCCGCGATCAGCGCCAGCGAACCGAAGATCGACCCGCCGACGATCTCGGCCACCATCATCGCCGCGCACAGCCCGATGACCATCCAGGTCCTGCGTTCGTTCTGCTCGTGCGCGGCGCCGAGAAAGATGTGGTCATGTCCTGCGCCGAAGGCGTCGTCACTGAAATGGCTCATTCCGCCCTCGATTACTTGAAGTAGCTGTGCACGACTTCGATCAGCTGTTCGGTCGCACTGCCTTCGTCGGCGTGCTCTTCAGCGTCGACCAGATGGCTGCGGATGTGATCCTCGAGCACGACCGCGAGCAGGCCGTTCATCGCGCCGCGGCCGCTCGTGATGAGCCGGAGGATCTCGTTGCAACCGCGCTCATCCTCCAGCGCGCGTTCGATCGCTTCGACCTGTCCCTTGATTCGACGGACGCGGTTCAGCAGCTTCTGCTTTTCCTTGATGGTGTGGCTCATGGCAGTCCCTTCATATACCGGGGGGGACTATATACCGAATCGCTTTTCCGTATAGGGGGAGGGGGTATATCCGCGAACAATCAGACAAACAAGGATCACCTCGCAGATCGCCGGCCGTCACGCCCTTGCAGCCGTCGTCAAAGTCGGTTTGTAGAACTCGTAACGCTTGAGTAGCATTTACTACATGAATTCGCTCACGACATGGTCGCTCCTCGTTCTGACCCTTCCGACAGGAAACGCGACGGCGCGCATGCGGTTCTGGCGCGCCCTGAAGGCAAAGGGCTGCGCGGTGTTGCGCGACGGCATCTATCTGCTGCCGTACACCGAAGCGCATGAAGGGACGCTGCGCGACCTGGCGGGGGCCATTGCCGAAAGCGGCGGCACGGCTCACTTGTTACGCGCCCCGAGCCAGGACGCGTCGCAGGAACTGGAATTCCGAGCGCGCTTCGATCGCGGGGAGGATTACGCCGCGTTTATCCAGACCCTTGCGGAAGCCCGCAAGGCCCTCGCCGGACAATCCGCCACGGAACTCACGCGCCTGCTGCGACGCGTACGCAAGGATTTCGACGTCATCCGGGCGATCGATTACTTCCCGAATGACGCAGCCACCCGCGCCGAAGTCGCACTGAAGGATTTCATCGCATTGGTCGACACCGTGCTGTCGCCGGGTGAGCCGCATGCCGCGGACCGGGCGATCCGTCCGCTGGCAATCGACGCGTATCAGGGCCGCACGTGGGCGACGCGGCAGCGGATGTGGGTCGATCGCGTCTCGAGTGCGTGGCTGATCCGCCGCTTCATCGACGCACGCGCCCGCTTCATCTGGCTCGCGTCGCCCGCAGATTGCCCGGCTGACGCACTGGGCTTCGATTTCGACGGCGCGACATTCACGCATGTCGGCGAACGCGTGACGTTCGAGGTGCTGCTGGCCAGTTTCGGGCTCGACGACGACCCTGCGCTGCTGCGGCTCGGCGAGATCGTGCACGCGCTCGACGTGGGCGGCCGCGTGGCGCCCGAAGCGGTCGGCTTCGAGGCCGTGATGGCCGGCACGCGCCAGCGCGCGGAGAACGACGACCAGTTGCTCGAGCAGATGGGCGCCGTGCTCGACGCCGTGTACGCGCATTTCTCGTCGACCGGAAAGAACGACGCCGGAACCACGTCATGACCACTGCCATCGCCACGACCGAACCGACCTATTCGCTCGGCGAGCTGGTCGCCTACATGCTGCGTCTCGGTACGTTCGGTTTCGGCGGGCCGGTTGCGCTCGCAGGCTACATGCGCCGCGACCTGGTCGAGCGTCGCGGCTGGATCACGGAAGCCGACTACAAGGAAGGACTCACGCTGGCCCAGCTCGCGCCCGGGCCCATGGCGGCCCAGCTCGCGATCTATCTCGGCTTCGTTCACTACCGCATTCTCGGTGCGACGCTCGTCGGCTTCGCGTTCGTGCTGCCGTCGTTCCTGATGGTGCTGGCACTCGGGTTCGCGTACGCGCATTTCGGCGGGCTGTCCTGGATGCAGGCCGTCTTCTACGGCGTCGGCGCCGCGGTAGTCGGCATCATCGCGATGAGCGCCTACAAGCTCACGACGAAAACCGTCGGCCGCGACAAGCTGCTCCGGGCGATCTTCCTGACGCTTGCCGCCGTGACCTTCATCACGGAATCGGAAATCGCGTGGCTGTTCGTCGTCGCGGGCCTGGTCGGCTGGCTGTGGCGCGCCCCGCCCAAGTGGCTGCACCGGGGCGGGCTGAGTGCGGTTGCCGCCGCCAACCTGCCGGCGGCCAGCGGAATATTGAGCGGCATCGATCTGCCGCAGCTCGTCCAGATCGGCGCGTTCTTCATGAAGGCCGGCGCGTTCGTGTTCGGCTCGGGGCTCGCGATCGTGCCGTTCCTCTATGGCGGCGTCGTCACCGAACATCACTGGCTGAACGACAAGCAGTTCGTGGATGCCGTCGCGGTCGCGATGATCACGCCCGGCCCGGTCGTGATCACCGTCGGCTTCATCGGGTATCTGGTGGCAGGCTTTCCCGGCGCGTGCGTCGCGGCGCTCGGCACGTTCCTGCCTTGCTACCTGTTCACGATCATTCCCGCGCCGTACGTGAAGAAGTACGGGCACCGTCCAGCCGTCAAGGCGTTCGTGGACGGCATCACCGCCGCAGCCGTCGGTGCGATCACGGGCTCCGTCCTCGTGATCGCAAAGCGCTCGATCGTCGACATGCCGACCGCACTGCTCGCCGTCGCGACCGTGCTGCTGCTGTGGCGCTTCAAGAAGCTGCAGGAGCCGGTCGTCGTCACCGCCGCCGCGCTCGTCGGGCTGGTGGCCTACCCGTTGCTCCATCATTGATCCGCGCTGCGGGGGAGCGATCTAGACGCATCGGACGACGTTCGTGCAGCGGTGTTGCCGCGTAACCTCGGCCCGCTGAACAGGAGAAACGCAATGAAGCGGATGACGCGTGAACGGGCGAATATCGATCGCACCGCAGACGCACGCGACGCATGGTGCCGGCGTGATGCACTTGCCTAGCGGCCGGTCCGCGTCATGGCTCGCCGGCCGGATGCTACCGGCAGGCGCCGATCGGGCCGCATGGCTCATCCTCGCAAGCCGCGGCATGCGTGGCTTCTGCGATGGATTCATTGCCGTGCTGTTGCCCGCGTATTTGCTGTCGCTCGGGTTATCAAAACTGGACGTCGGGCTGATCGGCACCACGACGCTGCTGGGCTCCGCGATCGCGACGATCATAGTGGGCATGCTGGCGAGTCGCTTCACGCAGCGACGCATGTTGACGTTCGCGGCGGCGTTGATGGCGGCAACAGGCATCGGCTTCGCGAGCTTCTCCACGTTGTGGCCGCTGTTCGTCATCGCATTCGCGGGCACGCTCAATCCGAGTTCCGGCGATGTCAGCCTGTTTCTGCCGCTCGAACAGTCGCGTCTGGCGCAAGCCGCCGACGGCGACGCGCGCACGACGCTGTTTGCACGATACAGCCTCGTCGGGGCCGTATCGGCGGCGGTCGGCTCCCTGACGGCGGGACTGCCGATCTGGATTGCGTCGCATGCCGGAATCCCCGCGCTTGGCGCGATGCGCGGCATGTTTCTCGTCTATGCGGTGACGGGCGTTGCCGTCTTCGTGCTGTACCGGCGATTGCCGCACTCCGATATCCACGCGTCGAAGGCCGCTCCCCCGCTCGGCCCGTCGCGCCCGATTGTCATGCGGCTTGCGATGCTGTTCAGCGTCGACGCGTTCGCGGGTGGTCTCGTCGTCAACTCGCTATTGTCGCTGTGGCTGATGCAGCGTTTCGGGCTCTCGATCGCCGCTGCCGGCCAGTTCTTCTTCTGGGCAGGCCTGCTTTCGGCCGGCTCGCAGCTCGCGGCCGCTCCTCTATCCCGCAGGATCGGCCTGCTGAACACGATGGTGTTCACGCATATCCCGTCGAGCGTATGCCTGATCGGCGCCGCTCTCGCACCGTCGCTGCCGCTGACGTTGACGCTGCTGTTGATGCGCAGCGCACTGTCGCAAATGGATGTACCGACACGGACCGCCTACGTGATGGCGGTCGTCACGCCGGCGGAGCGACCGGCAGCGGCCAGCTTGACATCCGTCCCGCGCAGCCTTGCGGCTGCTGTCGCGCCGACGTTGGCCGGAGGTCTGTTCAGCCTTGGCTGGCTTGGTGCACCACTGGTTGCATGCGGCGCACTGAAAATCGCGTATGACCTGTCGCTGCTGACCGCTTTTCGGCACGTCAAACCAAACGACGACCGAGCGCGCTAAATGCGCCCATGTTCGAACGACAGGGAAACGAGGGACCATGCAACGCGACGCATCAAGGGCAAGGCCGTCGATCTGGCGAAGGGTGCAAAAACGTGACGCCGTGACGGCGAGGAAGATCGGTGACACCCTGCGTCACGCGACACCTCCCCGACCGATCTGAAACGCTCGGCGGCCTATCGGCCGTTGCCGCGGCCGCCGACCGTCAAACCGGACCGATTCTCGCCAGCACCCCGAGCACGATCCGGTCGCAGCGTTCCCCGTCGAATGAAAACACGTCGCGCTCGGCCAGGTCGATTTCGCGCGCGAGCGACTCGCGCAGCAGGCTCCTTGCGCGGAAATGCCGCGAGCGCACGGTCGCCTCGGGTATGCCGAGGCACTCGGCGGTTTCCTCGACGCTGAATTCCTCGACGCAGCGCATCACGAACACGATGCGAAACGCTTCGGGCAATGCATCGAGCTTGCGCTCCAGCAATGCGCGCAATTCGGCTCGCATCAGCGCCCGGTCCGGGGATTCGTTCTGGTCTGCATCCATGATTTCCCGCTCGAAGTCGGTGATCGCCGACAGCGCGACCATCGGCGCGATCGTGTCGCGCCGTGCGCTGCGGCGCTGGCGCGTATGGCACTCGTTGAGCACGAGCCGCGATAGCCAGGTCGACAGCGACGCGTCACCGCGAAAATGCGGAATCGCGCGGAACGCCGCCAGATAGGCCTCCTGCAGTGCGTCCTCGGCTTCCGCGTCGTCGCGCAGCGTCGCACGGGCCAGCCGGTAGAGCCGCCGGTTGTAGCGACGCATCAACTGTTCAAACGCAGCGCGGTCGCCGCTCGCGACGCGCGCGGCTAGCGTGCGGTCGTCTTCCTCGGAAAGCGGCACGGTGGGCGATTCACGATCGCCCGCATTGCGCATCATGGCTTGCCCTTTACGATCAGTGTCGCTTTCATCGCAGGATGAAACGTGCAGATATACGCATGGCGGCCTGGCGTATTCGCGACATACGTCCACGACGCATCGGGTGCGATTTCGTGCGAATCGAACACATCCGCTGCCGTGGCCGTGTGCGCGACGAGATCCCGGTTGACCCAGACGATCGTGTCGCCGCGCTCGACCGTCAGGCTGGCCGGGTTAAAGCGCATGCCTTCGATGGTGATCCGGTGCGTCGTGCCGCCCGCGACGTCCGCGGCCACACACGCCAGCGCCGCCAGCACGATGAACCGGCACGCGGCGCGCCGCCGCGCCGTCGAGCGCCGGGGCTCAGTAGGACTTCTTCTCATTGCCGCCGCCGAGTGTTGATTGCAACGCGCGAGCGTGCTCGAGATGGGCAACAAATGCCGGCCGCACTTTCACCAGCAGCGCCTTCAGTTCGTCGTTCTTCGCCGACGGAATGAGCATCTTGTCCATCGCATCGATCACCTGTTGATGATAGGCCACCTCGTGATCGACATACGCCTTGTCGAATGCATGCCCCTTGAGCGCCTTGAGTGCGGCGACGTTGTCATCGCCCTCCTTCTTCAACGCGTCGCTCGTCGCGTTGGTTTCCGGTTTCAGGTTCAGCCTGGTCGCGAGCGCGACCGCCGATTTGTTCACATTGGTGTGATCGGTGACCATCAACTCGGCAAAGTTCTTGACCGGTTTCGTATGCGTCGTGTTTTCCGCGAGGGTGCCGGCATCGATGTCGACCTGGTTGGCCGTCACGACGATCGCCGCGATCTGCGGGTCCGTCAGTTGCGTCCCTTGCGCGGAGGCCGCAAGCGGCAGCGTGGAAAGCAGTGCCGCGACGGATAGCTTGTGCATGAGTGTCATGTGATTTCTCCAGTGGAATCGAAGCGGAACGATCATCCACGTCGCTCGACGATGGATGGTTCTGTGGCGATAGACGTCACGACTTTCGGCTGCGTTTCCATGGGCGCTCGGAAAAGGTTTCCTTGGGCACGGAAATTCTCGGAACGTCGTCTTTGGGAGACCTCCCACATGGTCACGCCACTCCGCGATTGATGACTGCCACTGATGCAGATCGATTTTGGATGCTTGCAGACCCGGAACGTACGTTCGCTGCTTCATTCCGGCGCTCCCGTCTCGAGTGAAATGACGTCGCAAAGCAAATCCGCCCGGCGGCCGCGAATCCCCGTACCGAGACGAGCAGTGCCGCGCCATTCGACTCCCTCTGAACGCCACGAACCAGATAAATATTACAAACACCCTACAAAACATCGCGCGAGACACGCCCGCTGCAGTCACGAGCAGCACGGATCGACGGGAAGAACAGGAAACCGATGAGAACGGCAACCATCTGATTAATCGAGGTTTCCAACCATGGTCGACCGCGACCCTGCCACTTCCGGGGTTTACCTAACTGACTTTGCCAAGGGCGCATGCTTAAATAAATCAACTTGATTTATTTAATGCGTCGACAGACGGCGCGATATGGAAGGAGACGGAGACGCCATGAGAAGCCCGCACATCGGCCAGGGAAGCAACTCGGTCAACGTGCGCCGTTACAACGAGCGCCTGTTGCTGAAGGCGCTGCGCCGTGCCGGCAGTGCGTCGAAGGCCGATCTCGCCCGTCACGCGAACATGACGGGCACGGCGGTCGGCAGCATCATCACGTCCCTTGCCGACGCGAAGCTGATCGAATTCGCCGGCCGCACCGAAGGCCAGCGCGGCCAGCCGGCGTCGCTGATTCGTCTCGATCCCAATGGGGCATTCGGCATCGGCGTACGCGTAGACCGCATGCGCATCGAAACTGCGCTGGTCAATTTCGCGGGCGACGTCATCGGCCGCCGCTCCCATGACACCCTTCTCCCGCCGCCCGCGACCGTGCTCGAACTGGTTCGCCGCGACATCGAGGAACTGCAACGGCTTCTGCCCGCACAGGACCGCGATCGGCTGGCGGGCGTCGGCGTTGCCCACCCTTTCAACCTGGGTAGCTGGCTGCGCGAACTCGGTCTTCCGGCCGAAGCCTTCCGCGCGTGGGCGGAAATTGACCTGGCCAGAGAACTCGCCCGCGTCATTCCGCTGCCGGTGTTCAGCGAGAACGACGGCAATGCCGCCGCGATCGCCGAGCTCTTCTACGGCTGCGGCCGTCAACGCGACAATTTCGTCTATCTGTTCCTCGGACCGGTCATCGGTGGCGGGATCGCGATCGACGGCGACTGCCTGCATGGCCGCACCGGCAACGCCGGCGATTTCGCCGTGATGCCCGTGCAACCGAGTCGCCTGCGCTCGGCGCCCGCGCCGCACGGCGCCTGGGACATCCTCCTGACGCGTGCGTCGTTGAGCGCGCTGATCCGGCATCTGCGCTATTGCGGCGAGACGGTCGAGAACCGCGCGGATCTCGATGACTGCATCGCGCGCGGCCTGCCGGCCGTCGACGAATGGATCGACGACTGTGTCGATGCCCTCGCGTTCGCCCTGCGCGCGGTGCTGTCGGTACTCGATTCGCCGGTTGTCGTCCTCGATTCGGACATCGATGCCGGCCTGCTCGACACGCTCATGCAACGCCTGCAAGTCGCGCTCGCCGACATCACGCCGGAAGCGCGCAGCGCTCCGGAACTCGTGCGCGGCACGTTCGGTGCCGACGCCGGTGCGATCGGCGCCGCGACGCTGCCGATGTTCTTCAACTTTTCACCGCGCTCCGGGATTCTGAGAGGTGCAGGTCTGGATACGCAAGAGGTCGCCTATGTCTCGTTCTAACTCGCCCCGACCGCTGCTCGAGATGCGCGGAATCAGCAAGACGTTCCCGGCCGTGCGCGCACTCGACAACGTCAGCCT
>NZ_QTPW01000056.1:0-26459 GCF_003857965.1 Burkholderia sp. Bp9031
AATCGGAGACCAAGGAAGGGCTCGAGCGCATCCAGGACGATTTCCGCCGCGTGCTGACGGCCGCGAAGCCGGACGTCAAGCTGCCGTTCTGAACCTCGGCGGCCTGCGGGCTGCCGCCGGCGCGACGGTCGAGTTGTCCGTCGCGCCATTCCCGAAAAGCGGCGCATGCCAGCGGCATGCGGCCGCTTTTTGTCTGTCTGATGTCCCGGGCGCGATAAAATCGCGTCTTTATGCCTGTCGCCGGCTGTCCGCCGGCGTTTTTTCAGCGTGCAAAAGATCCTGATCGTGCGCGTGTCGTCGCTGGGCGACGTCGTGCACAACATGCCGGTGATCGCCGATATCCGGCGCCGCCATCCCGATGCGCAAATCGACTGGCTCGTCGAGGAGAGCTTCGTCGGCCTCGTGCGTCTTGTCGAGGGCGTGCGCGACGTGTTGCCGTTCTCGCTGCGCCGCTGGCGCAAGAAGCCGTTCTCGGGCGCGACGTGGCGCGAGATCCGCGCGTTCCGCAAGCGCCTCGCGGCCGAACGGTACGACCTCGTGATCGACTGCCAGGGGCTCATCAAGACGGCCTGGGTCGCGAGCTGGGCGCGCGGCCCGCTCGCCGGCCTCGGCAACCGCACCGACGGCGCCGGCTACGAATGGCCCGTGCGCTTCTTCTATCGCAAGCGCGTGCCGATCGCGCCGCGCACGCACGTGGTCGAGCGTACGCGCCAGCTGGTCGCGGCCGCGCTGGGCGACCCGGCGCCGACGCCGGCCGATCCGGTCGACTTCGGTCTCGACACGCGCGCGGCGGCGCTCGCGGTCGCGGCGCTCGGCCTGAACCTGCCGGTGCCGTACGTGGTGTTCGTGCACGCGACGTCGCGTGCCGACAAGCAGTGGCCGGACGCCGCGTGGATCGAGCTCGGCCAGGCGCTCGTGCGGCGCGGTGCGTCGCTCGTGCTGCCGTGGGGCAACGACGCGGAACGCGCGACCAGCGAGCGGCTCGCGAAGGAGTTCGGCGCGGCGGCGATCGTGCCGCCGAAGCTGTCGCTGCCGGCCGTCGTCGGCCTGATCGACGGCGCGGCCGCGACGGTCGGGGTTGATACAGGTCTGGTTCATATCGCGGCCGCGCTGAAGCGCCCGACGGTCGAACTGTACAATTTTGCGACGGCCTGGCGGACCGGCGGCTATTGGTCGCCGAACGTCGTCAATCTCGGCACGGCGGGGCAGCCGCCGTCGATCGCACAGGTGAAGGCGGCGCTCGCGGGCTTCGGCCTGCTGTAATGCCTGTCATGCCCATCATGCCTGCCCTGCCTGTCACGCACGCGAACCGATCATGAGCGAATCCCAGATCATCGAAGTCCCGTCCGCCGACTGGAGCGGACACAACCTGTCGGCGCCGCGCGAGCAGCTGCTGGCGGCGGTCGAGGAAGGCAAGGTGCTGTATTTCCCGCATCTGCGCTTCGCGATCGAAGGCGGCGAGGAAGCGCTGCTCGATCCGGCGCTCGCCGATCCGAAACGCAAGAACATCAGCCTCGCGCCGAACGGCGGCGCGCTCGCCGGCGTGCTCGGCGACAGCGTCACGCAGTCGGCCGTGCGTGCACTCGTCGCGCGCTTCCAGCAGCAGGCCGGCACGCTCGTCGACGGCCTCTTTCCCGAATACCGCGGCAAGCTGCGCGTTGCGCCGACGAGCCTGCGGCTGATGCAGGTCGAGACGCGCCAGACGTCCTGGCGCAAGGACGACAGCCGGCTGCACGTCGACGCGTTCCCGTCGCGGCCGAATTACGGCGAGCGCATCCTGCGCGTGTTCACGAACGTGAACCCGGCCGGCCAGCCGCGCGTGTGGCGCGTCGGCGAGCCGTTCGAGGACGTCGCGAAGCGCTTCCTGCCGAAGATCCGGCCGCAGTTCCCCGGCTCGGCGTGGCTGCTGAACCTGCTGCACGTGACGAAGTCGCCGCGCAGCGCGTACGACCACCTGATGCTGAACCTGCACGACGGGATGAAGGCCGATCTCGACTACCAGAAGACTTGCCCGCAGCAGACCATGCCGTTTCCGCCGGGCAGCGTGTGGATATGTTTCTCGGATCAGACTTCGCACGCTGTGATGTCCGGCCAGTTCATGCTCGAGCAAACCTTCTTCCTGCCGGTCGACGCGATGGTGCGCCGCGAATGCGCGCCGCTCGGGATTCTCGAGCGCCTGACGGGCAGGGCGCTGGTTTGAGCGCGCCCCGCATCCTCCGCGGTAATGGGGCCCGCTCATGCTGAGGGCGATCTATCGCGCGTTGTGGTGGCTCGTCGCGCCGATCGCGGTCATCCGCCTCTTGGTGCGCTCGCGCAAGGAGCGCGGCTATCGCGAGCACATCGGCGAGCGCTTCGGCCACGTCGCGGGCCGTTCGCGCGACGATCGCGCGCCGCTGATCTGGGTGCATGCGGTGTCGGTCGGCGAGACGCGTGCCGCGCAGCCGCTAATCGATGCGCTGATGCAGGCACGTCCCGACGCGCGCATCCTGCTCACGCACATGACGCCGAGCGGCCGCGCGACCGGCGAGCAGATCTTCGGCGATCGCGTGCTGCGCTGCTACCTGCCGTACGACATGCCGGGCGCGGTGCGGCGTTTTCTGCGCGCGTGGCGGCCGACGCTCGGCCTCGTGATGGAAACCGAGGTGTGGCCGACGCTGATCGACGAGTGCCGCCACGCGGACGTGCCGCTCGTGTTGACCAACGCGCGGATGTCCGCGCGCTCGCATCGCCGTGCGGCGAAGTTCGGCGCGGCGACGCGCGACGTGTTCGGCGGGTTCTCGCGCGTGCTCGCGCAGAGTCCGGCCGATGCGGAACGGCTGACGTCGCTCGGTGCGCGCAACGTGACGGTGCTGGGCAACCTGAAATTCGACATGACGACGCCGCCGGAGCTGGCGGCGCGCGGCCATGCATGGCGCGACGCGATCGGCACGCGGCCCGTATGGGTCGCCGCCAGCACACGCGAGAACGAAGAGGCGCTGGTGCTGCAGGCGTTCGCCGCGATGAAGACGCCCGATGCGCTGCTGATTCTCGTGCCGCGTCATCCGCAGCGTTTCGCCGAAGTCGAGGCACTCGTCGAGCGCAGCGGGTTCAAGTGCGTGCGGCGTTCGGTGTGGGGTGCGGACGCGGCGGCCCTCGCGGCCGGCCGGCCCGCTGCGGCGGAACCGCTGCCGGCCGACGTGACGGTGCTGCTCGGCGATTCGATGGGTGAGCTCGGCGCGTACTATGCGGCCGCCGA
The DNA here is from genome assembly GCF_003857965.1 of Burkholderia sp. Bp9031. Taxonomy (NCBI): domain Bacteria; kingdom Pseudomonadati; phylum Pseudomonadota; class Betaproteobacteria; order Burkholderiales; family Burkholderiaceae; genus Burkholderia; species Burkholderia sp. Bp9031. Next base: position 3,236 of record NZ_QTPW01000056.1, read on the forward strand.
CGTCGCGTTCATCGGCGGCAGCTTGCTGCCGCTTGGCGGGCAGAACCTGATCGAGGCGTGCGCGGTCGGCGTGCCGGTGCTGATCGGCCCGCACGTGTTCAACTTCACGCAGGCGACCGCCGATGCGGTCGCGGCTGGCGCGGCGATGCAGGTCGCGGATCCGCTCGATCTCGCGCACGTGCTCGACGCGCTGTTCGCCGACAATGCGCGGCGCATCGCGATGGGTGCGGCGGGTTCCGCGTTCGCGTCGCGCCATCGCGGCGCGACCGCGCGCACGGTCGACGTGCTCGCGGCGCTGCTGCCGCCGGTGGAGAACGGCACGCACTCGATGCAGGACGGGCAGGATGCTCAGGGCGGCAAATATGTGTAACGACTTGCATTCGAACGCGTCGCGCTCGAATGAGCTGCAATCAGTTGAAGGGCCAAGGTCGTGTCCAGTGAACCTTGAGTCGGGTACGCGCGTGGCTTTCTTTCTACCCATAGAGGGGGCAGAACAAAGCGATAGAACGAGCAGATCGAAAAACAGTGCGATTTTGAAAGGCCTATGGTGCAGCCATTCTTAGTCGCTATTTCTCGGCATGCTTTTTTTGCGATGGTGTCGCCACAACCACATAATCGCTACATAGGCGAACACTGCCGCAATCAGTTCGATAGTCACCCACACCACGAAATACAAGTCGTCGGGATCGCGAACGCCGAGCCATTCCGAAGCACGCCACCATGCACGCGCCTCGGCTGGCGTCCACTCATAGTGGTATGGACGGACATAACGAAGCGATAGAGCGAGCAGGCCGATAAACAGCACGATCTTGAAGAGCCTACGGGTAAAAGTGATCATTCTCAGACGCTATTTCTCAACATGGATTTTTTGCCGCGATAGTGCCTCCACAGCCTCATGATCACCATATACGCAAACGTTGCCACGAGCAGATTGGCCAGCAGGACGAGCGGAATGTATAGATCATCGGGGTCGCGAATACCAAGCCGATTTGCAACGCGTAGCCAAGCGAGCGCTTGGCTTTCTGGCATTGGTATAGGATATGTGTGGACGTACGGTACGGAGAGGCAGAACAGGCCGACGAACAGCGTGACCTTGAACAGCCTATGGGTAAGAGAGGTCATTCTCAGTCACTATTTCTCCACATGCTTTTTCACGCGATGGTGTCGCCACATCCACATGATCGCTATGTAGACGAGCACTGCCACGATCAGTTCGATAATTACCCACCCCCCGATATACAAATCCTCGGGATCGCGGACACCGAGCCAATCCGAAGCACGCCACCATGCACGCGATTCGGCTGGCGTCCATTCATGGTATGGTCGGATATAACGAAATGAGAGAAGAAACAATCCGACAAACAGCGCGACCTTGAAGAGCCTACGGACAAGATAGGTCATTCTCGGGCGCTATTTCTCAACATGGCTTTTTTTCCCACGATAGTGCTTCCATAGCTTTATGATCATCATATACGCAAGCGTTGCCACAAGCAGATCAAGAGCCAGCATCACCGGGATATAGACATCATCCGCCTCGTGCAGACCAAGGCTTTGCGCGATGCTCAACCATCGCAGTGCCTCACTTTCCGGCATCGCCCCATTCCGACCAATGCAGCGCACGGATAGAAGAAACAAGCCGAAAAACAGCGCCATCTTGAAAAGTCTACGGACAAGTGTTGCCATGCGCGATGACCTCAATTGTTCCGTATGCATTAAGTCCTGAATTGCCGGCCGCGATTTTCTTGGTGGTCAAAAGTGCTGTTCGGATTCTCAGGAAATCCGTACGGCTCGGCAGAGTAATGCAGCCTAGCGGAATCCCATCGCCGCCCACCGGATGCAGCCGGAACTGACCGCGCTGGAGACCATTGATCCAGGTGAAATCGTCGATTAAGCCGTCGCTCCTATACAGTGCAAACCACTCGGAATGGTAAGATGGTTTGCCTTTTGCCGCGTTATATGCGTCCTTGATCGAAGCCCAAGCTTGAGACCTGACGCCACCTGCAGGACGGTCCGCGATCCAGTATTTACCGCCAGGAATCGGGCCGTTGTCGGGCACCGCCGTACAGCCGCCCCGATTCCGATAGATGCCATTGCCAGAGAACGCATCAAACGTACCCAACCCATCGACGGTAAGGGGAGAGAGGAAACTGTTATTCACCAGAAATCTACCGGTATAAGCCATTGACCGCTCCCGCTTATCCGATGTCATTCCATGAATCGGTGAATTTGATATTGCCGTCGAGGTAATGCCACGTGATGCGGTCATACATCATGGAGACGGCTTCCACGTGATTGAGCGCGGACGCTTGCGATAGTCTGGTATTCGTCATGCCGGGGTTGATGCCGCAGACTTTTACGCCTTCGAGCAGCATCACGAAATAGACTTCCTCTCTTCCCGCATCGTTGATGCGATACCACTTGATCTCGGCCGATTGCAGGGTTTGCCCTTCGCCACGGCCTTGTAGAGATAGGGTGTCGCCGCGTCGAATTCCTTTTCGAACGCAATCGGTGAATGCGTACGCTTGCCGGTGATCTTGCCGTTGGCACCATCAACCGGCAGATTTACACCGTGGCCGAAGCTGATGATTTCAATGTTTCCTTCACGGTCCTGGACGGTTGACGAGCCTTTGATGTCTGCGCCGCCATCATCCTTAAGCCACATATGTGCGGGAATCGGCATATCGAAAATCCTCACTTACAGAGAAAGCGTAATGTAAGGAATCGATGCCAGCCAAGTCAATTGCCGTCGCAAAGTCGCTGGAGGCTTTTCGATAGCGGGCTCGCTACTGCGTGCGCAAACGCTATGTCGTTCTGCCTGGACACTTATTCAAACCGTCAACAACCCCTTCTTCTCGATGAACGCGACGACGTCCGCCACGCCTTCGAGCGCCTTCAGGTTCGTCATCACGTAAGGCCGCTCGCCGCGCATCTTCTTCGTGTCGGAGGCCATCACGTCGAGGTTCGCGCCGACGAGCGGCGCGAGATCCGTCTTGTTGATCACCAGCAGGTCGGACTTCGTGATGCCCGGGCCGCCCTTGCGCGGAATCTTCTCGCCGCCGGCGACGTCGATCACGTAGATCGTCAGGTCCGACAGCTCGGGGCTGAACGTCGCCGCGAGATTGTCGCCGCCCGATTCGATGAACACGATGTCGGCGTCGGGAAAGCGCGCCAGCATCCGGTCGACGGCCTCGAGGTTGATCGACGCATCCTCGCGGATCGCCGTGTGCGGGCAGCCGCCCGTCTCGACGCCCATGATGCGTTCCTCGGGCAGCGCGCCCGCGACCGTCAGCAGGCGCTGGTCTTCCTTCGTATAGATGTCGTTCGTGATCGCGACGAGGTCGTAGCGCTCGCGCATCGCCTTGCACAGCATTTCGAGCAGCGTGGTCTTGCCGGAGCCGACCGGGCCGCCGATGCCGACGCGCAGCGGCGGCAGTTTCTTGGTGCGGCGGGGGGAGGAGGGAGCGGGTGCGTTCATGGCGTGTCGGGTTCAGGAGCGGAACAACCGCGAATACTGGGTTTCGTGCCGCGCGGACAGGATGCCCAACTGCGGTGCGAATGTGTTGATCGCGTCGGGTGGCGTCGCGAGCGCGCGGCGCACGGCCGCGTCGATCGCGCCGCGCAGCGCGACGATGATGCGCTGGCCGGCAAGCTGGCCGAGCGGCACGGCCTTCAGCGCGGCCGACGTCTGGTTCTCGACCCAGCCGAATGCGTACGCGGCGAGCGTCGCGTCCGCGCTGGCATCGTGCGCGGCGGCTGCGTACGCGAATGCGGTCGGCAGCGCGATCGGCGTCAGCGATGCGAGCGTCGCTCGGCGTGCGGCATCACCCCATTCGAGCGATGCGCAAAGCTGCGCGAGCGACCAGCCCATCTGTTCGGTCTCGCGGCGCAGCTCCGCCGATTCGCGGCTCGCGACGAACCATGCGTTCTCGCGGGCCAGTGCGTCGGCGTCGTGGGTCTGCCAGCGGGCGAGCTGGTGCGCGAGGAACGGCAGCTCGCCATGCGCGAGCACGTCGGTCAGGCCGCTCGCGATCCAGTCGCGCGCGGTGTCGGCGTCGCGGATCAGGTTCGCGTCGAGCGCGGCTTCGAGGCCCTGCGAATAGCTGTACGCGCCGATCGGCAGCGCCGGTGACGCGAGGTGCAGCAGCGCGACGAGTTCAGTGGTGTTCATGGCCGTGGTGGCCGTGCGTACAGCCCGGACCATGCTGATGATCGTGATCGTGATCGTGCGAGTGCCCGTGGTGTTCGCCGAATACCTGCTGCGCAAGCGCGTAATCCTCGGCGAACGTCGCGTCGTGTCCATGCTTGTGACCGCCGCCGTATGCGCCGGCTTCCGGCTGGAACGGCGCGCTCGCTTCTTCGACCTGCGTGCCGAGCCGGCGCAGCATGTCCGCGAGCACCGGGTCGGCTTCGAGCTTCAGGTAACCGTCGCCGATCTCGACCGGCGTGTGGCGGTTGCCGAGGTGATACGCGGCGCGCATCAGCGTGAGCCGGTCGGCGGCGCGTACGAGCAGCACCGTTTCGGAAGCGGCGGCGATGCGCACGAGCGCGCCGTCGTCGGCGACGAGCACGTCGCCGTCGCGCAGCACGGTGCCGCGCGGCAGCAGGACCGCGACGTCCTCGCCGGTGTCGAGCGTGGCCGCGAGGCGGCTCTTGCAGCGGGCGTCGTAGACGAGCGTGAGCGTCGGCGCGCGTGCGACGAGCGACGCGGCGAGTTTCACGTTCGGGGCAATGCGTTTGTCGAGGGTGCGCATGGAACGAAAACCGGAAATCAGAACAGGAAATAGCGCTGCGCCATCGGCAGCACCGTCGCCGGCTCGCAGGTGAGCAACTGGCCGTCGGCGATCACGTCGTAGGTTTCGGGATCGACGCTGATCGACGGGCGCCATGCGTTGTGGATCATGTCGGCCTTCGTCACGTTGCGGCAGTTGCGCACCGGCACGACACGCTTCGCGAGCCCGTAGCGTTCGGCGATGCCCGCGTCGGCGGCCATCTGCGACACGAAGGTCAGCGACGTGCGTGCGAGCGCGCCGCCGCGCGTGGCGAACATCTCGCGGTAGTGCACCGGCTGCGGCGTCGGGATCGATCCGTTCGGGTCGCCCATCTGCGCGACCGCGATCATCCCGCCCTTCAGGATCATCGACGGCTTGATCCCGAAGAATGCTGGCTCCCACAGCACGAGGTCGGCCCACTTGCCCGGTTCGAGCGAGCCGACTTCGTGTGCGATCCCGTGCGTGATCGCCGGGTTGATCGTGTACTTCGCGACGTAGCGTTTCGCGCGAAAGTTGTCGTTGCGCGCGTTGTCTTCCGGCAGCGCGCCGCGCTGCACCTTCATCTTGTGCGCGGTCTGCCAGGTGCGGATGATCACTTCGCCGACGCGGCCCATCGCCTGCGAGTCGGACGACAGCATCGACAGCGCGCCGAGATCGTGCAGGATGTCCTCGGCCGCGATCGTCTCGCGGCGGATCCGCGATTCCGCGAACGCGAGATCCTCGGCGATCGACGGATCGAGGTGATGGCACACCATCAGCATGTCGAGGTGCTCGTCGAGCGTGTTGATCGTGTACGGGCGCGTCGGATTGGTCGACGACGGCAGCACGTTCGCCTCGCCGCACACCTTCAGGATGTCGGGCGCATGGCCGCCGCCCGCGCCTTCGGTGTGATACGTGTGGATCGTGCGGCCTTTGAACGCGGCGACCGTCGATTCGACGAAGCCGGCTTCGTTCAGCGTGTCGGTGTGGATCGCGACTTGCGTGTCGGTGTCGTCGGCGACCGACAGGCAGTTGTCGATCGCGGCGGGCGTCGTGCCCCAGTCTTCATGCAGCTTCAGGCCGATCGCGCCGGCCGCGACCTGCTCGACGAGCGGCTGCGGCAGGCTCGCGTTGCCCTTGCCGAGGAAGCCGAGATTGATCGGCCAGCCGTCGGCCGCCTGCAGCATCCGCTCCATGTGCCACGGCCCCGGCGTGCAGGTCGTCGCGTTGGTGCCGGTGGCCGGCCCCGTGCCGCCGCCGAGCATCGTCGTCACGCCCGATGCGAGCGCCTCGTCGATCTGCTGCGGGCTGATGAAGTGGATGTGCGTGTCGATACCGCCCGCGGTGACGATCAGCCCTTCGCCGGCAATCACTTCGGTTGCCGCGCCGATCGCGATCGTCACGCCGGGCTGGATGTCGGGATTGCCGGCCTTGCCGATCGCCGCGATGCGGCCGTGCTTGATCGCGATGTCGGCCTTCACGATGCCCCAGTGATCGAGGATCACCGCGTTCGTGATGATCGTGTCGGGCACGTCGGCGGCCACGCGCTGCGACTGGCCCATGCCGTCGCGGATCACCTTCCCGCCGCCGAATTTCACTTCCTCGCCGTAGGTGGTGAAGTCGCGTTCGATCTCGATCAGCAGTTCGGTATCGGCGAGCCGCACGCGGTCGCCCGTCGTCGGCCCGAACATTTCCGCGTACGCGCGGCGGCTCAAGCGTAGTGTCATCAGAATTTGCTCCGAGAAACCCCGCCATTTCCCCCAAGGGGACTTCCTTCGGGGCGGATGGTGGGAAGGAAAGGCGTGCTGTTGACAGGCAGCTTCTTCCACGGGTTAGGATCACCTGCATGATTCTTGTCTACCGCTACCGGGTGAAGTCGCTCAACGGACTGCTTAACAAGCAGAGCCGTGCGGTGAACACCGTCTGGAACTTCTGCAATGACACGCAGAAGCACGCGCTCAAGTGGAGCAAGAAGTGGCCGACGGGATTCGATCTGAACGTGCTGACGACGGGGAGCAGCAAAGCGCTCGGCATCCACTCCGGCACGATCAACGCGACGTGCGAGCAATACGCGAAGTCGCGCAGTCAGCACCGTCGGCCCTACCTGCGCTATCGCGGCAAGAAATCGCTGGGCTGGGTGCCGCTGAAGGGCCGCGACCTGAAGCGCGAAGGCGAAGCGTTTCGCTTTGCCGGCAACACCTTTCGCGTGTTCAACAGCCGACCGCTTCCCGAAGGCAAGATCAAGGACGGAACCAACTTCGCACAGGACGCGCGCGGTAACTGGTTTCTCAACATCGTGATCGAGATACCCGATGTTCAGGCCCGCCCGATCCGTTCCGGTGTCGGCATCGATCTCGGCCTGAAAGACTTCGCCACACTTTCGACCGGCGAAAAGCTGCCTAACGATCGGTTCGGTCGATGCGCGGCCGAGAAGCTCGCGAAAGCGCAACGGGCGCGCAAGCACAAACGCCATATCGCGAAGCTGCACGCCAAAGTGGCAAATGCTCGAGCCGATTTCCAGCACAAGCTCGCGCTCAATCTGGTGCGGCGCTTCGATTACATCGCGGTCGGCAACGTGTCGGCTGTCAAACTCGCCAGAACCAGGATGGCGAAGAGCGTCTACGACGCATCCTGGTCGACCTTCCGAAACAAGCTCCGCTACAAAGCGATCGCGCACGGAGTCACGTTCGAGGAAGTCGACGAAAGCGGTTCGACCCAGTCCTGTTCGGCGTGCGGGTCGAAAGACAGCACGACGCGGCCGAAAGGTATCGCAGGGCTGCGAATAAGAGAGTGGGCCTGCAGTGGATGTGGAGTCGTGCATGATCGTGATATCAACGCTGCGCTGAACATTCTCCGATGCGGACGTGCATCGCCAGGTGTGGGAATCTTCCGCCTTTAGGCGGAGGAGGACGTCAAGTGCTGTTCCTGAAGAGCGGGGCGCGGCTTACAGCGGCCCCATCACCTTGCCCTGAAAACCGTAGACGGCGCGCTCGCCGGCCAGCTCGACGAGCTCGACGGTGCGTGTCTGGCCCGGCTCGAAGCGCACGGCCGTGCCCGCCGCGATGTTGAGCCGGAAGCCGCGCGCGGCCGCGCGATCGAACGACAGCGCGTCGTTGACTTCGAAGAAGTGGTAATGCGAGCCGACCTGCACCGGGCGGTCGCCGGTGTTCGCGACGACGAGCGAGCGCGTCGCGCGGCCCGCGTTCAGTTCGTGCTCGCCGTCGTCGGTGAGGATTTCGCCGGGGATCATGCGTGCTACCTCGGTCACGGAATCGGGTGGTGGACGGTGACGAGCTTGGTGCCGTCCGGGAAGGTCGCCTCGACCTGGATGTCGGGGATCATTTCCGGCACGCCTTCCATCACGTCGTCGCGCGTGAGCAGCGTCGTGCCGTAGTGCATCACCTCGGCGACGGTCTTGCCGTCGCGCGCGGCCTCCATCAGCGCGGCGGTGATGAACGCGACCGCTTCCGGATAGTTGAGCTTCAGCCCGCGCGCGCGGCGGCGTTCGGCCAGCAGCCCCGCTGTGAAGATCAGCAGCTTGTCCTTTTCTCGGGGAGTCAGTTTCATGAAGGCAGTCGTTCAGGAAAACGTAATTTTTATCGGTGCGCACGGTTCGGGGCAAAGGCGCAGGTCATCGTAGCACCGCGCCGTTTTTCGTGCGTCGTGTATCCGTTATGTAAGGAGCAAGGCGCGTGCCATGCCGCTGGAACGCGAGGCAATGCGCGTTCGTGGTGCGCGATGCATGGATTGCGGGCGCCGCAGGCGACGGCGCTGCGCCGAAACGGTGCGTGGCGGGCCGGGCGCGCTCAGGTTTGCCAGAGGCGCAGCGGTCGTGCATCGACGCCGTGCACGAGCGGCCGCAGGTAAAGCCAGCAGTCGATGAAGTGACGCTGCAGCGCTTCCATCGAGGTCGACAGCGCGCGCACCAGCACGACGCCCGGCGTCACGCAGGTCGCGCCCGCACGCAGCGTGTCGTCGAACGGCATCCGCGCGGCGAGCGCTTCGGCGAGCGCCGCGTCGCACGCGGCGCCGGCTGCCCACAGCGTGCCGTACACGGGAAAGCCGGCGAGACCCTGCAGCGCGCCGCGCAGCGGATCGTGCGCGTCGAGCAGCGCGCGCTCGGTCCACAGCGGCCGGCCGTCGGCATCGACGAGTGCCGAACCCGACGCGATGCGGCCCGCCGACCACGTTTCGCCGGCCGCCTGCCGGCCGAGCTGCGTCGCGTCCCAGCCGATCGCGCTCGCGCCTGCGCCGAGCGTCACCGTGAAGTCGAGCGCGGCATGCGCCGCGTCGAAGAACAGGTTGTTCTGCGGCAGCCAGTCGAGCTTCGCGTGCGCGCCGACCGTGATGCCAATGCGCTGCGTCGCATCGAGACCGTTCGATTTGTACCACTTGGTCGCGCCGGGCGTTGTCAGCACGGCGTGGGTGCCGTCGCCGAGCGCGATGTCGATGTCGAGCCGGTCGCCGCCCGCGACGCCGCCCGGCGGGTGAACGATGACCGCGTGGCAGATCGCGTCGCCTTCCGGATACAGCGGCCGCTGCACGCGCAGCGGGCCGTCGTGCAGCCGGTGGACGAGCGTCGTGCGCGCGCCGTGCCGTTCGAAGCCGAGTTCGAGACGGCCGCGCCACGATTTGGCGGCGGCAGGGCGGGACAGCGGGGCGTGGGAGTCGAGGGCGGACATCGGTGAAAAGCGGGGACGGGCGCAGTGAACGAAGATGCTACCGCAACAATATACGCTGCGGCGCTTGCATTGCAGGATGACCCGACGTCGCTCGCGGGCTGTATCGTTTCGCCGGCGTGTGCCCGACATGTGCGGTTCGGCGAAGCACCGGATCGATGCCCTCGATCGATAACCGGAAGCGACACCGCCCCGGGGCCGTCTTCTACACCGCGATCAGCTCGCGCACGCCGTTCGTCTCCATGTCCCGCGCGTCGCCGCCCGCGACGATCTCGCCGCGGCTCATCACCCAGTAGCGGTCCGCGATCGAGCGCGCGAAGTCGTAATACTGCTCGACGAGCAGCACGGTCATCTTCGATTCGTCGACGAGCTGGCGCAGCGTGCGGCCGATGTCCTGGATGATCGACGGCTGGATGCCTTCGGTCGGCTCGTCGAGGATCAGCAGCTGCGGCTCGCTCATCAGCGCACGGCCGATCGCGAGCTGCTGCTGCTGGCCGCCCGACAGGTCGCCGCCGCGCCGTGCGCGCATGTCCTTCAGCACCGGGAACAGGTCGTAGATGCGCTCGGGCACCTTCGATGGCGCCTTGCGGCTTGCCGCGCCGACGAGCAGGTTCTCCTCGACGGTGAGGCGCGGAAAGATGTCGCGGCCCTGCGGCACGTACGCGAGCCCTGCCGCCACGCGCGCATAAGGCGGCAACGCACCGAGCGCCGTGCCGCGCCACGACACGCTGCCGCTTTTTGCGGCGACGACACCCATCAGGCAGCGCAGCAGCGTGCTCTTGCCGACACCGTTGCGGCCGAGCAGCACGGTGAGCTTGCCGTCGTCGGCGGCGAGGTTCACGTTGCGCAGGATATGGCTGCCGCCGTAGTACTGGTTCAATGCATCGATCTTCAGCATCGCATCATCTTCCGAGGTAAGACTCGATCACCGTATCGTCGCGCTTGACCTGGTCGAGCGTGCCCTGCGCGAGCACCGCGCCTTCGGCCATCACCGTCACGCGGCCCGTGTCGCCAGCGAGCGCCGCGACGAAGTCCATGTCGTGCTCGACGACCATCATCGAGCAGGTGCCGCGCAGCGTGTTCAGCAGCGCGGCGAGCTCCATCGTCTCGTGGTCGGTCATCCCGGCGGCCGGCTCGTCGAGCAGCAGGAGCGCGGGGCGCTGCATCAGCAGCATGCCGATCTCGAGCCGCTGCTTCTGCCCGTGCGACAGCTCGCCGGCCGCGCGATACGCATCGCTTTCGAGGCCGATCAGTGCGAGCGTCTCCTCGATCTTTGCCTGCGCGGCGCGGTCGAGCCGCGCGCGCAGCGATGCGAGCCAGCCCTTGTCGGTCTGCATCGCGAGCTCGAGGTTTTCCCACACAGGATGCTGTTCGAACACGGTCGGCTTCTGGAACTTGCGGCCGATCCCCGCACGCGCGATTTCCGGCTCGTTCATCCGCGCGAGGTCGATGGTCTGGCCGAGAAACACCTTGCCCGCATCGGGACGCGTCTTGCCGGTGATCACGTCCATCATCGTCGTCTTGCCCGCACCGTTCGGGCCGATCACGCAGCGCAGCTCGCCGGCGTCGATCGCGAGCGACAGCTTGTTCAGCGCCCGAAAGCCGTCGAAGCTCACCTCGATGTCCTCGAGATAGAGGATCGTGCCGTGCGACGTGTCGATCCCGGGCGGCACCACATGGCCCATCGATGCGGTGCCGCTGACGGCCAGCAACTCGTCTTCGGGCGGCGGCGTGAACTGGTAGAGGGCGGTGCCGTTCATCCGCGTTTCCCCTTCGCGAGCAGCGTGTCGACGAGGCCCATGATCCCGCGCGGCAGCAAGAGCGGCACCAGCACGAAGATCAGGCCGAGAAAGAACAACCAGTATTCGGCGAAGTAAGCGGTGAAGAGACTCTTCGCGCCGTTCACCGCGAACGCGCCGACGATCGGCCCGATCAGCGTGCCGCGCCCGCCCACCGCAACCCAGATCGCCATTTCGATCGAATTGCCGGGCGACATCTCGCCGGGATTGATGATGCCGACCTGCGGCACGTACAGCGCGCCCGCGATCCCGCACAGCACGGCCGACAGCGTCCACACGAACAGCTTGTATGCGAGCGGGCTGTAGCCGAGGAACATCAGTCGCGTCTCGCCGTCGCGCACCGCGGTGACCACGCGCCCGAGCTTGCTGGTGACGATCGCGCGCGCGGCGATGAACGCGAGCACCAGCGTCGCGAAGGTCAGCAGCAACAGCACCGTGCGCGTGCCGGGCGACGTGATCGGAAACCCGGCGATGCGCTTGAAGTCGGTGAAGCCGTTGTTGCCGCCGAAGCCGGTCTCGTTGCGAAAGAACAGCAGCATCGCGGCGAACGTCAGCGCCTGCGTGATGATCGACAGGTACACGCCCTTCACGCGCGAACGGAACGTGAAGAAGCCGAACACCCACGCGAGCACGGCCGGCACGAGTACGACGAGCAGCAGCGCCCATGCGAGATGCTGCGTGCCGTTCCAGTACCACGGAAGCTGATGCCAGTCGAGGAACACCATGAAGTCGGGCAGGTCGCTGCCGTACTTGCCGTCGCGACCGATCTCGCGCATCAGGTACATGCCGATCGCATAGCCGCCGAGCGCGAAGAACAGCCCGTGGCCGAGGCTCAGGATGCCGCAGTAACCCCATACGAGATCGAGCGCGAGCGCGGCGATCGCGTAGCACATCAGCTTGCCGGCGAGCGTCATCGCGTACGCGGACAGATGGAACGCGCTCGATTCGGGCGCGACCAGCGTGGCGAGCGGCACGCCGATGCCGATCGCGAGGCACAGCGCGACGAGCGCGAGCCATGCGCGGCGCGAGAGCAACGCAGGGCGGGGCGGCAGGCCGAGCGCGAAACCTTCCTCCGTGCGCACGGAGGCAGGGGGTTTCGGCGCGTCGGCGAGCGGGTTCGACAACGAATCGGTGAATGAAGTCACGTCAGGCCTCCGCGCTGCGTCCCTTCGGGGCGAACATGCCCTGCGGACGTTTCTGGATGAACAGCACGATCATCACGAGCACCGCGATCTTCGCGAGCACCGCGCCCCAGAACGGCTCGATCGCCTTGCTGACGAGACCGAGCCCGAAGCCGCCGAGCACGGTGCCGGCAATCTGGCCGACGCCGCCGAGCACGACCGCCATGAACGAATCGATGATGTAGTTCTGCCCGAGATCGGGGCCCACGTTTCCGATCTGCGACAGCGCGCAGCCGCCGAGGCCCGCGATGCCCGCGCCGAACGCGAACGCATACGCGTCGACGCGCGCGGTCTTCACGCCGACGCACGCGGCCATCCGGCGGTTCTGCGTGACAGCACGCACGAACAGGCCGAGCCGCGTCTTCGTCAGCACGCCCCACGCGACGAACACGACCGCGAGCGCGAACGCGAGGATCGCGAGCCGGTTGTACGGCAGGATCAGGTTCTGCATCACGGTGACGCCGCCGCTCATCCACGACGGGTTCACCACCTGCACGTTCTGCGCGCCGAACAGCATGCGGGTTGCCTGGATCAGGATCAGGCTCACGCCGAAGGTCGCGAGCAGCGTTTCGAGCGGGCGGCCGTACAGGTGCCGCAGCACGAGCCGTTCGAGCACGATGCCGACCAGCGCGGCCGCCGCGAACGATACCGGCACCGCGACGAGCGGATACCAGTCGAACGCGCCCGGCGCGTAGCGCTGGATCAGCGTCTGCACGACATAGGTTGCGTACGCACCGATCATCAGGAATTCGCCGTGCGCCATGTTGATCACGCCGATCAGCCCATACGTGATCGCGAGGCCGAGCGCCGCCAGCAGCAGCACGCTGCCGAGCGACAGGCCCGCGAACACTGTGCCCGCGATCTCGCCGCGGCGCTGCAGCGCGTGCAACGCATCGAGCCCTTGCTGCGCGGCATCGCGCACGCGTGCGTCGGGTTCCGCGTAGCTGCCGTCCGCGTTCTTCGCGACGAGCGGGCGCAACTGCTCGATCATGTCGAGATCGCGGCGTGCGGCCACGACCTGCACGGCTTCGAGACGCTTCGCCGGATCCGCATCGTGCAGCGCGGCGATCGCCCACAGTGCGTCGAGACGGCGCTTCAACGCCGGATCGGTTTCCTTCGCGCGTGCGCGGTCGATCATCGGCTTGAGTGCAGGATCGGGGGACTTCAGCAGTGCATCGATCGCGTCGCGACGCGCGGCGACATCGGGCGATGCGAGCGCCAGACCCGACAGCGCGCCGGCGATCTTCGTGCGCAGCAGGTTGTTCAGCATCACGGGCTGCGCGTCGCCGGCCGGCGTCGTGGCCTGCGTGAGCGCATCGTGTGCGGTGTCGCCGGTCTGGATCAGCAGGCGGCCGTCGCCGGTCGCGAGCGCGTCGCCGGTCGACAGCGCATTGAGCAGCGCGACGGCGCGCGGATCGGCATCTGCGGCGAGCCGTTCGACCGCAGCCGTTTTCGCGTCGAAGTCGTCGCCGGCGAGCGCAGCGGTATCGGCGGCCGTCAGGGCGAGCGCGGCGCGCGGCAGCGCGCCCGCCAGCGCGGCACAGGCGACGAGCGCGACGGCGGCGCGGCGAAAGCATGTAGGCATCGGGGATCCTGTCGGGCGTGGGAATCGGGTTGTGCGACGGGTTGTGCGACGGTGCGCGGGCGCGCGACGCGCGTTACCGCGCTCGCGGCGGCGGAGTGCGTGCATCCGCCTGCAAGCGGAGCGCCACGCCGGTGCGCGGCGCTCCGCATCGCATCAGACGAGCGCCGCGCGCTGCCGGCGCAGGAACGCCGGAATCGAGCTGACGATGTCCGGCTTGCCCTGGTTGCCTGCGATGAACGGGCTCCACGGCTGCGCGCGGACCGCGGTCTTCGTCTTCCACACGACGTTGAATTGCCCGTCGCCGCGGATCTCGCCGATCATTACCGGCTTGTGAAGGTGATGGTTGCCGTCCATCGCGAGCGTGAAGCCCGACGGCGCGGCGACGGTCTGGCCGATCATCGCGACGCGCACCTTGTCGACGTCGGTGCTCTTCGCCTTCTCGACGGCCTGCTTCCACATGTGGATGCCCACATAGGTCGCCTCCATCGGGTCGTTGGTCACGCGCTTCGCGCCGCCCGGCAGGTTGTTCGCCTTCACCCACGCGGCGAACTGGTCCTTGAACTTCGTGTTCGTCGGGTTCTTCACCGACATGAAGTAGTTCCACGCGGCGAGGTGGCCGACGAGCGGCTTCGTGTCGATCCCGCGCAGCTCTTCCTCGCCGACCGAGAACGCGACCACCGGTACGTCGGTCGCCTTGATCCCCTGGTTGCCGAGCTCCTTGTAGAACGGCACGTTCGAGTCGCCGTTGATCGTCGATACCACGGTCGTCTTGCCGCCCTGCGCGAAGTTCTTGATGTTCGCGACGATGGTCTGGTAATCGCTGTGGCCGAACGGCGTGTAGACCTCCTGAATGTCGGCGTCCTTCACGCCCTTCGATTTCAGGAACGCGCGCAGGATCTTGTTGGTCGTGCGCGGATACACATAGTCGGTGCCGAGCAGGAAGAAGCGTTTCGCACCGCCGCCTTCCGCGCTCATCAGGTACTCGACGGCCGGAATCGCCTGCTGGTTCGGCGCGGCGCCCGTGTAGAACACGTTGCGCGACATCTCCTCGCCTTCGTACTGCACCGGGTAGTAGAGCAGACCGTTCAGTTCCTCGAACACGGGCAGCACCGACTTGCGCGACACCGACGTCCAGCAGCCGAACACGCATGCGACCTTGTCCTGCGTGAGCAGCTGGCGCGCCTTCTCCGCGAACAGCGGCCAGTTCGATGCGGGATCGACGACCACCGGCTCGAGCTTGCGGCCCATCACACCGCCGCTCTTGTTGATCTCGGCGATCGTCATCAGCGCCGTGTCCTTCAGCGACGTTTCGGAGATCGCCATCGTCCCCGACAGCGAATGCAGGATGCCGACCTTGATCGGGCCGGTGCCCGCATCGGCCGCTTGCGCGAACGGACTCTTGCCCGCCAGCGCGAGTGCACCGGCCATCGAACCGAACTTCAGCAGACTGCGACGTTTCATCGGGTTCCCCTTGACGTGTTGGATACGCGTGCGCCGTGGCGGCGCCGGCATCGGAGTAACGCAAGGCATGTGCCAGTCGCGCGGATGCACGCCGGGCGTGCCTGTGCGGGGTGGTGCGGGGCGTCAGTGCGGTGCGCATGGCACGTCGTGCAGCATGCGCGACCCGTTGCGGTGCGCTCACGCGGGCGCAAATGGTGCACGGCGCGCATGCTTGCACGGAGGAGGGGGCACACGGGAGCAGAAATGGAAACGGGCGCGCAAGGCGCGCCCGTTCGGCGGACTGGCGAGACCGGCGGCAACGTGCCGGTCGGCATGGCGGCGCGCGATGCGCCGCCGGGAGGATCAGTAACGCGGCACGGACGGATCGACGTCGCGCGACCACGCGTCGATCCCGCCTTGCAGGTTGTACAGCTTCGTGAAGCCGCGCGATTCGAGGAACATCGCGACCTGCGCGCTGCGCATTCCGTGATGGCACACGCAGACGATTTCCGCTTCGTCGTCGAGCTCCTCGCTGCGCGCGGGAATCTGCTGCATCGGGATCGACACGCTGCCGGCGATCTGCGCGGTCGAGATTTCCCACGGCTCGCGCACGTCGAGCACGACCGGCGCGGGGCGCGCCGGGTCACGAAGCCATTCCGCGAGCATCGCGGGCGTCAGGATTTGCATGGGGCCGCCGCTCAGAACTTGAAGCGCGACGGTTCGATCGCGTTGACGAGGTGATTGACGTAGGTTTCGAACACGTCGGCGACGCGGTACTGCTTGTCGTCGATGCGCGTGATGATCTGCGCCTTCATCACCGGACGGCCGCCGACGAACGCCGACAGGCGGCCGCCGATCTTCAGCTGTTCGAGCATCTGCTGCGGCACGACCGGCAGGCCGCCCGCGACGCAGATCACGTCGTACGGCGCCTTGTCGGGCCAGCCGAGCGAACCGTCGCCGAGCACGACTTCCGCGTTGGTCACGCCGTCGTTGCGCAGGTTGTCGGCCGCGAACTTCGCGATGACCGGATCGATGTCGACCGCCGTCACGTGCTGCGCGCGATGGGCGAACAGCGCCGCGAGGTAGCCCGAACCCGCGCCGATCACGAGCACGTTCTCATGCTTCTTGACGGCCAGTTCCTGCAGCACGCGCGCTTCGACGCGCGGGAACAGCATCTTGCTGGTGCCGCCGGGCAGCGGCAGCTCGAGGTCGGCGAACGCGAGATCGCGATGTTCGGGCGACACGTAGTTTTCACGCTTGACGATCGACAGCAGGCCCAGGATGTCCAGGTCCAGCACGTCCCACGGCCGGATCTGTTGTTCGATCATGTTGAAACGCGCGTTTTCGATATTCATGGTGTGGTCACGCAGCCAGGTCGGCCATCAGCGGGGATAGAGAAACTTCGTGATTGTACCAAACAGGGCGGCGCCGAAGCCTTCAGACGGCCTGCAACAGACCTTTACCCCTTGCTCTTCTTGATCTGCGCCTCGAACGCGAGGTCGAGCTTGCTCGCCTTGCGCGGCTTCTTGGGGCCGAATTCGTCGACGAACCTGACGAATTCGTCGAGCGGCAGCGGTTCGCTGCGCTTCTCGGCGGTGCCGCCGGAGCGGTCGACCAGGTAGAACAGGCCGCCCGCCATCGCGACGGCCGCGAACTGCGGGTTGCCGGAGCGGGTTTTCAGGCGTTCGACCGCGTGGGTTGCTTTGGTGGTGCGCATCGTGCGGGTTCTTGCAGGGGCGTTGAGCCCCTTACTTTATCAAACCGGCCGCCCGCCCGCGGCCGTGCCGCGTCAGACGGTGCGCGAGTAGCGCTGGCGCGGCGTCCGGCCGAGGTACGCGTCGAACGCCATCGCGATGTTGCGCACGACCATCCGGCCGGCCGGATGGATCGTCAGGCGATCGCCGGCGACGGTCAGCAGCCCGTCCTGCTCGAATCCGCGCAACGCGTCGAGTTCGCGCGCGAAGTGCTCGGCGAAGCGGATCCCGTGCGCGGCCTCGATATGCGAGAACGGCAGTTCGAGGTTGCACATCAGCTGCGTGATCACGTCGCGGCGCAGCCGGTCGTCGGCCGTGAGCCGCACGCCGCGCGCGATCGGCAGCCGGCCCGCGTCGAGCGCCGCGCCGTAGGCCGGCAGGTCCTTCGCGTTCTGCGCGTAGACGTCGCCGACCTTGCCGATCGACGACACGCCGAAGCCGACCAGGTCCGTGTCCGCGCGCGTGCTGTAGCCCTGGAAATTGCGCTGCAGCGTGCCGTTGCGCTGCGCGCGCACGAGTTCGTCGGACGGCCGCGCGAAGTGATCCATTCCGATGTACACGTAGCCGGCCGACGTCAGCATGTCGATCGCGAGGCCGAGCAGCGCGATGCGCGTTTCGGGCGGCGGCAGCGTCGCATCGTCGATCTGCCGCTGCATCTTGAACAGGTGCGGCATGTGCGCGTAGCCGAATACCGACAGGCGATCCGGCGCGAGTTCGATGATCGTCTCGAGCGTGCGCGCGAACACGGCGACCGTCTGGTGCGGCAGCCCGTAGATCAGGTCGACGCTGACCGAATGGAAGCCCGTCGTGCGCGCGGCCGACAGCAGGTCGGCCGTCATCGCGAGCGGCTGGATCCGGTTGATCGCCTGCTGCACGACCGGATCGAAATCCTGCACGCCGAGGCTCAGCCGGTTGAAGCCGATATTGCGCAGGTGGACGACCGTCGCGGGCGTGACCGTGCGCGGGTCGATCTCGATCGAGAACTCGGCGTCGGCGTCCGGCGCGAGCGCGAAGTGCTCGCGGGTGGCCGCCATCAGTTCGGCCGTTTCGGCGTCGGACAGGAACGTCGGCGTGCCGCCGCCCCAGTGCAACTGCGTGACCGGGCGCTCGGGATCGAACAGCGCGGCCTGCAGCGCCAGCTCGCGCTTCAGTTGCTCGAGATACGGGCGCGCGCGGCGATGATTGTTGGTCGCGATCTTGTTGCAGCCGCAATAGAAGCAGGCCGTGTTGCAGAACGGGATGTGGAAGTACAGCGACAGATCGCTCGACGACGCGCCGGGATCGGCCGCCGCGCGCACGTAGTCGGCCGGATCGAAATCGTCGCGGAACTGCAGCGCGGTGGGGTAGGACGTATAGCGCGGCCCGTTCGCGCCGTACTTCGCGAGCAAATCGGGACGGAACAGTATGTCGGCAGAACCGGAGTTCATGATGGTCTCGCGCTTTTTAGATGCTTTCGAGTATATGAATGCCCGTTTCGGCTGCATTGTGTAATAACGTCGCAGCCGGCGGTGGCACAATGCGCAGTGGGCCGCCGCGCCGCTGCGTCCGGTTGCCGCACCGTTTTTGTTGTTTGCGAGAGAGTCGAAGTGTCCGTCGAAATGCCCATCCGTCCGGCGCCCGCCGATGTCCCGCCGCCGCATGCGTGCCGCGAGGGGTGCGGCGCATGCTGCATCGCGCCGTCGATTTCCTCCCCGATTCCGGGGATGCCCGACGGCAAGCCGGCCGGCGTGCGCTGCGTGCAGCTCGGCGACGACCTGCGCTGCCGGATCTTCGGCCGGCCCGAGCGTCCCGCGTGCTGTTCCGGGCTGCAGCCGTCCGTCGAGATGTGCGGGGCATCGCGCGACGACGCGCTCGCGTGGCTGACGCGCCTCGAGGTCGCGACGCAGCCGTCGCCCGGCGCCGGCGCGGCCCGCTGACGCACGGCCGCGCCGCCGTGCAGCGGCGCGCGCACGGAACCGGTGGCGTGCGCTCGAGCACTAACTTCGGTCCACGCCTCACACGGGGCGAAGCCGATGGCCCGACTGCCGCTTTGCCCGATACAGGAGATTGTTCAGCATGACCGCATCTTGCACGCCCGGCCGGCGCCGTTTCCTCGCCGTTTGCGCCGGCGCCATCGGCGTGTCGGTATCGCTCGCCGCCTGTGCGTCGACGTTCCCGTTCATCCCCGATCACTACACGTTCTCGCGCGGCGACGTGCAGAAAGCCGTCGCGCGCAAGTTTCCGTATCAGAAGACGGTCGCGCAGGTCGTCGACGTGTCGCTCGCGAATCCCGCCGTCAACCTGCTGCCCGACCAGAACCGCGTCGCCGTGCAGCTCGATGCGCATTTCGCGAGTCCGTTCCTGCGCGAACCGGTGAGCGGCAAATTCACCGTATCGGGCCAGCTCGCTTACGATGCGCCGAGCCGCTCGGTCGTGCTGAAGGCGCCGGCCGTCGACAGCCTCGTGCTCGACGGCGACGCGCAGATGTACGCGCAGCAGGTCGGCGCGGCCGCCGGCCTGCTCGCGACGCAGGTGCTGACCAACTATCCGATCTACACGTTCAAGCCCGAGCAATTGCAATTTGCCGGAGTGAACTACGAACCCGGTACAATTACGATTCTTACAAACGGCATACGCGTGGCGATCGTCGAAAAGTGACGGCGCACCGCGCGCGGCCGGGCGGGCCGCGGCGGTGACGCGGCCCTTTCTTTCGACTACTTCGGAGTTGGGCCACGGATGGACTGGATCCTGATCTGCAAGGCATTGATCCTCGGCGTCGTCGAGGGGCTGACGGAATTCCTCCCGGTATCGAGCACCGGCCACCTGATCGTCGCGGGCAGCTTCCTGAATTTCAACGATGCGCACGCGAAGACCTTCGACGTCGTGATCCAGTTCGGCGCGATCCTCGCGGTCTGCTGGGAATACCGGCAGCGGATCGTGTCCGTCGTGTGCGGGCTGCCGAGCCGGGCCGACGCGCAGCGCTTCACGCTGAACGTCGTGATCGCGACGATTCCCGCGATCGCGCTCGGCCTGCTGTTCGAGAAGAAGATCAAGGCCGTGCTGTTTTCGCCGGTGCCGGTCGCATTCGCGCTCGTCGTCGGCGGCGCGATCATCCTGTGGGCCGAGGCGCGGCAGCGCGAACGCCGCGAGCCGCCGCGCGTGCAGTCGGTCGATGCGCTCACGCCGCTCGACGCGCTGAAGGTTGGCATCGCGCAATGCTTCGCGCTGGTGCCGGGCATGTCGCGCTCGGGCTCGACGATCATCGGCGGGATGCTGTTCGGCCTCGATCGGCGCGTCGCGACCGAATTCTCGTTCTTCCTTGCGATTCCGATCATCTTCGGCGCGACGCTCTATGAAACGGTCAAGGACTGGCAGGCGTTCACGGTCGACTCGCTCGGCCTGTTCGCGCTCGGGCTCGTTGCCGCGTTCATCAGCGCGTTCGTGTGCGTGCGCTGGCTGCTGCGCTTCGTCGCGACGCACGACTTCACCGTGTTTGCGTGGTATCGGATCGCGTTCGGCCTGTTCGTGCTGCTTGTGGGTTACAGCGGATGGTTGAACTGGGCGTGATGCCGGTGCGGAGGCGACGGCGCTTCCAATAGAAAACGGCCCGATCGGCAAAGATGCCGGTCGGGCCGTTTTTCATTGTGCGGCGCGGCGCGGCAGCGCGGATTCAGCCGGCGCGCTTGCGGAACACCAGGTCCCACACGCCGTGGCCGAGCCGCAGCCCGCGCCGTTCGAACTTCGTGACGGGGCGGTACTCGGGGCGCGGCGCGTAGTCGGCGGCCGTGTTGTCGAGCGTCGGTTCGGCGCCGAGCACTTCCAGCATCTGTTCGGCGTAGTTCTGCCAGTCGGTCGCGCAATGCAGGTATGCGCCAGGCTTCAGGCGCGACGCGAGGTGCGCGACGAGCGGCGGCTGGATCAGCCGGCGCTTGTGGTGGCGCGCCTTGTGCCACGGATCCGGGAAGAAGATGTGCACGCCGTCGAGGCTTTCCGGCGCGAGCATGTGCTCGAGCACTTCGACCGCGTCGTGCTGGATGATGCGGATGTTCGGCAGGTCCTGCTCGCCGATCAGCTTCAGCAGTGCGCCGACGCCCGGCTCGTGCACCTCGACGCCGAGGAAGTCGTCGCCCGGGCGGTGCGCGGCGATTTCCGCGGTCGATGCGCCCATCCCGAAGCCGATCTCCAGGATGCGCGGCGCGCTGCGGCCGAACACGGCGTCCCAGTCGGGAATTTCAGCCGCGTACGGGACGACGAAGCGCGGGCCGAGATCGTCGAGCGCGCGGCGCTGGCCGGTCGATACGCGGCCGGCGCGCGTCACGAAGCTGCGGATGCGGCGGTGGTGCAGCGGATTGACTTCGTCGGCGCCGTCGGCGGCTTCGTCGGGAAGGGCGGCGTCGTCCGGCGGCAGGCCGGCTTCGTTCGGATCGTCGTGCATCATCGGTGACAGAGAAAGGCTCGGTTCGGGCGCGGGCCCGTTACGCGCAGCGGTGCGCCGGATGAACGGGCACATGGTACAAAAAAGCCGCCTTCGACGAGGCGGCTCTTGCGCTGGCTGCCGTGCAGCCGAAGGTGGAGCGGGCGATGGGAATCGAAGCACCGTCCACGCGCCCCCGCAACACTTTGATTTAAAAGGAACATGGAGCGGGCAGCGCTACTCCATGTCGGATACTTGTGTAGCAGTTTACCAGAGCATCCATGTTCCGCGGATTTTTAGCTCTCGAGGTCGTGGCTCGGAAGGTATGAAAGTGTGCAAGACATCCACGCAGGACATGTAAGGATTGGCGCTCCGTGTGCCCGATTGAAGGACGCAATACCTTCGGCCCCGCGCCGCGTTCCTAGGGTTTCCTATTTTTTGCGATGTCGGACGCTGCGTTGTTGGGCTCCCCTTAGACGGACCTCCTCCGACGTAAGGTGTCGACGGCTACCCGCGTCGGTGAGCCCGATAGGACCGCGGACCAGTTACCGAAAGATCGCTTTTCGCATAACATGTGGCCATAGGGTCGGAACACTTTCAACTGCGCTGGTGCCAGCCGGGGATGTATGGCCCTCTTACTAATTTTTTCGGAGACCAGCGGTGAGGAAGATCGTTTTTGTTATCGTTGTTGCGTTATCCAGCGTTTTCTCCATTGCATTTGCGGATGGGTTGAATGGTGCTCAGAAAAAAATGGCTACGAGTGGTCGAAAGCCTTCAAGCGTTCAGTTTGAGCTTAAGGGAGTGATGATCGGGGATGATTCTACGAAAATTGCACGAGAGTTTGGCGAGGCTTGTGGCAACATTTGTGTAATTCTTCGCGATCAGGATAAATCCGATTCAGAACAGGCTATGCCGCAGGACAAGGTTCGCTATGCGGGTTACGCAGCGTTAAGCTATGTGTTTATGATGGATAATAACCACAAGATCGGATCTGCTGGTGTGCGTTTTCCTTCGAGTGGATTTTCTGATGTAAAGGATGCATTGATTTCTAAATATGGGAAACCTGCTACGGAAAGGAAGTCGGTAGTTCAGAATGCTTTTGGTGCAACTGCGTCGAATGAAGAGGTTGTTTGGTTTGGTAAGGGGCAGTTTCTTTTGTTGCGTCAATATGGCGATGAATTGGACACGAGTGAAGTAACGATCTATTCTAGTGAATTCGTGAAGACGAGATCGGGTGAAGGAAAATCTATTGCGCTAAAGCCGGGTGCGATGTAGCCGGTGCATGGATAACGCTCGGTGCGGAAACACGGCATTGAGCGACTCCTATAAGGATTGACGATCCGCGGTCTCGATTGAAGGACGCGATACCTTGGGGCGTCCGCGGCAATCCTAGGACCTCCTACCGTTTTGAGAGGCTAGGCTGGTGCGCGCGAAGGCGCATCGGGCGGAAACCTGAAACGGCAATTGCTTGAGGAGGCTTTCAAATTTTTGCATTGAAACCTAGGCCAGAGACCCCACGTTCGATTCGCCATTTAGCCATGGCAAACTCGGCCATAAATCAGATAAAGAGTCGGCCTTGAACAATTCGCAAAGGCTTGTGCAGCAAGGCTCGATAGCTGAAACGGTGTTGTGAGATTTGCAAGGC
>NZ_QTPW01000057.1:0-22872 GCF_003857965.1 Burkholderia sp. Bp9031
GCAAGCTCAATGCGGGGAAGATCAAGGGCAAGCGGGTCAAGGTCCGGTTGATGGACGAGGAGTGATCTCAAGCGGCGGGGGGGGCCCCGCCCCCCCCCCCGGGGGGGCGTTGCCGCGCTCGCGGCAACGGCGGAGCCGCCGGCGTCGGCCGCGCCGCTCGCCGCGTTGCGTTCGTGTTCGGTTAGCAGCGCAAGACGGTTGTACAAGGTTTTCAGGCTGATGCCGAGCGCCTTCGCGGTACGCGGCTTGTCGCCGTTGAAATGGCGCAGCGATGCGACGATGAAGCGCTGCTGCGTATGCGCGAGCGTCGTGCCGATGTGCAGCGTCATCGCGTTGTGGCGCACTTCCTCGCGAGGCGGCTGCCGGCGCGGCAGCTGCAGTTCGATCTGTTCGTCCGCAAGGATGAACGCGCGCTCCAGCGCGTTGCGCAGCTCCCGCACGTTGCCGGGCCACGTGTAGGTGCGCAATGCCTTCATCGCCTGCATCGACAGGCGCTTGCGCGTGCGGTGCCGCGCGTTCAGCCGTTCGACGATCTGCAGCGCGATGTCGCCGACGTCGTCCTCGCGCTGCCGCAGCGCGGGCACGTGCAGCGCGATCGGCGCGATCCGGTAGAAGAGATCCTCGCGCAGCCGGCCGCTGCGTACGGCCTCGACCGGATCGTGATGGGTGGCCGCGACGATCCGCACGTCGAGCGGAATCGCTTCGTGGCCGCCGACGCGCACGATCGTGTTCGACTCGAGCGTGCGCAGCAGCTTCACCTGCAATTCCGCAGGCATTTCCGCGATTTCGTCGAGAAACAGCGTGCCGCCGCGCGCGGCTTCGAACATGCCCACATGTTGTGCAACGGCACCGGTGAAGCTGCCTTTTTCATGTCCGAACAAATGCGACTCCGCGATGTCCTTCGGAATCGCACCGCAGTTGACGGGCACGAACGGCCCGCGCCGGCGCGGACTCATGTCGTGGATGAGCCGCGCGACGATGTCCTTGCCGGCGCCGCTTTCGCCGACCACCAGCACACTGACGCGCGTCACGGCGACGCGCGATACCTTCAGCAGTAAGTCCTGGATCGTTCGCGAGCGGCCGAACAGTCGCGTGCCGTCATCGTCTGATTTCGACATGAGTAAGATCGTATTGGGAAGTTTTGACCGAAATCGGCGAGGCAAGATGAAAAAATGACGCGATGCGCGCCGTCTTTTCATGTGGAAAGCATACCTTTTATACCCGTCCCGCCGGATTGAATCTGGCAATGTGTCCGCCGCGACCGGATAGATTTATTCGATGAGCGGCGAATGCACGACACGCTTCTTCTATACTGCTAAACACTCGTTTGTCATGGCAGGACAGCTTGTCTGCTCATTCGCATGCGGTGAGGATGTGCCGCCGAGTGACCGGCGTCGTACCCCGCATCGCATGCCCGCCGCGGTTTCGGCCGATGCTCGAGCCGGGCCGCATCACAAGGAGCTTCGATGCCTTATGTCCTGATCGTCGAAGACGATGCCGATACGCGCGCGATGCTCGCGACGCTCGCTCAGGCGCAGCAGCTTGCATGCGACACGGCCGCGACGCTCGAAGAAGCGCGCACGCTCGTTTCGACAAATACCCCCGATCTCGTGCTGTGCGACCTCGTACTGCCGGACGGCAACGGGATGGATCTGTTCGACGCATTGCCCAAACGCGCGCATTGCGAAATGGTGCTGACCACCGGTCACGCAAGCCTCGAAACCGCGATCGATGCATTGCGGCGCGGCGCCACCGACTACCTGGTGAAACCGCTCAACATGCAGCGGCTGAACAGCATCTTCGCGCGCGTGCCGCGCACCACCGCGTTGCATGAGGAAATCGCCGAGCTGCGTTCGGAACTGCAGCGCCTCGGCCGCTTCGGCCGGATGCTCGGCAGTTCCCCCGCAATGCAGACCGTGTACGACGCGATCGGCCGCGTCGCGCGCACCGAAGCGTCGGTGCTGCTCACCGGCGAGTCGGGCACCGGCAAGGAGCTTGCCGCGCAGACGGTGCACGACCTGAGCCTGCGTCGGCGCGGCCCGTTCCTCGCGGTGAACTGCGGCGCGATCGCCGCGAACCTCGTCGAAAGCGAGATGTTCGGCCACGACCGCGGCAGCTTCACGGGTGCGGAGCGGCAGCACAAGGGTTTCTTCGAGCGTGCGGACGGCGGCACGCTGTTCCTCGACGAAATCACCGAGATGCCGGTCGAATCGCAGGTCAAGCTGCTGCGTGTGCTGGAAACCGGGCGGCTCACGCGGCTCGGCTCGACACGCGAGATCGACGTCGATGTGCGCATCGTCGCGGCGACCAATCGCGATCCGGAAGCCGCGATGGCCGACGGCAAGCTGCGGCCCGATCTCTATCACCGGATCAACGTGTTTCCGATCCCGCTGCCGTCGCTGCGCGAGCGGGGCGACGATATCCCGATGCTCGCGGATTCCTTCCTGCAGCACTACAACGAGGAAAGCGGCCGCAACCTGCGCTTTGCGCCGGCCGCGCGCGAAGCGCTGAAGACCTACGCATGGCCCGGCAACGTGCGCGAGCTGCGCAACTTCGTGCAGCGCGCGAGCATCTTCAGCGACGCCGACGTGATCGACACGCTGCCGCCGCCGATCATGGACGAGCTGTCGAGCATGGTCGATACGCATGAAGATCGCGTGACGGTGCCGTTCGGCACGCCGCTCGAGGAGGTCGACCGCAAGCTGATCCTCGGCACCATCGCACAATGCGGCGGCGTGAAGGCGCAGGCCGCCGAGGTGCTCGACGTCAGCCTGAAGACGATTTACAACCGGCTCGCGCAACTGGAAGACGAAGCGGAAAAACCGGACTCCTGATGCGGTGACCGATGCGCTCATGCACGTACCGGTGCGGCTGCGCACGCGCAGGCGGTGCCGTATCGCGGGCCGCAATACGCGCGAAGACCGAGACGACGACCGAGCCGGATGCCTGCGCGAGCCGCCGTCCGCAACCGAAAACGGCATCGTCGAGATGCGGCGAGATGACGAGCCAGCGTGTCGGAGCGGTCATGTCTCGAAGGTCTCCCTCGTAGCAGGTGCAAGCGGCCGAGCCAGCGGTGCCGGCCCGCGGGCAGGGGGACGAGCACGCGGCATGCCCGCCCGTTCACCCGTGGCCGGCCGACGCCGGCCTGGCGGCAGGAGCGTGTCCGATGATTGAAATTGCACGGCCGCGGGCCGGAAGTTATGCAACCGCCGTGATGCTCGTCGCGATCGCGACCGTGCTGCAGACGCTCGCGATCCGCTTCGGCGGCGCGAATCTGCCGCTCGTTCTGTACTACCCGATGCTGGCCGGCGCGGCGTGGGCGACGTCGTTCCTGTTCGGCTTCGTATCGACCGTCGCCAGCGGGCTGCTGGTCTGGACGCTGTTCCTGTCCGATCCGGATGCCTACACCGGGCCACTGCACGATCGGCTCGTGCAGCTCGGCATCTTCATGCTGGTCGGCGTGCTGGTCTGCGCGATTGCGGCGATGCTGCGCCACGCGCGGCTCACAAACGACGTCGCGTGCCGACGCGAAGCCGCCGCGCGGCGGCAGCTCGAAGCCGTGCTGCAGGCGCTGCCGCATGGCGTGATCGCGGCCGATACGAAAGGGCGCGTGACGTATCTGAATGCAGCCGCGGCCGAGCTGGCCGGCTGCCGCGCGGACGATGCGCCCGGCCGGCCCGTGCGCGACGTGCTGCGCGTGTTCGATTACGACGACCGGCGCGTGCAGACGACCCCGCTCGATCGCGCGCTGGGCGGCGCGCATGCGCTGTCGGACCGGCACTGGCTGCACGGCGCCGACGGCGGCACGCCGGTGCCGATCGTCGAAACGGCGTCGCCGATCGCGGACGCGGACGGCAACGTCGACGGCGCGGTGCTGCTGCTGCGCGACGCCGGCGCGGAACGCGCGCTCACCGATACGTCGCGGTTGCAGCTCGCGGTGGTCGAAGCGTCGCCGGACGCGATCGTCGGGATCGACGACGAGGGCCGCATCGTCAGCTGGAACCCGGCCGCGCAGCGGATTTTCGGGTATGACGAAGCCGACGCGCGCGGGCGTCCGCTCGACACGCTGGTGGCGATGCGCTGGCTGCGGCGCAATCCGCTCACCGAATCGTTCGACACGATGCGCGAAGCGGTCGGCCCGCTCGAACTGTTGTGCGTGCGGCGCGACGGCCGGCGCTTTCGCGCGACCGTGTCCGCGTGCCCGGTGCGTGGCGATGCGCGCAATTGCGTCGCGCTGTCGCTGACGCTGCGCGAGACCGGCGCCCAGCGCCGCCGCGACCTGCGCGCGCAGCGCTCGCTGCAGGGCGCGCGCGACGCGCGCGACCAGGCCGATACGTCGAACCGCCTGAAGGACGAACTGCTCGCGACCGTGTCGCACGAGCTGCGCACGCCGCTGAACGTGATCTACGGCTGGGTCGAGGTATTGCGCAATTCCGGCGACGCCGCGCTGCAGCAGCAGGCGATCGACGCGATCGACCGCAGCGCGCGTTCGCTCACGCGGATGGTGGGCGACATCCTCGACGCATCGTCGCTCGCGACCGGCAAGCTGCGGATCGATGCGATGCCGGTCGACGTGGTACGGCTTTTCTCCGATGCGGTCGGGGCGTTCCAGACGGCCGCGTCGTCCACCGGCATCGTGCTCGAATTCGAGTGCACGGAGCGTGCATGCGTGGTGTCGGGCGACGCGGAGCGTCTGCGGCAGATGGTGTCGAACCTCGTGTCGAACGCGCTGAAGTTCACGCCGGGCGGCGGCGCGGTGACGGTCACGCTGTCGCGCGACGATGCGCACGCGGTGCTGACCGTCGCCGACACCGGACAAGGCATTCCCGCCGCGTTCATTCCGCATGTGTTCGACATGTTCCGCCGCGCGGACGAATCGCCCGCGTCGTCGCGGCGCGGGCTCGGGCTCGGCCTGTCGATCGTCCGGCATATCGCCGAGCTGCACGGCGGCAACGTGCGCGTCGAAAGCGCGGGCCACAATCGCGGCGCGACGTTTACCGTGACGCTGCCGGCCGGCTGGCAGCCGATCGGGGCGATGGCGTGGGGCGTCGCGCAGCCGGGCGTGCGTGCCGATCCGCTTGCGCTCGATACGCAGCGCATTCTGATCGTCGACGACGACGCGACCACGCGCGCAAGCCTGACGGCGGCGCTGACGACGCTCGGCGCGGCTGTCGCGATCGCATCGTCGGGCCGCGAAGCGCTCGCGCTCGTCGACGACATGCAGCCGACCGTCGTGCTGTCCGATCTCGCGATGCCCGACGGCGACGGTTTCTGGCTGCTCGACGCATTGCGTCACGGCGGCGCGAACGGCGTCACGCCGCCCGGGTTGCGCGTGCTCGCCGTGACCGCGCATGCGAGTCTCGCCGACGAGCGCCGCGCGCTCCAAGCGGGTTTCGACGGCTATCTCTGTAAGCCGGTCGACGTGCGCGAGCTGGCGCAGAAGATCGCGCGCGTGACGCAGCGCGACGGCTGATGCGTCGTGCGCATCGGCCGTCACGGCGGGGCGTGCCGGCCCGTCAGCTCGCCGCTGCCGGCCGGTTCCGCGTGCTGATCTGCGCGAGCATGTGCGACGCGATCTGCGTGCTGCGCACGAGGTCGCCCGGCGCGTGATGCACCGCCTGCCGATGGATGAAATACTGCGCGGTATGCGCGAGCCCGCTCGCGAGCGGCGTGGTCGCGCGCCAGTCGAGGCGCCGGTGCGCGGCGTCGAGATCGGGCCGACGCTGGCGCGGATCGTCCGACGGCAGCGGGCGGAACTCGATCGCGACCGTCGCGCCGACGATCCTCACGACCTCGCGCGCGATGTCGATCATCGCGATCTCGTCGTCGCTGCCGAGGTTCACCGGCTCGCAGGCGTCGCCCGGCTCGTTCATCAGCCGGATCAGCGCGTCGACCATGTCGTCGACATAGCAGAACGAGCGCGTCTGCCTGCCGTCGCCGTACACGGTCAGCGGCTCGCCGGCCAGCGCCTGCGTGATGAAGTTCGACACGACCCGTCCGTCGGCCGGATGCATGCGCGGCCCGTACGTATTGAAGATCCGCGCGATCCGCACGTCGACGCCGTACTGGCGGTGATAGTCCGCGAACAGCGTTTCCGCGCAGCGCTTGCCTTCGTCGTAGCACGCGCGCAGGCCGATCGGATTCACGCGGCCGCAGTAGTGCTCGTCCTGCGGATGCACGTCGGGGTCGCCGTACACCTCGCTCGTCGATGCCTGCAGGATGCGCGCCTTCACGCGCTTCGCGAGGCCGAGCAGGTTGATCGCGCCGTGCACGCTGGTCTTGGTCGTCTGCACCGGATCGCGCTGGTAGTGCACGGGCGACGCCGGGCACGCGAGGTTGTAGATCTCGTCGACCTCGACGTACAGCGGAAACGTCACGTCGTGCCGCATCAGCTCGAAGTTGGGCGCATCGAGCAGGTGCGCGATGTTGTCCTTCGTCCCCGTGTAGAAGTTGTCGACGCACAGCACGTCGTGCCCGGATTTCACGAGGCGTTCGCACAGATGCGAACCGAGAAATCCGGCGCCGCCGGTGACGAGTACGCGTTTGCGATCATAGCCCTTCATCATGCATTCTCCTTGCGGTGCGCGAGTACGCCCGGCGTGGTCGCGACGGGCGTGCGGCGATTGCCGGCCGCGGTGCCGGCGCGCTGCGGGTGCGCGACGTCGCGATAGATGTCGACGAGGCGGTCGGCCACGCCGCGCCACGTATAGAAGCGGTGCGCGCGCAGGTAGCCGGCGCGGCCGAGCGCCGCGCACAGATCCGGTTGCGCGCGCAACTGAACGAGCCGCGCGGCGAGCGCGCCCGGATCGCGCGGCGGCACCAGATAGCCGGTCGTGCCGTCGTCCACCGTGGTGCGGATGCCGCCGACGTCGCTGCCGATCACCGGTGCCGCGCATGCCATCGCCTCGACCGGCGTGATGCCGAACGGTTCGTACCACGGCGTCGTCACGAACACGTCCGCGGCGCTGTAGTACAGATGCAGCGCGTCGCGCTCGCGCCGGCCGACGAAGGTCACGTGCTCCGCGATGCCGGTGTCGTGCGCGAGCGCGACGAGCCGCGCGAGTTCCGGATCGCGCGTGGGGTCGGGCGTCGCATGGCTGCCGCCGACGATGTAGAGCCGCGTCGGCCGTTGCGGATCGCGCGGCATCCGCGCGAGCGCGTCGATCACGGTGTCGATTCCCTTGCGCGGCACGAGGCGCCCGAGCTGCAACACGATGAACGCATCCTGCGGCCAGCCGAGCCGCGCACGCGCATCGATGCGCGGCACCGGCCGGAACTCGCCTGCATCGAATCCGCACGGCACGATCTCGATGCGCGCCGCGTCGGCGCGGTAGTGCGTCGCGAGATCCAGCGCATCCTGCGGGCATTCGGCGATCAGCCGATCCGAGCGTCGCGTGAGCCGGTCCTCGATCGCGAAGCGTTCGTCCGGGAAACCGTCGGCCGCGCCCTGATGCAGGCGGCGCACGCGGCCGAGCGCATGGAACGTCGTGACGAGCGGAATGCCGAGACGCTGCTTCACGCGCAGTGCGGCCTCGCCCGACATGAAGAAGTTCGCGTGCATCACGTCGACCGGATCGGGTTCGCGCCGCATGCGCGCGATCATCTGCTCCGCGAACGCGCCCATGTACGGCAGCAGCCGCTCCTTCGGCACGTCGACGGGCGGGCCGGCCGGCACGTGGATGACGCGCATGCGCGAGCCGATCCGCATGGCCTCGGGCAGGTGCGGATTGTCGCAACGCGTGTAGACGTCGACGTCGAGGCCGCGCTCGGCGAGTTGCTTCGCGAGGTTCGCGACGTAGATGTTCTGCCCGCCCGCATCCACGCCGCCGATCACCCCCAGCGGCGACGCATGTTCACTGATCAACGCGATTCTCTGCATGGTGTTGCTCCCAGGATCGGGGCCGCGCCGATGGGCCCCGTTGCGTCCCTGTTCGGCAATCGGCATGCCCGGAACCTTGCGGGGGAAACGGCGCGCCGGTGCGCCGAAAAAATTACAACGGGTTGGATGAAAGGGCGTCCGATCGGCGTGCCGCGTATCTGCGCGGCTTACCGCGCGCGGCACGCGACTTGCGCCATCGGGATACCCGCCGGCCATGCCGGCCCCCACGAAAGGAGGTCACGATGAAGATATTCCCGCTGCAAGCCCGCGCATCGCGATTCCGCCGTCATCCCGCCAGGCGCCTCGGCATGGCGATCGCCATCGCCGCGGCCGCTGCCTGCACGGTCGTCGCACCGAACGTGTTCGGCGCCGGCGACGACGGCACGGCATCGTCATCCATGTCGTCGTCGACGCATTCGAGCACCGGCACGAAGATCCACGACGCGACCATCACCACCAAGGCCAAGGCCGAACTGGTCGGCACGAGCGGCCTGTCGGCCGGCGACATTCACGTGAAGACGCGCCACGGCATCGTGATGCTCACCGGCAGCGTGCCGGACGAACAGCAGCGCACGCAGGCGGTCGGCGTCGTCAGAAAGATCGACGGTGTGCAGGACGTGCGCGACCAGCTGACCATCCGTGCGAAATAACCTCGGCGCCGTAGAAGGAGTCCAGTGAGATGAACTGCATGCTCAAACCGGTCGGCGAGCAGACGATCGTGATCACGGGCGCCACGAGCGGCATCGGCCTCGTCACCGCGCGCAAGGCGGCACGGCGCGGTGCGAAGCTGGTGCTGTTCGCGCGCAACGAGGACGCGCTGAACACGCTATGCGAGGAAATCCGCCAGCATGGCGGCCTCGCGGTGCCGGTCGCCGGCGACGTCGGCAACGTCGAGGATCTGCAGCGCGCGGCCGCGAAGGCGGCCGATACCTATGGCGGCTTCGATACGTGGATCAACAACGCGGGCGTATCGATTTTCGGCACGGCGGCCGCGGTGCCGCTCGAGGATCAGCGCCGGCTGTTCGATACCAACTACTGGGGCGTCGTGCACGGCTCGCTCGTCGCGTCGGACCATTTCCGGCGCAAGAGCGATTTCCACGGCGGCGCGATCATCAACATGGGCAGCGAGGCGTCCGACGCACCGGTGCCGCTGCAAAGCGCGTACGTGGCGTCGAAGCACGCGGTGAAGGGCTTCACCGATTCGCTGCGGCTCGAGCTGGAGTCGGATCGTCTGCCCGTATCCGTCACGCTGATCAAGCCGGCCGCGATCGACACGATGCTGGTGATGCACGCGAAGAACTACATGAACGTCGAGGCGAAGCTGCCGCCGCCGATCTACGACCCGGACCTCGTCGCCGACGCGATCCTGTTCGCGGCCGCGCATCCGCGCCGCACGCTGTTCGTCGGCGGCGCCGCGAAGTTCACGTCGGCCAGTGCGTATCACGCGCCGCGGCTGTTCGATCGCGTCGCGGCCACGCTGTTCTCGCGCGGCCAGCGCACGGTGCGCCCGGCGCGACCGCGCGACGACAACGCGCTGTACGAGTCGCGCCACGCGCTGCACGAGCGCGAAGGGATGGACGGACCCGTGCTGCGCGGTTGCGCGTACAACGCGATGGTGCAGCGGCCGAAGGTCGCGGGCGCGCTCGCGCTGGGCGCGGCGGCGCTGGTGGTCGCCGCGCTCGCGCGCGCGCGCCGCGCGTCGACGTGATCGCATGCCTTTCCGTTTTTCATTCGAAGGAGGTTTTCATGTCATCCCGACAACATACGGGCCACGAATACAGCCACGCGCGCGCGCACGAAGGCGAGCGCACGCAGCAGGACCACGACAAGGGCGGCCATCAGACGGGGCATG
Organism: Burkholderia sp. Bp9031; assembly: GCF_003857965.1. Taxonomy (NCBI): domain Bacteria; kingdom Pseudomonadati; phylum Pseudomonadota; class Betaproteobacteria; order Burkholderiales; family Burkholderiaceae; genus Burkholderia; species Burkholderia sp. Bp9031. Next base: position 9,732 of record NZ_QTPW01000057.1, read on the forward strand.
GCAAGGCGCCGAGCCCGGTCGACGTGCAGAAGGCGCTGAAGGGAATGGACTATCCGGCGAGCAAGTCGGACGTCGTGCAGTGCGCGGAACGCTCGCATGCGGACCCGGGCGTGCTCGACATGCTGCGGCAGATTCCCGATCGCGAATACGCGACGCCGGCATCGGTCTCGAAGGAACTCGGGCGGCTGAGGTGAGTGCCGCCGCGTCGCGCCGTGCGCGCCGTCGCGTGCACGGCGCCTCACCGTCACGAGGAGCACGAGCATGGCGATGATCGTCGCAGGCCGCTTCACGACGTTCGATGAAGCGGAAGGTGGGGCGCGCCACCTTTACGAGCGCGCGTTCGGCCCGGATGACGTGTCGATCTTCTTCCTGAACCCGGGCGGCCAGCACGCGCGCTTCCCGATCGGCGGCGACGTGTATGCCGATACGGCCGCGAAGCCGGGCGGCCGCGGCGCGATGGTCGGTGCGCTGCGCGGGCTGCTGATCGGCGCGATCGTCGGGTTGATCGTCTATGCGCTCGGCCTGCGCTATTGGTTCGTGCCAGCCGCCGGCGCGCTCGCCGGCGCGTATCTCGGCGCGTTCGGCGGCGCGCTCGGCCGGATGCGCGGCGAGCAGGCTGAAGGCAAGGGCATGCTCGCGCAGAGCGAATCCGGCGTGATCCTGGCCGCACGCGTGACGGCGACGACCGCGGCCACCGCGGAAGGCGTGCTGCGCGCGACCGGCGCGCAATCGATCGAGCGTGTCGAAGGCGACTGGCACGACGGCGAATGGCGCGACTTCGATCCGGTGCGCCGGCCGGACGGCACCACGCAGGGCAGCCCGCGTTGAGCGCGCTGTTTCGTTTCTGCATGCGCTTGCAACGCGGCGTGCGGCACGGTCCGTGCAACCGTGCACGGGCCGGCGGGCCGCGCACGGCACGCTGCTTGCGCCGATTCGCGGACACCGGTTCAAGGATGAACGCGTGATCACGGCAAAGACCCCGCCGCCCCAGCAGCAGCCGAGCAGGTATCGAAGTTCGGTTCGAACGTGCCGCTCAAGCGGCCGGGGCAGCCGGACGAGCTGATCGGCTGCTACGTGCTGCTCGCAGCGGAAGGCGCGAGCTACATGACGGGACAGACCTTGCATCCGAACGGCGGCTCGATCGTCGGCGGGTGACGATTCCCCCCACAAGGAGAAAGCGCATGAAACAACCCAACTGGACGATCGCGGCGCTCGCCGCGGGCATGCTCGCCGTGTCGGGACTCGCGCATGCCCAGATGCCGAGCGAGCCGCCCGCATCGAATTCGCACGTGCCGGGTGGCGTGATCAATCCGTCGTCGGGCGCCGCTGCCGGTGATCCGGGCATCGTGAAAGCCCCGCAGAGCGGCGACGCCGAATTCGTTGACAAGGCCGCCATCGCCGGCAAGGCCGAGGTGCAGGCGAGCCAGCTCGCGCTGAAGCAGGCGCAGTCGCCGGACGTGCGCGCATTCGCTGAACGCATGGTCGCCGATCACGGCAAGGCGAACGCGAAGCTCACCGAGATCGCGTTGCGCAAGGGCATGAAACCGCAGGTCGACCAGATCGCGGATCCGGACGTCGAAGCGCTGCGCGGCAAGCGCGGCCACGACTTCGATGCTGCGTACGTCGCGGCGGTCGGCCCGGATGCGCACCAGAAGGCGGTCGCGCTGTTCGAAGGCGAGGCGCGCGACGGCAAGGACGCGCAGCTGCGCGCGTTCGCGAAATCCACGCTGCCGACGCTCAAGCACCACCTGAGCATGGCAGAGGCACTCCAGCGCAAGGTGGGTGCGCAGTAACACGCGCCCGCTTCAACCCCAGGGCCGCTCGGGCGGCCCGTTTTTTCGGAGAGGCAGTCATGGCCCAACGGCAATCGAAGCACGAAGGCATCCTCGAACTGCTCTGCCAGGCTTACGAGACCGAGCTTGGCGGCGCGAAGCTCTACGAGGCCGCGCTCCAGTGCGCGACCGACGAGGATCTGCACAAGGAATGGGAGAAGTACCACCGCGAGACGATGCATCACCAGGAAGTGCTGCGCAAGGTATTCGACACGCTCGGCCTCGATCCGGATACGCAGTCGCCGGGGCGTGCCGCGGTGGCGGCGACCGGCAAGTCGCTCGTCCAGGTGATCGAGCAGGCGAAGAAGCAGGCCGACCCGGCGGTCGCGCAGGTCGTCGCGGCCGAGTGCGTGGTGCTCGCCGAGACCAAGGACCACCTGAACTGGGAGCTGATCGGCTATGCGGCCGACCAGTTGCGCGATGGCGACGCGGCGAAGGCGCTGAAGGCCGCGCACGATGAAGTCGAGGCCGACGAGGACCATCACCTGTATCACACCCGCGGCTGGGCGCGCGAGATGTGGATCGAGTCGATGGGCTTCAAGGCCGTGCTGCCGCCGCCGGAAGAAGTGAAGAAGGTCGAGTCGGCGGCCGATGCGGCGCGTGCCGAACGTTCGCGCGGCAAGATGATGTAAACGCGCAGGGCAGGCAACCGGGGCGTGCTGCACGCCGCACGCCCGGTTGCCTTTTTAACGGTTGCGTACACAACGATATCGTCAAAGTCGGGTGAGTACATCCACGGCCATCATGACCACCGACGCCGCCATCAGCGTGACGGCAAGCCATCCGAACACCTTCGATGCGATCCCGCTGCCCGGCTGGCCGGCCGCAGCGCGCCGCTGCGACAGCAGCATCACCAGCACGAGCATCGGCACTGCCGCGACGCCATTGAGCACCGCGCTCCAGTACAGCGCCTTGATCGGATTGACCGGACTGAAACAGATCGCGATGCCGACGATCACGCACGCCGCCAGCACTGCATAGAACGCGGGCGCGCGGCGCACCGGCTCGTTCAGGCCTTCGCGGAACCGCCATGCCTCCGCGCAGCCGTACGCGGCGCTGCCCGCGAACGCGGGAATCGCCAGCAGCCCGCAGCCGACGATGCCGAACGCGAACACGAGGAACGCTGCTTCGCCGGCGATCGGCCGCAGCGCCTCGGCGGCTTGTGCGGTGGAGCCGATGTCGTGCCTTCCGTGCGTGAAGAACACCGCCGCGCCGATCGCCATGATGCAGAACGACACGGCGTTGGTCACGATCATCCCGATCCAGGTGTCGAACGTGATGCGCCGCTCGGTCTCGCGGCGCGCGCCGGGGGCGCACGCGGTGTCGCCGTTGCGGCGCTCGGCCTGGGTTTCCTCGACTTCGAGCGCGGCCTGCCACACGAACAGGTACGGGCTCAGCGTCGTGCCGAGCACCGCGACCGCCGTCGTCGCATAAGCGTGCGTGAACGCGACGTGCGGCAGCACGATCGCATGCAGCAGGCTGCGCCAGTCGATTCGCACGAAACCGAGTTCGAGCACATAGGCGAGCAGGCCGAGTGTCATCCACTTGAGCCAGCGCGCGTAGCGTTCGTAGGAGAGCAGCATCTGCAGCGCGAGCGACGCGAGGCCGTAGACGGGCGCATACCAGTAGCTGCGGCCGCCGACGACGAGCGTGGTCGCGTCGCCCATCGCGGCGAGATCGGCGCCGACGTTCACGACGTTGACGATCACGACCATCACGATCAGGGTTTTGGCGACGCGATCGGAGAAGTGCTCGCGGATGCCCGCGACGAGGCCTTCGCGGTTGGTGCGTCCGACGAACGCCGACGCGAGTTGCACGACGACCATCATCGGCAGCGTGACGACGATCATCCAGAGCATGTGGAAGCCGAACTGGCTGCCGGCCTGCGCGTAGACCGCGACGTTGCTCGGATCGGCATCGGACGCGCCCGCGAGCAGGCCGGGGCCGAGCCGTTGGTACCACGGCCTGGCGGCGGGGGGATCGCGCGAGGCGTCGTCCTGGCGCAGGTCGCTCATTCGGCGTCTCCGTGCGTACCGCCGTTGCTGCCATTGCCGCCGTTGCCGCGCGCAAGGCGCGACGCGGTGCGCAGTGCATCGACGAGCGTCCGGTACGCATGCTCGCGCGAATCGGCGCCGCGCGTGCGCAGCACGTAGGACGGGTGATAGGTCGCGACGACGAGACAGCCCTCGGGCGAGCGAACCGGCTTGCGCGTGCCCTCCAGCGTCGCGTCGTTGTCCTGCAGCACCGCGCGCAGCGCCGTCGCGCCGAGTGCGACGATCACGCGCGGCGTCAGCGTATCGAGTTCTCGTTCGAGCCAGTAGCGGCACGCTGCGACTTCGCGTTGCGCGGGCGTCTTGTGCAGCCGCCGCTTGCCGCGCGGTTCCCATTTGAAGTGCTTGACCGCGTTGGTCAGATAGATGGACCTGCGCTCGATGCCGGCCTCGTCGAGTGCGCGATCGAGCATGCGGCCCGCCGCGCCGACGAACGGGATGCCCGTGCGGTCCTCCTGGTCGCCCGGCTGCTCGCCGACCAGCACGATCCGCGCATCGGCGGGCCCCACGCCCGGCACCGGCTGCGTCGCGTGTTCCCACAGCCCGCAGCGGCGGCAGGCGTCGAGCGTGGCCGGCGCATCGTCGTCGGTGGCGGCCTCGGCCGTGGCAGGCTTTAGCGGCGCGCGCTGCGTCATGTGGTCCCTCCGGCGCAGCCGCGCGCTCGTCGGCGCGTTGCCGGTGGATTCAGCGTCAAGCCGGGTCGGAACATCGGCAGTGCACGCATCGACGGCTCCCGTATCGACGATATCGACGACATGCAGCAACCGGCATGCCGCATGCAGTCGATATGGACGCGCGGTGTGCGTCGGGGCCGCATCCGGTTACAGGGAGAAACGCGATGCAAACCACTCTTCGGTGACGATCCGGCCGATGACGACGTGCAGCTGTGGCGCGCGCCTGGACGGGCGCATTACACGGAGCTTGTAAAACGGTATCGAAGCGGAGCACCTGGCGCCGCTCAGCCGCCGGCCACGCGCGGTGCCGCGGCGCGTCCGGCCGCGAACGCCACCACGCCGGCGAGGACGAGCAGCACCGCGCTCATCGCGAACGTCGCGCGATAGCCGTGCAGGTCGAACAGCACGCCGCCCGTCGTCGCGCCGAGCGCGATCGCGAGCTGCACGACCGCGACCATCAGCCCGCCGCCGGCTTCCGCGTCGTGCGGCAGCGTGCGCGCGAGCCACGTCCACCAGCCGACCGGCGCGGCCGTGCCGGTCAGGCCCCACAGAGCGAGCAGGCCCGCGGTTGCCGCGGTCGACGCGCCGTACCAGACGAGCGCGACGGCGATCGCCGCCATCAGCAGCGGCGTGACGACGAGCGTGCGATAGAGGCCGTTCTCGAGGAACGCGCCGATCAGGATCGTCCCCGCGAGCCCGGCCACGCCGATCGCGAGGAGCATCAGCGACAGCGCGGCATGGTCGACGTGCGTCACCGTTTCGAGGAACGGCCGCAGGTACGTGAACAGCGCGAACTGCCCCATGAACAGCAGGCTGACGGCGACCATGCCGAGCGCGACCGGCGGGCGGCCGAGCAGCTTCACCACGTTGGCCGGCGCTGCGTGTGACGCGGCTTTCATCGGCGGCAGGCTCACGAGCTTCCAGCCGAACGCGATCGCCGCGACCGGCACGACGCAGAAGAACGCCCAGCGCCAGCCGACGATGCCGCCGAGCAAGCTGCCGAGCGGCGCCGCGACGACGGTCGCGAGCGCATTGCCGCCGTTCACGATTGCCAGCGCGCGCGACACCTGGGCATCGGGCACCAGCCGCATCGCGGTTGCGGCCGACATCGACCAGAAGCCGCCGATCGCGACACCGATCAGTGCGCGTCCCGCGATGAACGCGAGGTAGTTCGGCGCGAATGCGACGACCGTTCCGGAAACGATCATCACCAGCGTCAGCACGAGCAGCAGCCGCTTGCGGTCGCGCCTTCCGGCCAGCGACGCGATGAACAGGCTCGTCACGAGCGCGAAGGCGCCGGACACGGAGATGGCCTGGCCCGCCTGGCCTTCGCTGACATGCAGGTCGCTCGCGATCGGCGTCAGCAGGCTGACCGGCATGAATTCGGACGCAACGAGCGCGAACGCGCCGAGCGCCATCGCGAGGACGGCACCCCATGCGGCGGTGTGGACGGGCGCGTGGCCGCGATCGGAAGGGGAAACGGCTTGCATCGTTGAAGTCGGGGTGGGTCGGGTGGCGTCGCGCCGCAGGCGCGCGTTAGTCGCAGCGGGCACCGGCCGTGCCGCGACCGGCCATCTGAGCGCGACCGTCGGCATCGCGTGCGGCCGTTACGCGCATGGACGCGGCTTGCACATCGTCGACCCACGTGCGCGGATTGGCGCGCGCCGGATTGAAGCCGGCGGCTTGGTAGCGGATCATGTCCTCGCGCACCTGCGCGCGCGTCAGGCCCTGCGCATGGGCGAGCAACGGGCTGGAAACGGCAAGTGCGACGACGAAAAGGCGAAGAAGGGATTTCACGAGATGGATTCCGGGAAGCATGCGTGGATGATTCCCGAGGCCGGCTACGGTCGCTGGGGAACCTGAAGGCTTCGCAGTCTATCGGGCCGCCGCCGATCGATTAAGTAGCGCCGCACGCTTGGACTTATAAGCTGGGCCGATGAATCGGCGCAGGCCGCGCGGGGCGGCGAGGGGCGGTGTCGGTGCTAGGATGGGCGTCCGTTTCGACAGGAGCCACCCGACATGCCGCGCGAAAACCTCAACGATCTGCTCGTGTTTCTCGCCGTGGCGCGCGACCGGAGCTTCACGCGTGCGGCGGCGCGGCTCGGCGTGTCGCAATCGGCGCTGAGCCAGACCGTGCGCGATCTCGAAACGCGCCTCGGCGTGCGGCTGCTGACGCGCACGACGCGCAGCGTGTCGACGACCGAAGCGGGCGAGGAACTGTTTCAGGCCGTCGCGCCGCGCATCGACGAGATCGAGATGAAGCTCGCGGCGGTGTCCGATTTCCGGGACAAGCCGGCCGGCGTCGTGCGGATCACGGCCACCGAGCATCCGATCGACACGATCATCTGGCCGAGGCTCAGGAAGGTGTTGCCCGATTACCCCGACATCCGCGTCGAGCTGTCGGTCGACTACGGGCTGTCGAACATCGTCGAGGAGCGCTACGACATCGGCGTGCGCTATGGCGACCAGGTCGCGAAGGACATGATCGCGGTGCGCATCAGCCCGGACATCCGGATGGCGATGGTCGCGTCGCCCGCCTATCTCGATGGCCGCAAGCCGCCGAAGACGCCGCAGGACCTGCTCGATCACGATTGCGTGACGCTGCGGCTCGCGACCGCGAAGGGCATCTATGCGTGGGAGCTGAAGAAAGGCCGGAATGCGATCCAGGCGCGCGTGAACGGCCGCATCACCTGCAATACGCAACCGCATCTGGTGCAGGCGGCGCTCGACGGGTTCGGGATTGCGTTCGTGACCGAGGACATCGTGCTCGACCACGTGCGCAGCGGGAAGTTGCGGATCGTGATGCCGGACTGGTGCCCGGTCTTTCCCGGCTATCACGCGTACTATCCGAGCCGCCGCCAGGCATCGCGCGCGTTCTCGATCGTGATCGATGCGTTGCGCCATCGCGCGTAGCGGGGCGTGGGAGCCGGGCATCTCCGGGCTGGGTGCGCGTGCCCGGATCATGCAAAATACGCGGCATCTGAGATGCGGAGACCGGGCCCGTGGGAATCAACTTCGATTTGACCGACTTGCAGGCGTTTCGCGCGGTCGTGGAGCTCGGCAGCTTCCGCAAGGCCGCCGACGCGATCAGCATTTCGCAACCTGCGTTGAGCCGCCGGATCGACAAACTGGAGGAAGCGCTCGGCGTGCGCCTGTTCGAGCGCACCACGCGCAGCGTCACGCTGACCACGGTCGGCCGCGTGTTCGCGCCGAGCGCCGAGCAGTTGCTCGACGACCTCGACGTCGCGCTGCTCGGCATCCGCGACGTTTCGTCGAGCCGCCTCGGCCACGTGACGATCGCGTGCGTGCCGTCGGTGGCGTACTACTTCCTGCCGAACGTGATCGCGAGCTATCATCGCCGCTTTCCGCGCATCCGGGTCAAGCTGCTCGATGCGAGCGCGAACGAGGTGCTCGGTGCCGTCATCAGCGGCGAGGCCGATTTCGGCGTGAGTTTCATGGGCAGCCAGGAGCCCGAGGTCGAGTTCAAGCTGCTGCTGCAGGAGCGGTTCGTTGCCGCGTGCCGGCGCGACCATCCGCTCGCGCGCAAGAAGCGCGTGACCTGGAACGAGCTTTACGAATACGAGTATGTGTCGGTGGACAAGACTTCCGGCAACCGCCTGTTGCTCGACCAGGCGCTGACGGCCGTCGCGCCGCGTGCGCCGAGCGTGTGCGAAACGCGCCACGTGACGACGATGCTCGGGTTGATCGAGGCGGGGCTCGGCGTCGCCGCGGTGCCGTCGATGGCGATGCCCGGCAATGACCATCCGCTGCTCACGAGCGTGCCCCTCGTCGAACCGGTGGTCAAGCGCCGGGTGGGCATCGTGAAACGGCGCGGACGCCCGCTGACGCCGGCCGCGGAGGAATTTCACCGGGTGGTCGTCGACGCGAAGCGCGGCGGCGACACGTCGAAGTGACGCGTCCAGGCGATGCATACGACGAACCCGACAGGAACATCGAGGAAGATCGCATCGTGAAGCTGGCAACACCGCTTCGTTCGCTCTACGTACAGGTTCTGCTGGCGATGGTGCTCGGCGTGGGCGTCGGCCATTTGTGGCCATCGGCGGGCGCGCTGCTCAAGCCGCTCAGCGATGCATTCGTCGATCTCGTGCGGATGATGATCGCGCCGATCGTGTTCTGCACGATCGTCTCGGGCATCACGTCGCTCGCGAACGGAAAAGCCATCGGACGCACGATCGTCCGCGCGCTGGTGCTGTTCTATCTGCTGACCGCCGCCGCGCTCGCATTCGGGCTCGTCACCGCGTTCGTGCTGCGGCCCGGCGCCGGCATGCACGTCGACGTGCGCCATCTCGATTCGAGCATCGTGGCGCAATACGTGCAGCATGCGCAACCGCACGGGCTCGTCGAGTTCGCGCTGAGCGTGATCCCGGACACGATGCTTGGCGCGTTCCAGACGGGCGAGGTGCTGCCGGTGCTGCTGCTGTCGCTGCTGTTCGGCTTTTCGCTGAATGCGTCTCCACAGGCCGGGCGGCCCGTGCTGGCGCTGATCGACGGTGTCGCGCAGGTCGTCTTTCGCGTGCTCGCGATGATCATGCGGCTCGCCCCGCTCGGCGCATTCGGCGCGATGGCGTTCACGGTGGGCCGCTTCGGCATCGGCTCGGTCGGCTCGCTCGCGCGACTGATGGCGTCGTTCTACGTGGCCTGCGTGCTGTTCGTCGCGCTGGTGCTCGCGCCGCTCGCACGGCTGCACGGCTTCGCGCTGTGGCGGCTGTTGCGCTACCTGCGCGAGGAGTTGCTGATCGTCCTCGCGACGTCGTCCACGGAGCCGGTATTGCCGCGGCTGATCGTCAAGCTGGAGGCGCTGGGTTGCGACAAGGGTGTCGTCGGGCTCGTGCTGCCGGCCGGCTACTCGTTCAACCTGGACGGCACCGCGATCTACCTGACGCTCGCGGCATTGTTCATCGCGCAGGCGTGCGACGTGCCGCTTTCCGCGCCGCAAATCGCGGCGATGCTGGCCTTGATGCTGCTGACGTCGAAGGGCGCGGCCGGCGTGTCCGGCAGCGGGCTCGTCGCGCTCGTCGCGACGCTCGCGGTGATGCCCGACCTGCCGATGGCCGGCGTCGCGCTTCTGGTCGGCATCGATCGCTTCATGTCGGAGGCGCGGGCGCTGACGAGCGTGATCAGCAATGCGTGCGCGGTGATCTTCGTGTCGTCGTGGGAAGGGGCGTGCGATCGTGCGCGTCTCGCACGGGTGCTGAGTGCGGCCGGGCCCGCAGGCCCGAACGGCGCCGACGATGCCGCCGATGTCGGGGCCGATGTCGATGCCGGCCGCGACGGGAAGGCTGTCTGACGCACGCCTTCCCGGGGTTCGTGCTCAATGAGCGGAAACGGAATCCAGCCCGGTCGATTTCACTTCCGCCTGCACGTCGGGCGACGCGAGATAGTCGAGGAGCGCCTTCGCTTCCTTCGGATGTTGCGCGCCGACGGGAACGCCGGCGGCGAAGCGCGTGACGGACTGCAGCGATTCGGGGATCTTGCCGACGAAGGTCGCGCCCTTCACGGGCAGCAGTTCGCTCACCTGCTGGAAGCCGATCTCGTAGTCGCCGTTCGCGACCACGGACGCGACGGGAATCCGCGGGACCATCTTCGCCTTCGATTTCACCTGATCCTCGATGCCGAGCTTCCTGAACAGCTCGCGCTCGATATAGACGCCGCTCGCGCTGTCCGAATAGGCGATCGATTTCGCATGCAGCAGAACCTGCTTGAGGCCGTCGGCGGTGCTGATGTCGGGTTTTGCCGCGCCGTCGCGCACGACCATGCCGATGCGCGAATCGGCCAGCTCGACGCGCGAGCCGGCGATCACCTTGCCTTGCCGGATCAGATCGTCGAGCGCGTAGCCGACCATGATCACGGCGTCGGCCGGCTCGCCGCGCGCGAGCCGGTTCGGGATCGCTTCTGGTGACTTGCCCATCGACGGGCCGAGCGCGGTGTCGAGCGTGTTGCCCGTGCGTGACACGAACTGCGGGCCGAGCTGCTTGTAGGCGGCGGTGAAGCCGCCCGAACTCATCACGTGCAGCTCGGTGGCCTGCACGTTCGCGGCGACGGCGGAGGTGGCGACGAGTGCGGTCGCGCCCAGTTTCAGGAGCAGGTTTTTCATGGTCGTGGTCGTAGTCTGGGTCGTGCGGAGTCGGGGCAGGTTGTTCTGCATGAGGCGTCAGTGCGCCGGCGTCAGCGTCACCGGCTGGCGGCGATAGAGCGCGAAGGTCGCCAGCAGCGCGCACACCGCGGCGAGGCTCATCCAGTAGCCCGGTGCGGCCTTGTCGCCGGTCAGGTGAATGAGTGCGGTCGAGATCGCGGGCGTGAAGCCGCCGAACACCGCCGTCGCCAGGCTGTAGGCGAGCGAGAAGCCTGCGACGCGCACCTCCGCCGGCATCACTTCCGTCAGCGCGACGACCATCGCGCCGTTATAGATCCCGTACATGAACGACAGCCACAGGAGCACGAGCAGCATGTGGACGAACGACGGCGCGTGAGCGAGCAGCGACAGCGCCGGATACGCGGTCGCGATCGCGAGCAGCGTCATGCCGACGAGCAGCGGCCGGCGGCCGATGCGATCGGACAGCGCGCCGCCGATCGGCAGCCACACGAAGTTCGACACGCCGACGCACAGCGTCACGAGCAGGCTGTCGGCGGTGCTCAGGTGCAGGACCGTCTTGCCGAAGGTCGGCGCGTAGACCGTGATCAGGTAGAAGCTCGTGGTGGTCATCGCGACCAGCATCATGCCGGCGACCACGACGCCCCAGTTCCGCACCAGCGTAACGAAGACTTCCTTCATGCCCGGACGATGCCGGCGCGCGTTGAATTCCTGCGTTTCCTCGAGGTTGCGACGCAGCATGAAGATGAACGGCACGATCATGCAACCGACGAAGAACGGCACGCGCCATCCCCACGCGGCGATGGCCGACGCGCTCAGCCAGTGATTGAGCGCGAAGCCGAGGCCGGCCGCGACGACGATCGCGACCTGCTGGCTGGCGGACTGCCAGCTCGTGAAGAAGCCCTTGCGGCCGGGCGTGGCCATTTCGGCGAGATAGACGGACACGCCGCCGAGTTCGGCGCCCGCCGAGAAGCCTTGCAGCAGCCGCCCGATCAGCACGAGCGCGGGCGCGAGCAGGCCGATCGTCGCGTAGCCCGGCACGAACGCGATCAGGATGGTGCCGCTCGCCATGATGGCCAGCGTGACGATGAGGCCCTTGCGACGGCCGACGTCGTCGATGTACGCGCCCAGCACGATCGCACCCAGCGGCCGCATCAGGAAGCCGGCGCCGAAGACCGCGAACGTCATCATCAGCGAAGCGAACTCGCTCGCGGCGGGAAAGAACACGGCCGCGATCTGCGTTGCGTAGAAGCCGAACAGGAAGAAGTCGAACTGCTCGAGGAAGTTGCCGGCCGTCACGCGGAATACCGCGGCGGCCTTCGAGCGTCCGGTCGAAAGGGTGGGCGAGGGGTGCATCTGGGTGTCTCCAGGGAATCGGGGAAGTACGCGGGGAGCGGTTGATTGTCGTTTCGGCAATGGTCGCCCGGAGACGGGGAAACGATAAGTGCGAATTTTGGAAGGATTGATGTTGTTTGGTTATCAATGGGCTGGGCTCCGGCAGAAGGATTCCGTGGGGCGCGCACGGGCTGAATGGCGGCGTCAGCAATGAAATGCCCGATCACCCATGCCGCGCTGCGACTGTCTCGCGTAGAGCAGGCGACAGGCGACGCCGGCCGTGCCGCCGACGATCGTCGCGCGACGAGAAATATCGCACCGAGACCGATATGGCTCGTGTCCAGACGGACATGCTCGATGCGGGTGCGTGGAACAAATGCCCCGCTCGGCTCATTGTTGCGATTCCGCGCAATTCCTTTCCCCTCCCCTTGCTTGAAGTCGACGCAATCCAATTTTGAGAAAGGGCTTGGCCGAACCGCTGTAGAGTTTTTCCGCTCGTATCGCAGGATGCCGCAAGGGCATCGCATACATCTCTTTGTGACAAACAGGAGGACGCGTGAAAGACCAGCACGGACAGGACATGATCCGCTTGGGCGATGCCACGGACCACGGCGGCGAAGTCGTCGAGGCGGCCGGCGATTTGAAGCATATGGGGATTGCCGTTGCGCTGGAAGGCCACGCGGTGAGGTGCCACCGATGCGGCGGCGTGTTTCCACTACTGGCAAGTGGTTCGCGCACACATCGCGGCCGGCGTGTCGGCTATCACGGTGACAAGACCGGTTGCGGTGCGACCGTCATCGGTCAGCGAACAACAGGAGCGGAGTAAATGGCAAAGTTTACTCAGGCTCGCACGCTGTCACTCGCCGGCGCAGCGCTGCCGACCTATGGGATGGATGCGTTGCCGGTCTTCGTTCCAGTGCGGTTGCAAGGCACCGAAACCATCGGCCGTCTCGATGCATGCCGCTATCTCGTCACGTTGCGAACCGACGACGCCTATGCGGTCTCCCCCAGTCGCACGGCCGATCTCGATCTGGACAAGATAGTCGGCACGGAAGTAACGGTGTCGATCCAGCTCGAAGGCAAAGGGCGGTTCATTTCGGGGCTGGCCGGCGCCGCCGGACTTGGCAACATCGGCGC
>NZ_QTPW01000058.1:0-21444 GCF_003857965.1 Burkholderia sp. Bp9031
GTCTGTTGCAAGATTTCGCGCGATATCCGGTTCAGCTTGTTGATCGTCTCGATCATGTGGACCGGCACGCGAATGGTCCGCGCCTGATCGGCGAGCGCACGCGTGACAGCCTGCCGGACCCACCAAATCGCGTAGGTCGAGAATTTCCAGCCGCGCGGGTATTCGGAGAAAACTGAACCGGCAGTGCAGACATCAAGCGTATGGCCGGATTCTACTTCTTGATTTTTTTTGTCAGCGACCAGCGTCTCATCGTTTCACTGCCCTTGAACTGACTCGATGAGCATGTGTCCATCGACACCAGTCGTGGTGATCCAGGTTTCTGAGCAATTCGGCGCCACGATGCTCGCGCCGATAGTGGCTCGCGACGGCAATCGCCGCGAGGGCAAGCACGAACGTCCCGACCACAATTCCAACCCATGATCCGTCCATTGTTGCCTCAGTCATTGCTTCCAGTTCTTGAGACGGGCAACTCCCACCAAGCCTGAGAGTTATGGTCGATTATCGCGCTGCCCCGCCTGTTTGAATAGACCGGACCGGCGCTGCCGAATTGCCCGCTCCGCTTAACGAATGCGCGAGACCGCTTTCAGGACGGCATGACCTTCGGCCGTCACCTGAATATGCCGATTATCGGACGCCAGCGGATCGAAGGCGATCAGTTGACGCTCCAGTAGTGTGACAAGCTCGTCGCGGTCGGATCCAATCTGATCCGGGGCGTCCCACGCCATCATCAACGTGGAGATTTCGTGCGGACTTAGCATCGTCTGCATAAGGTCCTCGCATCGAATTCGGGTGATGGATGCATGCGCCGACGCATGGCACCACATCGCTGCGGTGCCAACAAAAACGCGACGTATGTCAATGACCGCAGCTCAAACAACGCAGTCAGCTTGCTTGCCGTAACGTTCGCGCGGGGTGGTGTATGCCTTGCACGACGGTTAGAAGCGCGGAAGGCTGCGGGAATGCAATTCGACTTGCGATCCTACGATCTTCAACCATTCGGCGTGGGTGTTCGACGCAATGGCGGCAAGTTGACCGCCGTACGACAGCGCTTTCCCCGTGCTCGACTGCAAGAGCTTCGTGTGGTGCGCGATGACTTGCTCCGGAGCCTTGTACGACAGTGTTTCCGACCAATACGAGCCACTTTCGGTAAGTGCCTGTCGAGCCGCATGCAGGTTGAATTGAATCATTTGCTCGCAACCGTGGAACGCCTGATTCGCAAGCGCAAACATGGCGGTCGCGGTGGCTTTGCTTGACGCAACAAGTTGATCCGACGTGAAACCCGTCATTCTTACGCTCCCTTGTATGGTTCGACGCAGACTTTGCATTTGCCTGTCTGGAAGACTCAAAGGCAAGGGCAAGTCCGGCTACGTCCAACTATTTCCCACGCAAAGACAATGCTCGTTTAGCGCGTGCATTTTATCTGTTTAGTATTGAATCCGGTGCGCCGCTCTGTAGGTAGATGCCCTAGCTCGGAAGCGTAACCAGTCGCCTCGATTGAGCAGACGCACGAACCCATAAGAAAATTGTGCCGCCCTTTGCTCGCTCGTCCGGTCAATAGTTCACGATTGGCGGCAACTCGCAGCGGCATGGATGCAGGTGGAGTTAATCGGGATCCTTGTCCAGGAGTGGACACGTGCAACACGCTCAACGAAGCGCTCACTCGACGTTGTTCTCTTCATAATATCGCTGCAGCGCGAGATCGAGCGCGGCGATCTTGCTTTGATAGCTTGCAATGCTCTCTGCGCAGCCCGCGAATCGCTCGCGATAGGATGCCAGTGCGGCGACAGCGTCAGCATGACGCTTAATGAGCTGCCCGCGAGTGACCCACTCGCGACAGTCTTCCATGCTCGACGTCTTGATCAGCTTAAGGGTGCCGTCGCGCAGAGCATCGGCGGGTGCGTGTCCATTGATGAATGCTGCATAGTGCCCTGAGAAGATCCTTTCCCACTCGTCGGTATCAGAGTCGATCCGATATGCGAACAAATACCCATCG
The DNA here is from genome assembly GCF_003857965.1 of Burkholderia sp. Bp9031. NCBI lineage: Bacteria > Pseudomonadati > Pseudomonadota > Betaproteobacteria > Burkholderiales > Burkholderiaceae > Burkholderia > Burkholderia sp. Bp9031. The sequence goes on from NZ_QTPW01000058.1 coordinate 1,994, forward strand.
AGATCGATCGCATAGCCATAAGAGAGATCCTTGTGCACATCGAGAGTGGTTAGTTCGAACGCCTCGTTCGCTCGATAGAACCTGTCAGCTAACGACGCAAGGGCATCCGACAGATGCGCCGCGAGCAGATATACAGCGGCACCTGCTGGATAGCCACCGCTCCGGGCGTAGAACGTCGCGTTGCCTCCGTATTGCAAAGCGAACGTGAAAGTCGCGGGCGTGCTCATCACGATTTCCCAGTGGCGTTCATGAGGAACGTCATCTCCTGCACGAATTCAGTAAACCGACCGAGAAGCCGTTTGGCACCTTGATCGCCCAAGGAGGGCAAACCATTGCAATAGTCGGAATCATCTCGAAACCTGCAAAGCCATTCACCAGCGCACATGGTCCTTAACGCAAGTGGCATGCCAGCATCGTGTTTTGGACGGTCATCGCGAATCGGAGCCGCGACGTTCGGTCGGATTCGTACCGCCGCTGAAACACTTTCGCCATCTAAAAGTAGCTTTTTCGTATCGCAGCCATTGCCGCTGAGCGTGCCGCGTCATGTTTCCCTCCACTGGTTGGTTGCAAAAGTGAAATCATGTCGCGATAGATAGTGACGCATTCTTCTGACCACAATGTGGCGACGGTATCTCTCAAGCGGCTCTTGCACGCACAGACGCGTAGGCGGCACTGCTCTGCAGCACCGCCGTTACGCCCAACCCGCCGACGAAGGTAGAGATTCGTCTGTCAAGTGCCCATTCGAGCCGCGACCGCAGACCAGCGCCGAATGCGCGCTGCATGCCGGTCTGAAGCAACCGCGTGCCGAGCAGCACCAGCGCAATCGAACCAGCAAGATCGATCAGCGTGAACGTGAATGTCATGATTCCGGCTCCCGACGCCGACCGGTTGCACTTGCAACTTTTTATGTACAGTGATCCACTCGCGCGCCATGGTTCCTGAAGGACATGCGAGTCCGACTGCGTGTTGTTGCGACGGAGAAAATTCAGCCGCTGACGAGACGCACTCTACTGGTCTAATAGGTTTGGTTGCGCATCGTCGACAGCGCTTGTCACGCAAGCATCATTCCTGCTTAGGTACTTCATTGCTTTGCGGGGATATGCGAGGCTAATTATGTAGTGAGGATGGCAAAATCAACTGAATGCGTTTCAGAATTGAAACGCTTTGCCGCAAGGTGAATCTGTCCCCGTACGGACCACGGCCGAATTCATTTCACGCAAGAAATCGCTATACTGTTTGTACAGTATTGTCAAAATTTCGGGAACCTATGAAGCACCGGGTCAACACGGAAAAGAGCCGGGAAGCCCTCTCGTCGCGCAAGCGTGCATGCGACGGGGAAATACCGGAGTCCGCTGCCGAGAGGCAATCCGCTCTAGTGAAGGCTGGAAAGAGGCGAACAGCCCGTACTGATGTGGATTCCGTAGAGATTGCCTCGCAGGGAAAGGAGCGCCTGGAGACGGAGAAAGTTGTCCGCGACACATTCACGATGCCGCGATCGGACTACGAAAAAATCACGGTGCTGATCCAGCGGTGCCTCGATGCGGGCGTATCGGTGAAAAAGGGTGAACTTCTTCGGGCGGGCCTGATTCTGCTGGCGTCCGCTCCGCAGAAACACCTACTCGCAGCAGTCTCCGCGGTCGAACGAGTCAAGACTGGCCGGCCACCCAAATCGCGTTAGGTCGGTCTTGTGGTTGCCAGAACCGGGACTTGCGAAGTGCACCCACCCGGCCCCTGGTTTCGGTTAGGGAGGAACTTCTCGTGTCAGACAAACACATAACTAGCCAATTCGACACTGACCTTCACCACATTTCGTCCAATGTACTCGAGATGGGCGGACTCGTTGAGTTGCAGTTGACCAATGCGATGCAGGCCCTCAACCGCTTTGACCTGGGGTTGGTCGATAAGGTCATCGCCGATGAGCATCGGCTCAATGCGATGGAAGTCGAGATCGACGCGGAGTGCGGCAACATCATCGCGCGGCGCCAGCCGGCGGCATCCGATCTGCGCTTGCTGATAGCGATCTCGAAGGCCATCACCAATCTCGAGCGGGCAGGCGACGAAGCCCACAAGATCGCGAAGCGGACTCGACGAATCGCAAATGACGATGCGGGCAAGGCCATCGACATTGCGGAAATTCAGTTATCCGGTCAGCTGGCGGCCGCCATCCTCCATCGCGCACTCGATACATTCGCGCGACTCGATGCCATTGCTGCAGCCCAGATTGTCCGCGAGGACGAAGCAATCGACGAGCAATACCGCGCTTTCGTGCGCAAGCTCGCGACATATATGCCCGAGCATCCCCACAGCATCGCGGCTGCGCTGGACTATCTGTCCATCGCATCGGCGATCGAACGTATCGGGGACCATGCAACGAATCTGGCGGAGCTCGTCATTTATGTCGCCAAGGGCACGGACGTACGCCACCTTTCCTGGGAGCAACTTGAGCGTGAAGTCCTGCGTGATTGAGCACCGGGCCCCGAGGAAGACCGATCAAGGTCCGTAAGGACTCGAGGTCCGGAATACCTGGCACGCCCCTGGTGAAAGTCACATGAGCAATCGCTCGGCATGGAGGGCTCTGGGTCATGGGATTTACGTTCACGCTGATTGATCTGGCCGGATCCGTTGCGCTGCTGCTCTGGGGCACCCACATGGTTCAGACCGGCATCCAACGCGCCCTGGGTGCCGGACTGCGTTCACTGCTCGGGCGGGCACTGCATGGGCGACTGCGCGCCTTCCTGGCCGGACTAGGCGTCACCGCAGTATTGCAAAGCAGCACGGCGACCGGGCTCATGACCGCGGGCTTTGCCGCAGGCGGGCATGTCGAACTGGTCCCTGCGCTAGCTGTGATGCTTGGCGCCAATGTCGGCACGACGCTGATCGTGCAGGTGTTGTCGTTCGATGTTGCGGCCGTCTCGCCGGCGCTGATCCTCGTTGGCGTGCTGATGTTCCGCAAGGTATCGAACACGCGTGCACACGACCTCGGTCGTGTGCTGATCGGCTTGGGCCTGATGCTACTCGCACTGCACCAGCTGCTTGGTCTGATGACGGACTATGAGGATACACCCAGCCTTCGTATGCTGCTGGGTGCCGCATCTGCCGTGCCGCTGGTGGACGTGCTGCTGGCCGCGGGACTGACCTGGGCCGCACATTCGAGCGTCGCAATCGTGCTGCTGATCATGTCGCTGTGCGCACAAAACGTCGTGCCACCCGATACCGCGTTTGCATTGGTGCTGGGCGCGAACCTGGGCACCGCAATCAACCCTGTGCTGGAGGGAACGGCGACCGCCGATCCCGCATCGAAGCGCTTGCCGATGGGCAATCTGCTCTCGCGGGCAGTGGGTGTGGTGCTGGCGCTCGTAGCGCTCGGGCCGATCGGTCGTTTCATGGTGATGATCGAGCCGGATAATGCACGGGTGGTGGCCGATTTTCATACGCTGTTCAACCTGATTCTTGCCGGCCTTTTCCTGCCCGTCCTTGCTCAGTATGCGGGACTGCTAAGTCAGCTGCTTCCGCAGCGCACGGACCCCGCCGATCCGTCGCGGCCACTGTACCTGGATCCCGCCGCGCAGCAAATTCCGCTGGTGGCGCTCGGCAACGCGGCGCGTGAGGCACTGCGACTGGCTGATGTGCTCGGCGAGATGCTGACCGGTGCCCGTGCAGTCCTGGTGGATGGCGATCGTAAGATGATCGAGGAAACCCGCCAGCGCGACGACATCCTGGACAGCCTGAATACCGCGATCAAGACCTACCTGACGTCGCTTGACGCCGAGCAACTTGATGAAAACGATCATCGACGTATGCATGAGATCCTGACCTTCGTCATCAATCTCGAGCAGGCTGGCGATGTGGTGGATCTTAATTTGCTCCCGCACGCCACGAAGCGCCTAAAGCGCGGGCTCGCGTTCTCGAAGGAGGGGGAAGCCGAACTACTGGCCATGCTGGACCGCCTGACGGCCAATCTGCGCACCGCAGCGTCGCTGTTCATGACCGAGGACACACGTACGGCACGCATGCTGGCTGACGAAAAAGTGACCTTCCGGGAAGCGGAATCGACCGCGACCACGGCACACTTTGACCGACTGCGCTCCGGTCGCGTCGATAGCGCCCAGACGAGCGCGCTGCATCTCGATCTGCTCCGAGACATGACGCTCATCAATTCGCATCTCGTGGCCGCGGCCGCCTACCCGATTCTTGAGCGCACCGGATCCTTGCTGCCCAGCCGGATTGCCGCGGATGAGATGTAGTCCCGACATGGCGCTCATCGTCCGGCGGACAGCGCGACGAGCACTCGCGGCATCTGGCCCTGGGCAATCAGGCAGCAATACTTCGCGAAAGCAGTCAAAGCCATCGTGGCAGATGCACCGACGCTGGCCGACGAGTTGGGACGGGAGAGTCCAAGCGGGAAATACACGCCGCGATCAGTGCGCGTCAGCAATTTCCGAGCATCAACGACGACGACTCGGTGCCGGCCGGCATCGGACAACAGCGTGTGCTTCAGGCGCGTGTACGAATACGGCGTGTCGCCACAAAGTCGAACGTCCTAAATCGCGACGCCGCTATGCAACGCCGGACCAATTTCCACACTTTCCCTCGGATGCATAGGCATGGTCGACGCGCTCAGAAGCTTGCCTTATCGTGCTACTGAGCCGCCAGTTCCCAAACTATGTGCCGCTAGGCTTTCAGTATTGAGTCAGTGGCTAGCCAGGTTGTGGCTCGTCTTGCGATCCGACGGTGTGAATGTGACGCCGGCCCTCCTCGGCATGCAGGTAGATGCCGGTCGTTTCGATCGAGGCGTGCCGCAAGTTCTTCTGGATGAAGCGGATATCGGTGCCGGCATCGGCCTGATGCGATGCTGCGCTATGTCGCAACCAGTGCGTCGAAGCGCGTCGCAGCGTGGCCGCACCGACCGGATCGGTAGGCTCCAGCGTGTCGGCTGTCCGGCGGAACACTTCTTTCGCGATCAGGTAGACAGCGGTAGGCGTCATATGCCGCGCCGCGTCGCCAGCAATGCTCATTACCGCCGGCGTGGTTTCGTCCATGCGTGGCGCGGCCGGTAGCCCGTGGAAGACACGGTATCGTGCGAATTCGGTCATCAATGCGTGGCTGACCGGTACATCCCCCTCTACACCGCCCTTGCCGACGACATGCAGCCACCAGCGCCCGCGTCGCTGGGCGAAGTCCCCGGCCTTTGCGTGCGCGCCCTCGCTCACGCGCAGCGCGGTGTGATAAAGGAAGCGCATCGTCCAGCGGCTGCGCTCATAGGGGTGATCGTACCTTTCGTGTGGAATCTGGCGGTCTGGGCGCAAAAGCCATTGCGAATAAATAAGTTCAATATCGCTGTTCGTGCGAAAGGCGGAAAGCGGCAAAGCCTTGCTGCAGACGGCTCCACGGTTGATCACCGCCACTTTTTGCACGAAAGGTACGATCACCCCAATACATGCTCCTCGACAGATGAGCCGACGATCGTCGCGAGCATGACGCCAGAATGGGTTGCCTGCCGGGATGCGAACGGAATCGTGTACGCACAGATAGTCGAGGGCGGGACGCCTCGCGCGAAATCCGTATGCGCAGCTTGTGGGGGACACGAATGCTACCGGAATGTATTGTGCGGCACAATACATGTGCTCGGCAGCGAATGTTGGGCTCAATGCTTTTGCGCAATAGCACTGTCTGGTTGCGCGATACTGCCAATTGGCCACACATAATTTTTTGGCAGGCCACGGCGACAGACGGATCGGCCTTTCAATTGCGCTGTGCAAAGGTGCAACTTATCCTACAAAGGTTAGCTGGCCCATCAAAGCGTTTTCATGTTTGATTTTCTTCTGGCACTGCCCCCGATCGCGAACTAACATAACTAATCTGGTCTTGGGGCAAGCGAAATCTGCCATACCAGAAGACAGAGTGGAATAACTTACCCACGCCGGTGTGCCTCCGGCGCGAATGCGGTCATTCCTATCTCCCAGCAACGTTGCTCCCGATAACCTGTGAGACAGCCATGCTGAGTCCCCATGAATTTGCCACGCTGATGCGGGTCAAGTCTGCGCCTGACCAGATCGATCTCGGCCGAGAAGAGCTTGACACGCTACTGGAACAGCAACTGGTCGCGCTGGAACAGCTCGCCTCCGGACAGCAGCGTCCGCATCTCACTCGCGACGGCGATGCCGTGCTGCAGGCCGTCGCGCGGATACGCTGAACCGAATTCAACCAGATAGCCCACGCGTCGTCCGCAGGTGATGGCGCTGCCACGTGTGAGGTAGCGCTGGTTCGCCGCCGCCGTGCCGCCATATGTCGCGTGCCCCATGTCAGCGGGACAACGTCCGTGCCGGCCAATCCCTACAGGAGTTCCATCATGCAAACGCAGGATCAGCTTGCTGCGACCCAGAAGGCCTATGTCGACATGCTATTCGGCCTGGCCAACGCGGTCGTCGCAAGCGTCGAGAAGCTCGCCCAGCTGAACACACAGGCGATCCGGTCTGTGTTGACCAATACGCTCAATCAGTCCCAGAAGTTCCTCTCGGTGAAGGAGCCGCGCGAATGGCTGGCATTGCAGGGCGGTCTTATCGCCAACAACGCGGAAAAGGTGCAGACCTACCACCGTCAGTTGTTCGACATCGTGACGGCGATCCAGACTGAGTTTGCGCAGGTCGGGCTGGCTCAATGGGAGGCGAACGCGAACCAGACTCAGGCGCTGATGGCAGACCTCAGGCAAAGCGCGCCCGGAGGTTCGGAGACCACCTTCGCCGCGCTGGATTCCGCGATCACCGCCGCCAACGCACTGTATGAGACGCTGCAGCGAAGCGCTGAACAGGCGGCCGAGATCACTCGAGGCAACCTCGACTTGGCCCTGGTAGCGGCCTCGAAATCCGTCAAGCGCACCGTCGTGCCGGCGGCACCGGCCACAAAGCGATAAGCCTGACGTCCAAGCTGAGCGGGAAAACCGAGCCGTCTTTCGGCAGTGATTTTCCGGTATTCGACAGCGAGACGGTGTGTCAACGAGAACCGGGCGACGCGCCAGTTGGGCACCGTGTAAGGGCTGGCATCCGGCACGGACGTCGGCGCCACACTATGCATCGCGGCAACGGTCGGCATCCGGATGACCGGCCGGGTGGCTCAATACCGCGTTGAACGAAATGGCGATGGACGAAAGCCGGGTAAGCGTGGTGATGGGTTTGGCGGTGCTGCTGATCGCGTTCATTTCCGTGGTTAGCCATTATCGACGGGAGCAGCGGCGCGCCCAGATGCTGCGGCTGCTGGATCGGGCGCACCGAGGGCAATCGCCACGAGGTTGACGAGACGTCCCGCAGGCGTGACCCGTCAGCCGATGTCGGATTGGGAATCGCGCCGGTCCTTGTCCCGCTTGATGGCGGCCGTTGCGGATGCGCGCGAACTGCATGTTCACGCTGGTCCGCATAATGAATAGGTTCGGTGAACAGCTGAACGCCTACGGCCATGCCACACAAAAATTAGCGGCCATATCTGCAGTCACGGAGTGATGAGTATCACTAAATTGACAACCAGGGGCAGACATCATGACGAAACGCATTGCGGTGGTAACAGGCGGCATGGGCGGATTGGGCGAAGCCATCAGCACGAAGCTGCACGACGCGGGTTACGACGTCGCCGTTACCCACTCGCCGTCCAATACCGGCGTGAAGGATTGGTTAGCTGGCATGCAAGCGCACGGGCGCCACTTCCGCGCGTATGCGGTCGATGTGGCCGACTACGACTCGTGCCAGCAGTGTGCGGCGGAAATCCAGCAGGCGGTGGGTCCGATCGACATCCTGGTGAACAACGCCGGCATCACGCGCGACCTGACACTCAGGAAACTCGACAAGGTCAATTGGGACGCGGTGATCCGCACCAACCTGGATTCGGTCTTCAACATGACCAAGCCGGTGTGCGAAGGGATGGTCGAACGTGGATGGGGGCGGATTATCAACATCTCGTCGGTCAACGGCTCGAAGGGCTCGGTCGGCCAGACCAACTATGCCGCCGCCAAGGCAGGCATGCATGGCTTCACCAAGGCGCTCGCGCTCGAAGTGGCTCGCAAAGGCGTGACGGTTAACACCATTTCGCCGGGCTATCTCGCGACGAAGATGGTCACCGCGATCCCGCAGGACATCCTCGACACCAAGATCCTGCCGCAGATTCCGGTTGGTCGCCTCGGCAGGCCTGACGAGGTCGCGGCACTGGTTGTATACCTGTGCTCGGACGATGCGGGCTTTGTGACTGGCTCGAACGTCGCGATCAACGGTGGCCAGCACATGCATTGAATGGCGCCCAGTCACGCGTGAACGCCTCGCGTCCGGTCGATGCCGAGCCTGACCGGACGTCACCCTTGATTGACCAGAGAGAATCCGAGCAGGACGACCGTTAGAAATCGAGGCGCGCCGTCCAGGCCCCGACCGCTAGCAGATGATTGTCGGAATCCCCCCAGAATCGCTGTTGCAAAAGGCATCAGCATCGGGGTCCATACGTGCACGAAAAGGATTAATACCTTCCCTGGTCGCCCAGGACATAACGCTGAGTGTCCGTCGAGATTTCTTGACTACCCCGCGACGACGCAGTTGCGCCCCTGATGCTTGGCTCGATACAGACGTTCATCCGCCGCTCGCAGTACCGCGTCGATCGTTTCGCCGTCTCGACCGAATTGCGATACACCGACGCTGACGGTGACCTCGATCGGTGTCCCCACGGCTCCGAACAGCGTGCCGGCAATCGCCGCCCGCAAGCGCTCACCGATCGACTGCGCGGTGTCGAGAGGGGCCTGTGGCAGCAGCACCATGAATTCTTCGCCACCCACGCGGGCAACGCGATCGTAAGGATGGATTGCGTCGAGGCATTCCTTGACGAAGCGCTGGAGGACCAGATCGCCTGTCTGGTGTCCGTAGCTGTCGTTGATCACCTTGAAGTGATCGAGATCGAGCGCGAGCAGCGAAAATGGTGCGCCATTGAGCTTCGCGCGCGCAATTTCGGCTTCGACGCTTTCGATGAACTGCCGGCGGTTAGCCGCCCCGGTGAGCGGGTCCGTGGTGGCCATATACTCGAGCTGCTCGTTGGTCCGCTGTAACTCCTGCAGCGCGCGTTCGGTGCGGCCCATTGCGCCCCGCAGCCTCGCGAACAACTCTTCCTGGCTATAGATTTTCGAGAACGAGCGCGTGGTGTGGAATGCCTGCACGACGCCATAACTGAGCAGGAAAAAACCTCCCGCAAATATCACATGGGCGAGCCACCACATGTGATTCCAGGGCCGACCGAGAATGAACGCAAGCGACGAGAACGCGAACGACGCAACCGAAATGCCATAGATCGTCATCAGTGGAGAACGGATGCGACGCGTGATCAGGCCGATAACGTTGATCGTCGAAAAGACCAGCGCCCCACCTTCCATCGATAAGCGGACCCAAAGCGCGCCAGCCACCGGTGAGTAGGCGATCCATGCGACTGCCACGTCAATCAACACGAACAGCCCGATCCAGGCCGCCCACACGCGGCGGTCAGTGCGAATCGTCTCGCTGTCAGCCGCGCGACGGTATGAGAGTTGACCGACGAAAACCAGGATCGACATGACCAGACGTGAGGCCGGGCCATACAACAGGAACAGCCAGATGTTGTGATGCGCCATACCGGTGAACGCCCCGTGTAGCGCGTAGATCAACGAGAAACCCAGAAAACCGAGCGTCAGCCAACGAAGCAGTGGTTCTCCCGACAAGCGATAGCATCGCCAGCACACATACGTCACGAAGACGCCTTCGAGTGTGGCGGCCGCGATCGCCAATTCGTGAAAGGCGTGGCTCTCGAATTTTAGCGACGGATCCTGGAAAAAATAAAGGTAGGCAATCAAATACGCGGGCAAGAGTGCGAAGCCAACCAACAACAACCTTGCATACGTTTTGGTAACAAATCCTATCGCAGCGGGCGTTTCTTTGGCGGTAGCGCTGGCAGTCATCGTCTCCCCCGGGCATTTCGTAGGATGAAATCGGATTATGAAGTTCTGCTACGGAAATTCGTGTTTTATGTGGATTTATGCAACATCTTTCAAAATTTCGCAAGTGATGGAGTCAGTTACGTTCGCATCGACTCGAAAGATGCCATGAGCAATCCATAAAGCCGCAGGACAGCCCATTGTCGGCGACGGCGACTTGGCTTCGGCACCGAGAATCTGCGGCGCATGCCCGACTACCTGTTTTTCGATGGACCGCTATGAGTCGAAGGCCTTCCCAACGTCCGGGCCTCCGCCCTTTGAGCAAGGACATGCTGCTGCCACTCCCGCTTGCACGGACCCGCGCCTTGTCGCTCGAACATCATCTCGCGCTGGCCACCACGGCGGCAGGACATGGCAATGCCGATTCGATGATTTGCTTGCTGAAGGCTGACTACACGGTGTTCTATCTGCGTAACGATATGGCCGAACGTGCTGACGACCTTCCGTTCCAGCATGCCGAAGCGGCGCTAGAGCGATGCATCGCCCGTACCGAGCGCGGTGAGACCTGGATCAGGCTCGACCAGGACAAGGCCGCGATCGAGCGCTTTCTCGTGCTCCACGACGAACAACTTGCGACCGTACCGACGCACCGCTACCTAACCGCGATCGAAAAACTAAACCGCTTTGCCCTCGATAGGCTGAACTCACCTATTTCGCCGCTGCCGGTGACCGAACGCTAATCGACACCGAACGCGATCGACGAATCCGCGCGACTGGCACGTCGCCGGCCGCGATCGCGATACGTGCGCCACGACGCCGCTCAGCTCGCCAGCAAGGTCCGGAGCGACGCCATTGCACGGGGCCGCGAGTACCAGAAACCCTGTGCTTCGTCACATCCAAGTTCGCGCAACCGGTTGGCCTGCTCAACCGTTTCGACGCCTTCGGCCGTTACGCGCATGTGCAGTGCATGCGCCATCACGATGATGGCATTGACGAGCTCCGCACTTCCAGCGTCACCAGGCAGCGGCGTCACGAATGTACGATCGATCTTGACCCGGTTGATCGGGAAGCGGGTCAGATAGGACAGGCTCGAATACCCGGTCCCGAAATCGTCGACCGCGACCTCGACGCCGAGTTCACGGATCGCACGAATCGTCTGCAGCACGCCTTCCGTATCGGTAAACAGCACGCCTTCGGTGATCTCGATTTCGAGGCACTCAGGAAGGAGCCCGCTACGGTCCAGTGCATCCCGGATGATCTCCAGCAGATTGCCGCGCTTGAACTGCTGCGGCGACACGTTCACGCACACGCGCGGCAGGTGCCTAACGACGTGGCGCAGCTTGCCGAATTCCTGGCACGCCGTGTGGATCACCCACTCGCCGATCTGGTCGATCATCCCGCTCTGCTCCGCGATCGGAATGAATTCCGCGGGGCTGATCTCGCCGTGAGTCGGATGCTTCCAGCGCATCAGCGCCTCGACCTGCGCGATTTCGCCGGTCGCGAGCGTCACCTGGGGCTGGTATGCAAGCCAGCACTGCTGCCGCTCGAGCGCGCGGGCAAGCATCGCTTCGAGTTCGAAGCGCCGCGCCGCGCGGACTTCGAGCCCACTCGAGAAATGCAAGACACCGTTCGCGCCGGCGTCACGCGCGGACGATAGTGCAACTTCGGCACGACGCATCAGTGTTTCGGAGTCTTCGCCGTTGTCGGGATACGTCGCGATGCCCGCGTGGGCAGCAATGCGCAGATGGGCGCCGACGAACTCGACCGGCTCGCGCGCATGCGCGACAATTTCGCCGCCCAAATCCACGGACGCTTCATTACTAAAGAGCGCGAACTTGCCCTCACCGACGCACGCAAACGCCTGGGCGCGCGGGACGCGCTGCCGCAAGCGTTCACCGATCACCTGCGCGACGATCTCGACCCCCGGCTGCCCGAGCACATTGCGGATCGATTCGAGCCCGGACAGCGCAACCATCACCACACTGAAGCGGTCACGAACGCTGCGTGCCCGCGCGATGCGCAGGTCCAGCCGCTCGGCAAACAGCCGGCGGTTGGGCAAATTCATCACGCCGTCGTAATTCAATGTGTACCAGCGCTCGCCATCCAAATGGCTGCCGTCCGCGCACGCGATCAGAACGCCGACATATTCTTCGACTGCACACGCGTCGTGCGTGGAATCGGTATCCGGGGGCGGCCTGTCGTCGAGTCGCGATACATCGACCTGCACGGGCCGCCAATCGCCCGGGCCTCGATGCACGCGCCAGCGCCCGCCATTCAGTTCGGTCACGCTCGCGGTGCACAGCACGCCGCCCGATGAGGCCAATAGCGCCTGAATGGTCGAGCGGCCGACCAGCATCGCAGCCGGATAACCGGTCAGGGCTTCGAACGCGCGATTGACCCAGCTCAGCATCCCGTCGGCGGTGCAGAGAAACATCGGATTCGGGACCTGCCACGCCGCACGCTCGACACTCAGAAGCGCCCGTGCATCAGACGAACGCGAACCGCCGACCGCGTCGCCAGTCAGCGGCCACGCGTTAAACGATCTTCCTGGGAACGTGTTTTTCTTCATCGGATCCGGCTTCGGTCATCGCGAGGCGGCGACCAGGAAATGCAACTCGGCAATGTCCGGCGCTCGGGGGCCGGTACCGCAGATGGTACTGGAAATGACGGATGCGCCACATGTTCGCGACCAAAATAACGCGACCACATTGGGTTGACGAAAGGGCATGACGCTGCGCTGCCGTTGTCACATGCGTGTGGCAAATCGCGCGGACGGTTCGGTATGGGCATGGGTTCGGCTCACCAGTCCCGCTGCCTGACGATGGCTCTGACGTTGATTCGATTGAATCTCGGGCTGCGTACCTTGCTGGATGACGCGACGACTGCGAGGGGACCACTTCATCCATTGGCAACATCGACGGCATCGACACGAGGATGTTGAAGCGATTGGCGTACGCGCCCGTAAAAGCTCACCGTTGACGCGCACATTCACCATAATAGAATCCGCGCTCCGTTTTTGCGAGCTGCCTGGTTCGATAACGACGTTTAGCGATAGGGATGCGTGAAAGCTCGTCGCCGTGCCGATCGACGGATCGATTCAAAGGTTGAGGCGTCGGCTAAAATGAATGCGTCATTGCCTTCGCTCGCCTTCACCGCAAATTCGCCCATGAACAAGACATCATGGTCCGTCACCGTTGCGTGTGATCACAACAAGTCAGCCTTGTCGAAAGTGCAACAGGCGTGCAACTCGCTGATCAACAGATCGAGAAACAAAGCAAGCGGCTTCGCGCCTGGGAATTGGTTACGCCGGTGCTCCAGCAGCGGTATGTCAACGAGCTCCCGATTCGACTCCGGACCGCACCGACACCTCGGTCTCCGTGCCAGAGCAAGGCCCCGGCAGCGCCGACCAGAAAGACATCGTCCAGCACACATTCCGGATGCTGTCGAGCATCGACCATCTGGGCGATGCTGATGTGGCAAACGCGCCGCGGCCAATCCATTCAACTCGAGAGTTAGCTGTGGCCGCGCCCCCTTACACTTGCTCACACCTGCGATGATCGCGCGCCGCTATGATCCGCTCGTCATTCAGCGGCTGCGGTCAAGTGCCGCGCATACCTGCAAGGATCAGCCAGAATGAAACGCATCTTTGTTGCGGCCGCATTGGTCGCCTCCGCCTCGGCGTTTGCCGGCGACGTGGGCGTGTCGATCGGCGTCGGTCAACCGGGTTTCCATGGCCGGATCGATATCGGCAACGCACCGCCGCCTCAACTCATTTATACGCAGCCAGTCGTCGTCGAACCGATACCCGCCAACGCGACGCCGGTGTATCTGTACGTCCCGCCCTACGAGGCGAAAAACTGGCACCGGTATTGCCACAAGTACGCCGCATGCGCGGCGCCGGTCTATTTCGTTCAGCAAGAGTGGTATGAGAACGTCTATGCACCGCGCGTTCGCCACGCCGCTCAGCCCATGGCACAAGTGTTCTATGCGCACGACATACATGGCGACGTCGTGCGCGCCAACGTCATTCGTGCGCACGACGTCCACGCGGAAAACGTGCATGCCCGAGTCGTTTACCGGGCGAGGGGCGATGACAGCAAAGAAGGCGAAGACGTCGATGCACGTGCCGTGTCCGCGAGCGAAATCGTCGCGCACGACATTCATGCTCGAGTCGTCGAAGCCGATACGCTGTACGTCCACGACCTTCATACAGGCCGTTAGGCGTACCTGACCCAATTGAAAGCGCCCGCGGATCTCGATGGACGATTAACAGCAGATCGCAAGCACGGGTGCCGACAGCGCTGCGCTGCCCCGAGACAGGAGATGTCGCATGCCAACACCGATGTGGCTTTGCGGTCATCGTCCGTGGACCATTGTGCCGGGGCTGATTCAAGAGGCGCCGTCAGTTGCGTACGTGACGGCCGGGCAGTGCAGCGGATGTTGATGCGCACCGGTCAGACAGACTGATCCGTCGAAGTGCGACGGCCTCGGCGCGATCGCTTACCACTCCACGGGCTGCCAGCCGTCGCGGCGCAGGCGACCGCGCGACGCCAGTCGATTTTCTCGTACGCGCGATCGTGCCCTGCGAGGCTCGGCCACACCCGCTCCCAGACGCCGTTCTCATGCCAGTCGCGCAATCGGCGCCAACACGTCATGCCGCTGCCGAAACCGAACTCCTGAGGCAAATTTTCCCAAGGAATGCCTGTCCTCAAAACGAACAGGATGCCATTCAAGGCAGCTCGATCGTCGAGGCGTGGGCGCCCTCCTCTTGGAGAAATCGTCACTACCGGCAACATTGGCGCAAGCGCCCGCCATAGGTCGTCCGTCACGGCGCCGACTACCACCCCGCTCCGCCGGTGCCGGTGCTCGGTCGCCGATATGTGTTGTCCACGACGCTCACACAAACTTGATTCGGACTGCGACAGGTTGTCAATCAGCCTCCGCATCGCTTAGCCATACGATCGGTGCAGACATGTCGTACGTGCCATCCAAGCGTTTCCTGTCGGCCGGCCGGCCCCAACCGGGGCCACGCTCCTGATCGGTCGTCGATGATTGAGAAACCGCTTGCGAAGCCATGCCCGGCGTGAGCGCGCATGCAGAAGCGCCGGCCCCGCATAGGCCGTATCGCGTAACGTCTTGTGTGGCTCAGTCAAATCGACGACGACTTTTTTCATCATACATTCCAGTCCCTTGTCTTG
The DNA here is from genome assembly GCF_003857965.1 of Burkholderia sp. Bp9031. Classification (NCBI taxonomy): domain Bacteria; kingdom Pseudomonadati; phylum Pseudomonadota; class Betaproteobacteria; order Burkholderiales; family Burkholderiaceae; genus Burkholderia; species Burkholderia sp. Bp9031. Next base: position 17,117 of record NZ_QTPW01000058.1, read on the forward strand.
TTCCGCTGTGGCACAGGCAAAAGAAAACGGCGTCCATGATCCGATCGCTCGATCGAATCAATGGACGCCGTTGCCCGCAAGCCCCTTGGGGTGAATTTTCTACACCTGCACCAGCCAGCTCCTCGTCGAGCCTGCCTTGCCGCAATTACAAGCAATCTCTATTCCATCCCCGCGTGCCGGTTGCATTCGCATTCGCGTGCCGGCCGCGATTTCCGGATCTCGCCGGTTTGCCGGCTTCCGCGATGTGATTGTCCGGTCGCGACGTCGATTGCGAGACTTGCCCCATATTGGCGCATAGATCCCGTGTGTGCACTTCCATGATCCAGTCCATGCACCAGACCCATAACCCATGCTCATCGAACTTGACCACTGACGCCCCCAGGACGGATCTCAAGGGCGATATGGTCGACGATCGACAGGACGGCGCTGCTACCGCGGAGCCGTCAGATAGAGAACTGGGGAAAATTACTTCGTCGAAAGGAGTATCTATCCGACGCTGACAACCAGCACTCAGCCAGTTGGTTCTCCACCGGTGTGCCACTCATCGCGATGAAGGCCGGCGCGGATAAGGATTTGATCGCGCGTGTTTGGCGCCGCCGCCGGGCTCTTGATGTTCTGCGCCTCGTCGACGACGACACGTGCCAGCCAGCACCCTCAGCGTCGCCGTGGCCGCTGCCGGTGCAATGGCAGTTACTAGGAAACAGCGGGCGTACGCCGCATGTTGGCGAACGCTCCGCACTCGGCCTGTGCTGACCTTGGGGCCGGCTGGGTTCTAAGTCGGCAACTTGGCGGAATGCTGACGGTGCCGGCTTCGAGGTGCCGAACGTCAGCTTCCTGCATCAGCGAACTCACACTCTCGACCCGAAGCGGTCTCCCAATCGACGCAGCAACGGACGTTCATCAGCAAAAAAAATCTACAACATAAAAGTATCCATCGAGATGAACGGCTCTCCATCGGCAGGAAGCAAATTCGGCCAAGTCCTGAGGTGATTGACGAACGACCAATTCGTTGACTTCTTCCGTCCGTCCGCGGCCGAGTGCTTCGGTTTCATCATAGGCAATATGCCGATCCACCTCACCGGGCTCTCTCTCGTTCTTTGCCTCAAAGAGGATGAAGTTTCGATGTGGATTGACCAGTTTGTAGTTCTTGACCAATGCTTCGTAAGTTGCCTTCTCGTCTTCGAAGCGGAACGCCGTAGCCAAATACTCTAGACTGTCTCGTCCCGGCAAAATCCATTGCGCTGAAAAGTAAGCGAACATCGCTGCAATGACGGCGGAAGTTGCGCCTAAGAGGCTTCTGGATTTCGCGGCGACTACCATTCGGAGCACGAGCCAAACTGCGATGCCAGCAGTCGGAACAAGCAAAAGCAACGCTACCGGCACAAGCCCGTGCGAAATTGCCAGTGCGGTCAGGGCGGCGATTGATCCGGCGGCACAAACAAGGGACCAATCGAACGAATCGTGGTTAGACGTAGACTGCATGTCTCCCCCTACCAAGCCAGCGACCGCGAAGAAGATAATCTGAAAGGGCGTTGCTCCGGCCCTGACTGCCTAGCCAGACGCAGCGTTCACGACTTTGTGCCGATTTTCGTCCATCTGGACGCGACTGTCGAATGTCTCCTCCTGGCCGAACTCGGCCGGCCGCCGCCCGGCGCACGCGACCGGCGCAGATCGTTAAGGGTTATTCGACGCCTGCCCCCATTCACATTGCTATGAAGCTGCGGCGGCGCCTGCGGGCAGGCGTCGAATAAGCCTCGAGGGAGGAAACCGCGGGGTGGTCCGAGGCACTCGGAATTTCGCGTGGCTATGGCGATTGATAGCCCGGCATCCTCAGCGTTGTCAGAGGGAGGCGGCACAGACGGGACGCTGGAGGGGCCCAGACGTCGTGACGACGCGGCGCATTGGCGCGAGGGTGAGGCTGAAGTGGACGTGGGAGAGACTGCCAGAAGCGACAGGCACAAACGTCTGCTCGTGGGCCGCGTTGCCGCAAAGCCGACGATGGGTTGGCAGATCGAGGAAGCGTCGCGTTCATAGGCGGGCCTGCATCGGTGGTGCGCGGATCGGCGCGGTGCGCTGGAGGATATCGACGACGATCATCGGTGCCCCGCAGTGCCGGCAGATGAAGGCGAGCCGGGGCGTGACGACGGGGTCGTCGGATGGCGAGTCGGGTTCGGGCGTCACGTGCAGCAGCTCACGCACCTTCGCGAGATTGGCGCGGCGCACCGGGTTGGCGAGCAGCCCGTAGTGACGAATGCGATGGAACCCGCCGGGCAAGACATGAAGCAGGAAGCGGCGCATGAACTCGCCGGCCTCCAGCGTCATGGTCTTGTAGCGGGTGCAGCCCTTGGCGCGGTAGTCCTTCCAGCGGAACGTCACGCCGCGCTCGTCGAGGGCGACCAGGCGCTGGTTGGAGATCGCGACGCGGTGCGTATAGCGCGAGAGGTAGGCGAGCACCGCTTCCGGTCCCGCAAAGGGGCGCTTGGCGTACACAAACCATTCGCAGGCACGTAGCGGTGCCAGCCACCGGGCAAAGGTGGCGGGATCGGCGAGCGCCGCATACTCGGCGAAGAACTGCAGCTGGCCGCGCCGGTGGGCATCGGCGAGCGCTTCGAGGAAGCGGCGCCGGAACAGGCGCGAGAGCACGCGCACCGGCAGGAAGAAGCCAGGCCGGCAGGCGATCCAGCGCTCGCCGTCGATCGACAGACCGCCGCCCGGGACGATGCCGTGCACATGCGGATGATGCGTGAGCGCTGAGCCCCAGGTGTGCAGTACGAGCGAGGCCCCGATCTGGGCGCCGAGGTGTCTGGGATCTGCGGCGATCGTGCGCAGCGTGTCGGCGGCGATGTCGAACAGCAGCCCGTAGATGACCCGCTTGTTGGTCCAGGCGATCGCGCTGATGGCAGCGGGCAGCGTGAAGACGACGTGGTAATACTCGACCGGCAGCAGATCGGCCTGACGCGCCTCGAGCCAGCGGCGGGCCGCATTGCCCTGGCACTTTGGGCAATGGCGGTTGCGGCAGGAGTTGTAGGCGATCTCGGTGCGCGCGCAGCCGGAACAGCGCAGCACATGCCCGCCCAGCGCCGCGCTGCGGCACTGTTCGATGGCTGACATGACCTTCAACTGCCCGAGGCTCAGGCGTACCGTACGTCGCCACGCCGGACCGTGGGCGCGGAAGATGTCCGCGACCTCCAGCATGAGGCACTGCGCCGTGTCAGTTGGCGGGCAGGCGCTCCAGCGGACTGGTGACTTCACGCAGCAGGTCGGTGGCGACCTGCGCGTAAAGCGCGGTGGTTTCGAGCTTCTTGTGGCCGAGCAGCACCTGGATCACGCGGATGTCGACCTTCTGTTCGAGCAGGTGCGTCGCGAAGCTGTGGCGCAGCGTGTGCATCGACACGCGCTTATCGATCTGCGCGGCCTCGGCGGCGGCGTGGATGGCGCGGTTCAGTTGCCGGGTACTGAGCGGGTCGACGGGATCGAGCCCGGGGAAGAGCCACCCGCCGTCGAGCATCTTGCCCTGGGCACGGGCCACGCGCCACCAGACGCGCAGACGTTCGAGCAACACCGGTGAGAGCATCGCGTAGCGGTCCTTGCGGCCCTTGCCCTGCTCGATGCGCAGCGTCATGCGCTGGCTGTCGACGTCGGTGACCTTCAGCGCCACCACTTCGCTGGCACGCAGCCCGGTACCGTAGGCGACCGAGAGGGCCGCCTGGTGCTTGAGGTTGCCTGTCGCGGCAATGAGCCGCCGCACTTCATCGGGGCTGAGCACGATCGGTAGCGTACGGGGCACGCGCACGGGCTGCATCCGGGCCATCAGTTCAGGCTCGTGGAGTGTGATCTCGAAGAAGAACTTCAACCCGGTGATCGCGGCGTTCAGTGACACCGGCGACGTGCCATGATCGACCAGATGCAGCTGATAGGTTCGCAGATCCTCGACGGTGGCGGTATCAGGCGAGCGCCCAAGGTATCGGGCGAACTCGCGTACGATGCGCAGATAGTTCGCTTGCGTCTTGGGGGCGAGCTGGCGCATACGCATGTCGTCGATCATGCGCTGGCGCAGCGGGCTGACGGTCGGTTGGGCGGAGGTCATGATTCGGCTCCTGCTGGAGAACGAGGCGGATTGCCTCATTCGCCAACATAAAGCCGCGTGACCGGCCTCTCCCTGACCTCCTGCGTCGGACCGGAGCCCCTACCGCGCGAGCGGTTTCGTTCACCCGACCCGAAGCGGTCGGGCGCAATTCCCCAAATCGGTCGTTCAATGTGCCGCTTAACTTGAGTCCGCATCGTCCGGCCCAGGGACGAATCGCTGCCAGATAGCAGGCATTCGTTGG
>NZ_QTPW01000059.1:0-18764 GCF_003857965.1 Burkholderia sp. Bp9031
GAACGGCTTGTGCCAGCCGAGGCCTTCGCGGGCAAGACGCGCCCAGAAGCCTTCGTAATCGCGCTCGGCCTCGGCGGCCAGCGCCTGGTAGGCCGGCATGCCGGAAATGGTTGCCGCCTTCTCGAGCGCCTCGGGCGGCGCAAACTGACGGGTTTCGTGAAGAACCGATTCAATCGCAGACATCGACTACCCCTTGGTGAACATGAATCCTCTGCATGGCGGCGCGATCGTGCGCGCCGCGCGTCTTGGCCGGCGCATACGCGCCGCTGTCTCCCACTCACCCGCGCACGGCCTGGAGGCTGCACGCGATGCTGCGCCGCACCACGTCACACGACGGTGGACGTACGGCCCGGCGGTTTCCACGATAAGCGCTCGAACTTACCCGTCACTTACGCGGCATCGCCATTTCTCACGCCGGATGGCGCCGCATGGCGGTCGGCGGCATTACAGTCGGCCGCATTACAGTCGGCCGCATTACAGTCGGCTTTACGCTGTTACAAACGCGACTCTACAATCCTAACTGAACTCGCCCCCCGGACTCCAGCTTGAATCGCTACGCCCTCTTCCTCATCCTGTCGATGCTGTTTGTCGGCAGCAACGTCGGTATCGGTAAATCCATCGTCGTCTTCGTCCCGGTCGCCATCCTCGCCACGCTGCGCTTCGTGATCGCGATCGCCGTGCTGTGGCCGCTGTTCAGCCCGGTGAAGATGCGTACGGTCCGGCGCGCCGAATGGCTGAACCTGTTCCTGCAGGCGTTCTTCGGCACCTTCATGTTTACCCTGCTGATGCTCAATGGCGTGCAGCGCACGAGCGCGGTCGCGGCCGGCGTGATCACCAGCACGATCCCGGCCATCGTCGCGCTGTTCGCATGGTTGATCCTGCGTGAAAAACCGAACGGCCGTGCGCTCGTGTCGATCGCGCTCGCGATCGCCGGCGTCATCACGATCAATCTCGCCAACGGGAACGCGGGCAGCGCGTCCGCGCACGGCGCCGACGCCACGTCGTCCGGCTCGCTGACCGGCAACCTGCTGATCCTCGGCGCCGTCTGCTGCGAATCGATCTATGTGATCCTGTCGCGCCGGCTCACGCAGACGCTCGCGCCGATCGACATCTGCGCGTATACGCACCTGTTCGGCCTGTTCCTGATGCTGCCGCTCGGCGCGACGGCGCTGTGGCATTTCGATTACGCGAGCGTGCCGGCCGGCACATGGGCGCTCGTCGTCTGGTACGGGCTGTCGGCCAGCATCTTCTCGTTCTGGCTGTGGATGAAGGGCATCCGGCACGTGCCGGGAAGCCTCGCCGGCGTGTTCAGTGCGGTGCTGCCGGTCGCGGCAGCCGCGTACGGCATCGCGTTCCTCGGCGAACGCCCGACGCTCGCACACGGCATGGCACTCGCGTGCGTCGTCACCGGCATCGTGCTCGCGAGCCTGCGCGTGAAACGCGCGCCGGCCGCCGCATCCTGATCCGTCCCCGGCAACCCCGGCGCGTCGCTGCAGTCGCGCCGGCCAACGCGTTACAATAGCGCGCCTTTTCAAGATTACCCCCGATACCTGCGCACAGCGCCCGACTCTCCATCATGTCTGCCCCGCATTCGCCCGGCTCCACCCGTCGTCCGCTACGCCCGCTGCCCGCACTGATCTTCATGAGCCGCTGGCTCCAGGTTCCGCTTTATCTGGGCCTGATCGTCGCGCAGGGCGTCTATGTGTTCCTGTTCCTGAAGGAAGTCTGGCACCTGCTGTCGCACGCGACCGGCCTCGACGAGGTCAGCGTGATGCTCGCGGTGCTCGGCCTGATCGATGTGGTGATGATCTCGAACCTGCTGATCATGGTGATCGTCGGCGGCTACGAAACCTTCGTGTCGCGCCTCGGCATCGAGGGCCATCCCGACGAGCCCGAGTGGCTCGACCACGTGAACGCGGGCGTGCTGAAGGTCAAGCTGTCGATGGCGCTCATCAGCATTTCGTCGATCCACCTGCTGAAGACCTTCATCAACCCGGACCAGCACACGACGCACGCGATCATGTGGCAGGTGATCATCCACGTGTCGTTCCTCGTGTCGGCGCTCGTGATGGCGTGGGTCGACCGCCTGACCACCCACACGCACCCGGCCCATTTCCACGAGACGCACGCGCCTGCAGCGAACGAGTCCCGCAAGCCGGCCAAAGCAGCCGTCAACGCATAAACGCATTCCCCACAGTCCCCACAGAGTCTCAGCCATGACCGTCATCAAACAGGAAGACCTGATCCAGAGCATCGCGGATTCGCTGCAGTACATCAGCTACTACCACCCGCTCGACTACATCCAGGCCCTCGGCCGCGCGTACGAGCTGGAAGAGAGCCCGGCCGCGAAGGACGCGATCGCGCAGATCCTCACGAACAGCCGCATGTGCGCGGAAGGCAAGCGCCCGATCTGCCAGGACACCGGCATCGTCACGATCTTCGTGAAGGTCGGCATGGACGTGCGCTGGGACGGCGCGACGATGGGCCTCACCGACATGATCAACGAAGGCGTGCGCCGCGGTTACACGCACCCGGACAACGTGCTGCGCGCGTCGATCGTCAATCCGCCGGAAGGCGCCCGCAAGAACACGAAGGACAACACGCCGGCCGTGATCCACTACGAGATCGTGCCGGGCGACAAGGTCGACGTGCAGGTCGCGGCGAAGGGCGGCGGCTCGGAGAACAAGTCGAAGTTCGTGATGCTGAACCCGTCCGACTCGATCGTCGACTGGGTGCTGAAGACGGTCCCGACGATGGGCGCGGGCTGGTGCCCGCCGGGCATGCTCGGGATCGGCATCGGCGGCACCGCTGAAAAGGCGATGCTGATGGCGAAGGAATCGCTGATGGAGCCGATCGACATCCAGGAAATCATCGCGCGCGGCCCGAAGGACTGGGTCGAGGAACTGCGCGTCGAGCTGCACGAGAAGGTCAACGCGCTCGGCATCGGTGCACAGGGCCTCGGCGGCCTGGCCACCGTGCTCGACGTGAAGATCATGGCCGCACCGACGCACGCGGCGTCGAAGCCGGTCGCGCTGATCCCGAACTGCGCGGCCACTCGCCACGCGCACTTCGTGCTCGACGGCTCGGGCCCCGCGAAGCTCGAAGCGCCGTCGCTCGACGCCTGGCCGAAGGTCCAGTGGGAGCCGAACACGGAAACGAGCAAGCGCGTCGACCTGAACACGCTGACGCCGGAAGAAGTCGCGAGCTGGGCCCCGGGCCAGACGCTGCTGCTGTCGGGCAAGATGCTCACGGGCCGCGACGCTGCGCACAAGCGCATCGCCGACATGCTCGCGAAGGGCGAGAAGCTGCCGGTCGACTTCACCAACCGCGTGATCTACTACGTCGGCCCGGTCGATCCGGTGCGTGACGAAGTGGTCGGCCCGGCAGGCCCGACGACGGCCACGCGGATGGACAAGTTCACCGAGACGATGCTCGCCCAGACGGGCCTGATCTCGATGGTCGGCAAGGCCGAACGCGGCCCGGTCGCGATCGACGCGATCAAGAAGCACAAGGCGGCGTACCTGATGGCGGTCGGCGGTGCGGCATACCTCGTGTCGAAGGCGATCCGCGGCGCGAAGGTGCTCGCCTTCGAAGACCTCGGCATGGAAGCGATCTACGAGTTCGACGTGCAGGACATGCCGGTGACGGTGGCCGTCGATTCGTCGGGCACGTCGGTGCACCAGACCGGTCCGAAGGAGTGGCAGGCGAAGATCGGCAAGATCCCGGTCGCAACCGCTTAAACGCGCTCGCACGAAAGGCCGGACGCACGTCCGGCCTTTTTACTTCTCATTCTCGTTATTGCGTGCGGCCCATTCTCCAGGGCTGATTCTCATTACTTGCAAAAGGCAGGCCCGACAAGGCTTCGAGGCTTGGCTTTTCTCGTTCGAGCGATTATCGTTCGGTTTCTGAAGCCCCACTGAACAAGGAACAGCCATGCAAGGCGACAAGAAAGTCATCGAATACCTGAACGCCCAACTGAAGAACGAACTCACGGCGATCAACCAGTACTTCCTGCATGCGCGCATGTACAAGCACTGGGGCCTCGACAAGCTCGGCAAGCACGAATACGACGAATCGATCGGCGAAATGAAGCACGCCGACTGGCTGATCGAGCGCGTGTTCATGCTCGACGGTCTGCCGAACCTGCAGGACCTGCACAAGCTGCTCGTCGGCGAGGAAACCGAAGAGATCCTGAAGTGCGACCTGAAGCTCGAGCAGATCTCGCAGTCCACGTGCAAGGAAGCGATCGCTTACTGCGAATCGGTGCGTGACTACGTGTCGCGCGAGATCTTCGAAAAGATCCTCGACGACACCGAAGAGCACATCGACTGGCTGGAAACGCAGATCGACCTGATCGGCAAGGTCGGCCTGCAGAACTACCAGCAGACGATGATGGGTTCGCCCGAGTAACCCCGCTACCGCCACGATCGCCACCTCGCCGTCCGCATGACGATGACGCACCAGCCAGCCGCTTCCGGGGTCCGCCCCGCCGCCCCCGTCGGAATCTTCGATTCGGGGCTCGGCGGACTGTCGGTGCTGCGCTCCGTGCGTGCGCACCTGCCCGGCGAGTCGTTCGTCTATGTTGCCGATTCGCACTACGCGCCGTATGGCCCGCGCGACGAGGCGTTCATTACGGAACGCACGCTGGCCATCGGCGAGTGGCTCGCCCGCGAAGGGGCGAAAGCACTCGTCATCGCATGCAACACCGCAACGGCGCGGGCGATCGCGGCCATCCGCGAACGCCTGTCGATACCGCTCGTCGGTGTCGAGCCCGGCATCAAACCGGCCGCCGCGCTATCCACGACCGGCGTCGCGGGTGTCCTCGCGACGCAATCGACGCTGAACAGCCCGCGCTTTCAGGCGCTGCTCGACCGCTACGGCGCCGGCCGCCGCTTCATCTGCCAACCGGGCCACGGGCTCGTCGAAGCGATCGAACGCGGCGACACCCACTCGCCCGCCTTGCGCGCGTTGCTCGAGCGTTATCTGCAACCGATGCTCGACGACGGCGCCGATACGCTGGTGCTCGGCTGCACGCACTACCCGTTCTTCACGGAAACGATTCGTGACCTTGTTGGCGACCGCCTGACGATCGTCGACACGAGCGATGCCATCGCACGCCAGCTCGCGCGGGTGCTCGATGAACGAAACCTGCGCGCGGCGGCCGGCACGCGCCCCGCGCCGCCGCGCTTCTGTTCGACAAGCGACGGCCTGCAACTGCGCGCACTCGCGTCGACGCTGCTCGGCCTCGACGCGCCGGTTGAATCCGTCACCATTTCCTCGCCCAACGCGCGCGCCTGCGCGACCGCCTGACGCGCGCCGGCAGACCGCCGGCACGGCCCGCCCTCCGCTGCCACCATTTCGAGGGTCCGATGACCTTAAAAAAGCCAAACTCAGGCTTGTCAACGCCGGCAAATTTAATGATAATAATTCGCATTACCGTTAGCTATCGCAACTCATCATGATCGTCTGCGTGTGCAAGTCTGTTTCCGATCGCAAGATTCGCGCGTCCCTCGCCGAGGGGGTGAATTCTTTCGATGAACTCCAGTTCGAGCTCGGCGTGGCCACGTGCTGCGGCAAGTGCGAGGAGTCCGTACGCGATCTCATGGCCGAGCAAGGCGTCTGCGCGAGCCAGTGTGGTGTCGAGCACCACGCTCACCCGATCCCGGTGACGTTCTACGACCGCAAGGCCGCCTGAGCGGCGCCGAGCGTACGCAAGCGGCCCGTGCCGCATTTGATGTCCGACCGTCAGCAAGCCACCTTCCGCGCGAGCCAGCGGCTTACCTGCCAAGGAGCCTGTCATGGAATTGCTGATCGGATTTGTGACCACCGTGTGCATCTCGCTGCTGATCTTCCGCAAGTAACACCGATTCACCCGCCGCGCCCCGGGTGCGACGTCGTTCTTTCAAGCTAACATGCAGGCTTCGCAATCCGCTCCTGCCGGCGTCTTGCCGGTTGCACCACGTATGAATCCCCGGGTCATCGCCGTTGCGGTCGGTGTGCTTGCCGCACACGCGATCATGCTGACGGCCGCGTGGCTCCATCGCAACGCGCCGCCGCCGAAGTCGGTCGAAGTCCAGTCGATCACCGCGCAGCTCATCACGCCTGCGCCGATCGCCCAGCAGGTCGCGGCAGAATCGATCCCGCAGCCCGCGCCGCCGAAGCCCACCCCGCGCGTCAAGCCGAAGGTCGAGCCGAAGCCGGTGCAGAAGTTGGCGAAGCCGACACCTCAGCCCGTCGCACAATCTCCGGCCCCGTCCCCCACGCCCGCACCGGCTGCCGATCCCTCGCCTGCCCCCGCCGCGCCCGCGCCTGCAGCGCCGGCCGCCGTACCCGGCCCGGCGCGCGAAACGATGCAGGTCAGTGCGCCGAAGAACGTGCCGACGCTCCAGTGCAACTTCGTGAAACCCGACTACCCGTCGATGTCGCGCCGCCGCGGCGAATCAGGCACCGCCTATGTTCACTTTGTCGTCGGCGTGACCGGCAAGCTCGAAAGCGTCGATCTGCAGAAGAGCAGCGGTTATCCGCGCCTCGACGATGCCGCACTCGACGCGATGCGCTCGACCACCTGCCGTCCGTATATCGAGAACGGCCAGGCGATCCGTGCCGCCCGTACGCAGCCCTACAACTTCGGGCTCACCGACTAACCTGCCTCATCCGGAAGATCCAAAGGAAACAAAAATGCAAAGCTACGGTATCGCGCACGTCTGGGCGCAAGGTGATTTCGTCACGCGCGCCATCGCGATCACGCTGCTCGTGATGTCGGTCCTGTCGTGGATCGTGATCATCGTCAAGGGCTGGAACGTGGTTCGCCTGAACCGTCTCACGAAGAACGCCGAACAGGCGTTCTGGCATTCCGACGACTTCGATGACGGCATCGAGAAGCTGGGCCTCGCCGCATCGACGCCGAGCGACAACCCGTTCCTCGCGCTCGCGCTGTCGGGCAAGGAAGCCGCCGATCATCACCATCAGACGCAGCCGCACCTGCACGACCGCATGGACGTGTCGGACTGGGTCACGCGCTGCCTGAAGGACACGATGGACGAAGGTATCTCGCGCATGCAGGCCGGTCTCGCGATTCTCGCGTCGATCGGCAGCACGGCACCGTTCGTTGGCCTGTTCGGCACGGTCTGGGGCATCTACCACGCACTGCTCGCGATCGGCGCAACCGGCCAGACGTCGATCGACCAGGTCGCGGGCCCGGTCGGCGAATCGCTGATCATGACGGCCTTCGGCCTGTTCGTCGCGATTCCCGCCGTGCTCGGCTACAACGCACTGACCCGCGCGAACAAGGGTATCGTCAGCAAGCTGCGCCGCTTCGCGCACGGTCTGCACGCGTACTTCGTGACGGGCGCGCGCCTCGCGTCGTCGTCGGCCCGCGACGGCCTGCGCCTTGCGACGCGCGCCAGCTGAGACGGGGTGAACCATGGCAATGAACACCGGCTTCAGCGATGACGACGACGACGGCGTGATGAGCGAGATCAACATGACGCCGCTCGTCGACGTCATGCTCGTACTCCTGATCATTTTTCTCGTGACGATCCCGGCAATGCAGCACGCGGTGAAGATCGACCTGCCTCATGCGAGCAGCCAGCCCGTCGACGAGAAGCCGCAGACGGTCGACGTCGCGATCCAGGGCAACGGCACGATCCTGTGGAACGACCAGACGGTCACGCGCGAACAGTTGCAGGCACACATCGCGGAAGCGGCAAAGCATCAGCCGCAACCGGAGTTGCACCTGCGTGCCGATCGCAAGGTTGCCTATGAACGCGTGGCCGAAGTGATGTCGGATGCGCAGGCCGGCGGCCTGACGAAACTCGGCTTCGTGACGGAGCCGGCTGCAAAGGCGAAGTAACGCACGCGCGTTTCGCCGGCACCCCCTTGCCGGTCGTCCGGCCGGCCGCACCTCGCCGGCCGCACCTCGCCGGCCGAACCTCGCCGGCCGCACCTCGCCGGCCGCACACAAAGTAAAAGGCCTTCATCGCCAGATGAAGGCCTTTTTTCATGCGCACGCGGGCGCCTTCGGGCGGCGGGCTCTTCGGCGGTATCGGTTGCGCCTCGAGCAACGCAAATGCGGCTACCGTGGTCTGCACGGACTGCGCGTTCTGCCCTATCTGGCTCGCAATATATGCGGCCACCTGATTCCGCTCAGAACTTCCTTCGCGAAATGGGATTTCAATATAGGCCTGCGCGCGGACGCATTCAAGGCCCCGGCGATTGAAACTTGCGATTGCAGGCGGCGCTTCAATGACAAAACAAATTTGCCACGACGCGCATCTTGCAGTCAGGTGGCCGGAGCATCGACCGCCGCGGCCTCCGTCTTCGCTCGCTCGGGGCAGCTCGGCTGCTTGTAGTCGCCGTGGTCGAGCTTTTCGACCAGGTAGTCGACAAACGCGCGAACTGCCGGCGGCATTCCCTGCCGCGACACGAACACCGCGTAGAGTTGCGGCACCGGCAGCGTCCAGCCCGGCATCACCGGCGACAATTGTCCCGCGCGCAATGCATTGCCGTACATCATCTCGGGCAGCGCCGCGATGCCGAGGCCGTCGAGCACCGCCTCGCGAATCGTCATCAGGTCGGCCGTCACGAGCCTCGGATCGTGCTCGTGCAAGTGACGGGTGCCGTCCGGCGCGATCAGGTTGAACACGTGCCGTCCGTCGACGCTCGGCGTATCGAGCGTTTCGAAGTGCGCCAGATCGTCCGGCACGAGCGGCGGCGCATTCTGGCTCAGCAGGCTCGGCGCGCCGACCAGCATCTGCTCGGTCCGCCACAGTGGCCGCACGACGATATTCGCGTTCTGCGGTGGCTCGGAGCGCACGCGCAACGCGACGTCGATCGAGTCCTCGAACAGGTCGATCACGCGATTCGTCACGCGGATGTGTACCTTCACCTCGGGATAGCGGTGCAGGAATTCGGGGAGGATGCGCGACAGCATGGTCTGCGACAGCGTGACGGGGACGCTCACGCGCACCGAGCCGCGCGGCGACGCGCGCAGTTGCTGCACGGCGTTCATCGCTGCCTGGGCTTCGGCGAGCATTGCCTGGCAATGCTGGTAGAACAGTTCCCCCGCCTCGGTCAGCGCAAGCTTGCGCGTCGAACGCTGCAGCAGGCGCACGCCGAGCGCCGCCTCGAGTTCGGTCAGCCGCCGCGACAGGCGCGATTTCGAGATACCCAGCACGCGTTCCGCAGCCGAGAAACCGCCGTGTTCGACGACCTGCGAAAAATACATGAGGTCGTTCAGGTTGTGTGCATCGATGTTCATGTCATCGTTCCAATTTCAGAACAATCCATTGCGAACCGCCGCAAATTGGACGGTAAAACGCCCAATATAATAGCGCTATGTTTCAAAAATAACGCTATTCCGACGATATCGAGGGCTTCTGCATGACGACCGCTCGCTCGCTTGACCGCACGTACCCCGCACTTCGCACGACCGAAGGTGGCGGCTTCGTGGTTCACCGCCCGTTCCCGACCCGGCTGCTGATGGATTTCGATCCGTTCCTGCTGCTCGATGAAATGGGCCCCGTCGACTACGCCCCTGGCGAAGCCAAGGGCGCGCCCGACCATCCGCATCGCGGCTTCGAGACCGTCACCTACGTGCTCGACGGGCGCTTTCGCCATCGCGACTCGGCGGGCCATGCCGGTACGCTCGGGCCAGGCGACGTCCAGTGGATGACGGCCGGCGCGGGCGTCGTTCACAGTGAAATGCCGGATCCCGAATTCGCGCAGGCCGGCGGGCGCTCGCACGGCTTCCAGCTGTGGGTCAACCTGCCGCGCCGCGACAAGCTCATCGCACCGCGCTACCAGGAAATCCCGGCCGATCGCATCCCGAGCGCCACGTCGGTGGACGGCCGTGCGCAGGTCCGCGTGATCGCCGGCGAAGCGTTCGGTGTACGCGCGGCGATCGAGACGCGCACGCCGATCCTCTACCAGCATTTCACGCTGCAACCTGGCGCAACGGTCACTCAGCCGGTGCCCGCGGGTTATCGCGTGTTCGCCTACCCGCTCGACGGAGGTGGCCGTTACGGGCCCGACAGGCAGCACATCGACGCGCGGCACATGGTCGTCTACGGTGACGATGGTGACGCGGTGACGTTCGAAGCCGGCGATACGCCGCTCGACCTGCTGCTGATCGGCGGCGTGCCGCTCAACGAGCCGATCGTCCGCTATGGCCCGTTCGTGATGAATACCGAGGAAGAGATCCGGCAGGCCGTCGTCGACTACCAGACCGGCCGCATGGGCCGCATCGAAGCGTGACGCGAGATCGGGGCCGCAGGTGCCGCGAAGCCGCCCGTTTTGCGTCACAATGACTTCTTGAACCATGTGGCTGCCCGCCACCAGAAGGAACCCGTCCCCTTGAACTTCGAACATCTGATCCAGATCAATTCCGACGATCCGGCCGTGCCGTCCCTCACCCGCGATCAGCTCTGGGAAGGCCTCGTGCTGCGCGCCGAACAGCCGCAGCTGTTCGTGATCGGCCTCGACAGCTGCGTCGTCCACGAACGGACGGACACGACGCTCGAACGCGAGCTGCACTACGGGCATGCGACCGTACGCGACCGCGTGACGTTCACCCCGAACCAACAAGTGCGCTACGACATCCATGCGGCCGGCGGTGAAATCGGCGGTTCGCTGACGATGACGATCGAGGAACGCGACGACCACGAGCTGTTCCTGCGCTTCGAGTACCGCACGACGCTAACCGTCACGGACGACAGCGAGGAAGCACGTCAGACGCACGGCATCGTCAAGGAAGCGTATCGCACGTCGGACATCGACACGGTGCGCCTGATCCGCGAATACGCACAAGGGCGCAAGGACCCCGATCCGCTCCACTGACGTCGATGGCGGCCTGAAGGCCGCCTCTTTGATTCAAGCTATCGGATTTGTCGCATCGATCGAGAAAGAGTTTTTGTAAATGGGAATAGTTATCATTTAGAATTCATTCCATCGTATCGACAGTCACCGATCAACCGAATGACCGACACCACGCGCCCGACCACGCTGACCTTGCGCCGCACGAGCGGCACCGCAAGCGGCAACCGTCAGAAGACGGCAGCGGTCACGACGCCGGCGAAACCCGCCGGAAGCCGGGATGCCGGCACCCGGACCCTCAGCAGCGATGCGTTGCTGCAAGGCCATAGCCACATCAGCATTGCGCATAACGGAGAGACGTATCAGTTGCGTGCCACCCGGCTCGGCAAACTGATCCTGACGAAGTAACGACAGAGTATTGTGGGGACCACCTCCCTGAGAGGTGTTGGGCAGTAGCCAGCGTAACGGCTTGCACGCGAGATCTAGACCCCTTCGTGCAAACACACTCAAGCAGCCGTTGCAGCAAGCCAAGCCACTTTTTTGGTTCTCGCACCTGGAAGAAAAAAAAGCGACACGTCGAAGGTGACGTGTCGCTTTTTGTTTGCGCGTCTGGATGCAAAAGAAAAAGGCATCGCGCGATCAGCACTGCTGCTCCAGCGCGCTCCGGAGTCCGGCGGCGGGCCACCCGTCGCCAATTACTCCAGAACACAACCGCAGGGCCGTCAATCCCGCATCAGAAACCCCAGAACATCAACCACCACGCGCTGTCGATGACGGCCAGGCCGGCCGCAAACCACGCGAATGCAGCCAGTCGGCGCGGCCACGCCGCATAGCGCCCCGTCACCTTCCATGCAAGCCACGCGCTCCACGCGTTCGCGCAAACCAGAATCGCGATGCGCACGCCGGTCGCCCAGCCGAGCGGCACGTGCTCGGCCCGCAGCAGCGACAGCGTCGTCGCCGACAGCCCGAGGAACACGCCCGCCCCCGCAATCGGGATCAGCGCCTGCGCGAGATGATGGAGACGCACGCGGTCGAAACGGCCGAGCATCAGCGTCGCGCCGGCCAGCAGCACGAGCAGCGCGGTGCCGTACACGAGCCCCGTACCGACGATGTAGCTGACGATCAGCCCGCCGTCGAGCCACGAGAACACGTCGTTGCGATCCGGATAATGCGTGAGCAGGAACCACGGTGCATTGGTTTCGAGCGGCCACGTGATATCGCGATCGATCAGCCAGCCTGCAAGCCATTGCTTGATCTGTACGAACCACGGGCTGACGGTCCAGTGGAACGCGCCGATCGCGACGCCGAGCAGGCCGTACAGGATCAGCGCCGTGTCCCACGGGTTCGCCTGCTGCGCACCGAGGTTCACGACCTCGTCGGAAGGCGAGCGCCACGACAGCGCGATCGCGTCACGATGCCCGCTGCATCGGCCGCACATGTGGCACGCGGCAGCGCCCTTCATGTTGCGCAACGGCACGAGCGGCGCGCAATTGATCGGAATCACGCGATGCCCGTGTTCGCCGTTCTTGTATGAGCGGCGCCAGGCATCCTCGTCGACCTTGTAGCGCATCGGCGCGAGCCGCGACAGCAACCCGAACACGCCGTTGACCGGGCACAGATACTTGCACCACACGCGCTTCTCGCGGCCGTACAGCACGCCGATCACGATCGCGCCGACGGTCGAACCGCCGAGCACGAACAGCACGGCGAGCGGGTACTGGTACACGCTGACCATCTGCCCGTAGATCGTCGTGAGCCCGAACGCGACGAACGGCCAGCCGCCCCACCGCATCCAGCGCGGAATCGCGCCGCCGCGGCCGAACCGGCTCGCGTATTCGGTGAGTGCGCCTTCCGGGCACAGTACGCCGCACCAGACGCGGCCGAGCATCACCATCGACAGCAGTACGAACGGCCACCAGATGCCCCAGAACACGAACTGTGCGATCAGCGTGAGGTTGTTCCACAGGTGCGCGGAATCGTCCGGCAGCGGCAACACCGCCGGCACGATGATCAGGAACGCATAGACGGCGACGACGACCCACTGGATGCCGCGGATCACTGCGCCGTGGCGCTGCATCCACTGGCCGGCCTGCGCGAGCCAGCCCGGCTTGGCTGCGGCGGCAACGCTCATGCCGCGCGGCCTGCTACGACGGCCGGACGGCGGCTCGCGCGCTTCATCAGCAGCCAGACGACCGCCCAGTACACCGCATAGGCGACCAGGTTGGTCAGTGCCGGGTGTGCACGATAGCCGGTCAGCGTCGCGACGAGCGAGCCGAACGTGCCTGAATCATCGAGGATCCCGGACGTGTCCCACACCTGCGAGATGCCGAGCGGCAGGATTTCCTTGTCGATCAGCTTGTCGACGCCGGTCTGGAACAGGCCCGCGCCGAGGAACAGCAGCATTACTTCGGTGACGCGGAAGAAATGCCGCCACGAGAAGTACTTGCCGCCGAGCTGCAACAGATAGAACGTGAGGAACGCGAGGCCAAGGCCGATCACGACCGCGAGCATCTGGCTGCCGTCCACGTGCCCCGACTGGCCGAAACCGAGGCCGTACAGGAAGATCACCGTCTCGCTGCCTTCGCGGGCGATCGCGAGTGCGACCAGCACGGCAACGCCCCACCAGTTCGAATCGCGCGTGCTCTGCTGCAGCGACTGCTCCATGTCACGCTTCAGCGTGCGGCCGTGCCGGCGCATCCACAGCACCATCTGCACAATCAGCACGCAGGCGATCAGCACCATCGCGGTCTGGAAATAGTCCTGCGCGTCGCCGGACAGCACTTCGGTGAAGCCGACGAGCGCGGCGCCGAGACCGATGGCCATCAGCAGGCCGACTGCAACGCCCGTCCACAGAAAGGGCAGGCCGCGGCGCGCGTCGTCGTCGCCGTTCTTCAGCCATGCATAGAGGATGCCGACGACGAGCAGCGCTTCGACGCTCTCCCGCCAGACGATGAACAAGATCTGACCCATTGAATCCTCCTGACACGCGGGGCACGGCACTCGTGCGCCCGCACGCAGATAAAACGCGTTACTTCGCGACAATCACGCCCTGTGCCTGCTGGTGGAAATCGTCGAAAAACTTGTACTCGCCCGGCGACAGCGGGGCGACGACCACGAACGAATCGGCGCCCGGCGCGAGCACCTTCTCCTTGCGCAACTGCACGCTCTCGAATTCGGCGGCGCCCTTGCCGGTATTCTTGATCTCGATCTTGAAGCGCTGGCCGGCCGGCACCTCGATACGGGCGGGATTCAGCTTGCCGTCCGTCATCTCGAGCTTGAACGTCGGCAGATCGGCGGCATGCGCCGCGCCGGCGAGCCACAGCGCGGCGGCTGCGGCGACGATTTTCTGGGGAAATTTCATTCTGGGTTCTCTACGCCGACGGCGCCCCGAAGCGCGCCGTCCGTGATGCCATCGATCAGTACCCGCCCTTCTTGCCGATGCCGGCGAACGGGAAGTCGTATTCGAGGGTGATAGGCTTGAACCACGCGCCCACGCCCGTTTCCTTGTCGACGTGACGGCCGAACGCCATGTGGCCCGACTGCATCGGCGGCTTGACGGTCATCGTCAGGTGATACTTGCCCGGGCCGGCGAGCTTCACGTTATCGCCGTAGTGCGGGCCGTCGCTCGCGACCATGCCCATCAGGTCGCCTTCGGCCTTCCACTTCGTGTCGCCCTGCTTCGTCAGCTTGTACGTGACCTGCAGGTACGGCATCCAGTCGCCTTCGGCGAAACCCGTCGGGTTGTTCTTGACCGCGTGGATGTCCGCTTCGAGGTGGATGTCGGAATCCGACGCCTTGCGCATCATCCCTTCCGGATCCATCGTGATCGGCTGCAGGTACACCGCGCCGATTTCCATGCCGCCCTGGATCTGCTGCTTGCCGATCGGATATTCGGCCGCCGAGGCCGACATCGCGGCAAGCGCCGCTGCTACCGCAACCGACGTGCGGATGAACGAAGAACCCAACATGGACACTCCTTGTTATTTGTCTGACACGCTGCGAACCGCCCTCCGGGACGGCTCACCGAAAACACTAACGCGATGAAGAACGTTAATGCGAACTATTCTCAATACATGCGGAGTTTAGCACTGAACCGGCTCCTGAACAAACAAGACACCGCGTAAACCCCTGATCCGACAAGGCTTACAACGGTGTTACCGGAAGGTTTCAGTGACGTTTGGAAAGATTTACCGGCCGCCGTTGATGTGGTCGCCCACGTTCGCGCCGAACACGCGTTCGCGCAGCAGCGCCAGTTGGTCGCGCGTAGCCGCGGCCTTTTCGAACTCGAGGTTCTTCGCGTAATCGGCCATCTGCTTTTCGAGACGCTTGATTTCTTTCGCGATCTGCTTTTCCGACATGTCCTCGAACTTCGCGCGTTGCTGCGCTTCCTTCAGCTCGGCACGCGCGTCGTCGGCGTTGTAGACGCCGTCGATGATGTCCTTGATGCGCTTCACGACGCCGCGCGGCGTGATGCCCATCTTCTCGTTGTGCGCGATCTGCTTCGCGCGGCGCCGCTCCGTCTCGCCGATCGCGCGCTTCATCGAATCGGTCATGTTGTCCGCGTAGAGGATCGCCTTGCCGTTCACGTTCCGCGCGGCCCGGCCGATCGTCTGGATCAGCGAGCGCTCCGCGCGCAGGAAGCCTTCCTTGTCCGCGTCGAGAATCGCGACGAGCGATACTTCCGGAATGTCGAGGCCTTCGCGCAGCAGGTTGATCCCGACCAGCACGTCGAACGTGCCGAGCCGCAGGTCGCGGATGATCTCGACCCGCTCCACCGTATCGATGTCGCTGTGCAGGTAGCGCACCTTGACGCCGTGGTCGGCCAGGAACTCGGTGAGCTGCTCGGCCATCCGCTTCGTCAGCACGGTGATCAGCACGCGCTCGCCGGCGTTCACGCGCGCGTTGATCTCGGTCAGCACGTCGTCGACCTGCGAGCTTGCCGGGCGCACTTCGATTTCCGGATCGACGAGCCCGGTCGGCCGCACCACCTGCTCGGCGACCTGCCCCGTCACGCGCTGCTCGTAGTCGGCGGGCGTCGCCGACACGAACACTACCTGACGCATCTTGCGCTCGAACTCCGGGAACTTGAGCGGCCGGTTGTCCAGCGCCGACGGCAGCCGGAAGCCATAGTTGACGAGGTTCTCCTTGCGCGCGCGGTCGCCGTTGTACATCCCGTTCAGCTGACCGATCAACACATGCGATTCGTCGAGCAGCATCAGCGCGTCGGGCGGCAGGTAGTCGACCAGCGTCGGCGGCGGCTCGCCGGGCGCGGCGCCCGAGAAGTGCCGCGAGTAATTCTCGATGCCCTTGCAGAAACCGAGCTCCTGCAGCATCTCCAGGTCGAAACGCGTGCGCTGTTCGAGGCGCTGCGCCTCGACGAGCTTGCCGTCTCGGTGGAAGAACTCGAGGCGTTCGCGCAATTCGTCCTTGATCGTCTCGACCGCACGCATCACGGTGTCGCGCGGCGTCACGTAGTGCGACGACGGATATACGGTAAAACGCGGAATCTTCTGCCGCACGCGCCCGGTCAGCGGGTCGAACAACTGCAGCGTCTCGACCTCGTCGTCGAACAGCTCGACGCGCACGGCCATCTCCGCGTGCTCGGCCGGGAAGATGTCGATCGTGTCGCCGCGCACGCGGAACGTACCGCGCTGGAAGTCCTGTTCGTTGCGCGAGTACTGCATCGCGATCAGCCGCGCGATCACGTCGCGCTGGCCGAGCTTGTCGCCGGTGCGCAGCGTCAGGATCATCTGGTGGTACTCGGACGGGTTGCCGATACCGTAGATTGCCGATACTGTCGCGACGATCACCACGTCGCGGCGCTCCATCAGGCTCTTCGTCGCCGACAGCCGCATTTGCTCGATGTGCTCGTTGATCGACGAGTCCTTCTCGATGAACAGGTCGCGCTGCGGCACGTACGCTTCCGGCTGGTAATAGTCGTAGTACGAGACGAAGTACTCGACCGCGTTGCGCGGGAAGAACTCGCGGAACTCAGCGTAGAGCTGCGCCGCGAGCGTCTTGTTCGGCGCGAACACGATTGCCGGGCGGCCGAGCCGCGCGATCGTGTTCGCCATCGTGAAGGTCTTGCCCGAACCGGTCACGCCGAGCAGCGTCTGGAATGCGAGGCCATCGCCGACACCCTCGACGAGCGTTTCGATCGCGGTCGGCTGGTCGCCTGCGGGCAGATACGGTTGGTAGAGCTGGAACGGCGACCCTTCGAAGGTCACGAATTTCGATTCGTCGAGCGCGTCGCCGACTTCGGCGTGATGTTCGGACATGGAATGCGGCCGGAGCGAGGGCAAAAAAACTATTCTAGCGCTTCGCGGCGTTGCGAACCGCTGACGGCTCCTGACGCACGGCAACCGGCTGAAATCGCAATTCGCCGCGCAATCGCCGCCCCCGGCAGCGTGAATTCGCTACAATGTCAGGCTGCTGCGCTTTCCGGCGCCGTGCCCGTTGGCGCGCGGTCTGCTGCG
This sequence comes from Burkholderia sp. Bp9031, assembly GCF_003857965.1. NCBI lineage: Bacteria > Pseudomonadati > Pseudomonadota > Betaproteobacteria > Burkholderiales > Burkholderiaceae > Burkholderia > Burkholderia sp. Bp9031. The sequence continues at coordinate 17,289 of NZ_QTPW01000059.1, forward strand.
CCCGCCCCGCCGGCTGAAAGCCTGACCCTCTTTTCACTACTGCCGAATCATCATGTCGCTCTTCTCCGCTGTCCAGCTTGCTCCCCGCGACCCGATCCTGGGCCTGAACGAAGCCTTCAACGCCGATACGCGTCCGACCAAGGTCAACCTCGGCGTCGGAGTGTACACGAACGAAGAAGGCAAGATTCCGCTGCTGCGCGCCGTTCGCGAAGCGGAAAAGGCACGCGTCGACGCCGGCCTGCCGCGCGGCTACCTGCCGATCGACGGGATCGCCGCCTACGACGCAGCGGTGCAGAAGCTGCTGCTCGGCAACGATTCGCCGCTGATCGCCGCAGGCCGCGTGGTCACGGCACAGGCACTGGGCGGCACGGGCGCGCTGAAGATCGGCGCCGATTTCCTGCGCACCGTGAACCCGAACGCGAAGGTCGCGATCAGCGACCCGAGCTGGGAGAACCACCGCGCGCTGTTCGAAGCGGCCGGCTTTGAAGTCGTCGCGTATCCGTACTACGACGCCGCCACCAACGGCGTGAACTTCGAAGGCATGCTGTCGGCGCTGAACGGCTATGCGGCCGGCACGATCGTCGTGCTGCACGCATGCTGCCACAACCCGACCGGTGTGGACCTGACCGAAGCTCAATGGCAACAGGTCGTCGACGTCGTCAAGGCGCGCAACCTCGTGCCGTTCCTCGACATGGCCTACCAGGGCTTCGGCGAGAACATCGAGGCCGATGCGGCTGCGGTGCGCCTGTTTGCTTCGGCCGACCTGAATGCATTCGTGTCGTCGTCGTTCTCGAAGTCGTTCTCGCTGTACGGCGAGCGCGTCGGCGCGCTGTCGATCATCACGTCGAGCAAGGAAGAAGCGACGCGCGTGCTGTCGCAACTGAAGCGCGTGATCCGCACGAACTACTCGAACCCGCCGACCCATGGCGGCGCCGTCGTCGCGGCCGTGCTCGCGTCGCCGGAACTGCATGCTTCGTGGGTGCAGGAACTCGGCGAAATGCGCGACCGCATCCGCGCGATGCGCAACGGTCTCGTCGAGCGCCTGAAGGCGAGCGGCGTCGATCGCGACTTCAGCTTCATCAACGCGCAGCGCGGGATGTTCTCGTATTCGGGCCTGACCTCGGCGCAAGTCGATCGCCTGCGCGAAGAATTCGGCATCTACGCAGTCGGCACCGGCCGGATCTGCGTTGCAGCGCTGAACACGCGCAACCTCGACGCAGTCGCCCATGCAGTCGCTGCGGTCCTGAAGTAAATCGGCGTCAGCGGGCGGCAGCCGTCACCCGCCGCCCTGCCGAAACAAAAAACGCGCTCCCCGGAGCGCGTTTTTTTATGCCGTTCGGGCATTACCGGCGGGTGCTCCGCACGAGCGGCGCATCGTGGCCGCCCGTACCGGATTCCGTTACTGCATGAACCAGCCGTGGCTGACGATGAATGACTGCCCCGTGAGCGCGGCGCTCGGGAACGCCGACAGGAACA
>NZ_QTPW01000060.1:0-15546 GCF_003857965.1 Burkholderia sp. Bp9031
GAGGGCAAGAAGGTTCGGCGCAAGGATGTGTTGGGGTGGCGTGGCGAATATGAGGGTATGCCGCATTTGCATTTCGAAATCTTCATGTTGCCGGCGGATTTCGATGCGTATTTCGGGCGCACGCAACTGGGTAACAGTACGCCCACCCCACCAACCGGAACGGACTGGTGGGGGCATGCGTATTTCGTCATTCCGGCAGGCAGCCGGTTTCGCCGTTTGCCTGAGAAGGCCGATGCCCGCAACAAGTTGCATGGAATTGAATTCAAACCAGGTCAAGAGGGCTCGAATGCGTTGCCGTTGCTCGTTGAGACCTACTTCAGCGTCGGCTCGAAATACACCAATGTCTGGAGCCTGGCGCAAGACGGCACTCGCACGCTGCTCACGCCGCAACCCGTCGAGGAAAAGGACTACGAATACGACCTGTACAAGCGTGCGACGGCGCTTTATTCGTCTTGTCCAAGCGACGGTTACGAGCTGCTGCGCTTTGGTCGCATCCTGTCGCCGTCCCAGACTCTGGCGGCAAATGCGCGCGCGACGTGGATGCAGGTCAACTGGGCGGCAGACAAGGTTGGCTACATCGATATCAATGATTCAAGCATCCACAAGTTCTCCGACGCGGACTTCCTGTCTTCTGTGGGTTGGCAGAAAGTCAGTGAGGGCAATACGCCGTTCAGCAGTGACGGACTGTGCGATGTGGATGCGCTGAAGAAAATGCTGAACGATGCTGCTTCGCACGAAGTGCCAGCGGTGACGGGGGAGGCGCCGGAAGCTCACAAGATCAGAGTGCTGTCGACTGCCCCGGTACGGCGGCAGTTGCGCGGCCTTGTCTGTCACGCGCCGAGTGAGTGGGATAGCACGAACAACGAGGGACGCTATGCGAGGCTGCTCGATGAGGGAGGCTTCTACCACGGTAACGAGAAGGGCTACAACGATTTCATGAAGTACCTGAAGGAAGTTCAGTTTTGGGACAAAACGGGGCTTCCGGCGGGGCAGAAGTTGTGGTTCTTCCATCCATTGACGTTTATCCGACATTTCAGGAGATGCGGATGGTTAAGCAAGGACGAAACTGCTCACTGCGTTCGTAGCACAATCAGAGAAAAAGGGCGTGAAGTCGCTCCGCTCTCAAAATCTGTCATTATTAAACGGCTTAGTTATGCGACGGAACGGCGCCCCGCAAATTTACATGCAAGTTTTTATGTCGTTGCTAGGAAATATGGAATATCGTCCAGCCGTTTGCGCCTCGCACATTTGTTCGGTCAGTTGACGCCGGAAACAGGACGCCTGGAATTCATGCTTGAAGGTGGTGAGCCTTCATACTTCGATAAATATGAACCTGGTCGCCTGGAGGGCGATAATCTAGGGAAACGCTGATTAATAGGCCAACGCGCGAGCTTGTCGGCGGTGCTGACCCGCAAATTCCGGATGCCGAAGTGAAGCGCAGCGAATTCGGGGAAGTTTGCCCCGGGAAAGCGCCTCATTTCCTGCATTTTTCATACACGTGACGGACTACTCCCGTGAACCGACCGAAACCGGTTTTGCGCAATCACCAAGTTCGCCAAAGCGAACAGGCTGAACAGTTGCGCCGTGTTCTTCGCCAGTCCCTTGTAGCGCACCTTGCGATGGCGGAACAGGTTCTTGACGACATGGAACGGATGCTCGACCCGCGCGCGGATTTGCGCCTTGGTTCGCTCAAGCGCGATCATCAGATCCTTCAGCGCACCATCCTGCATCGCCTTGATCTTTCCTCGCTTGGCCGCCACGCGCCACTTCACCGACCGGCCCTTCATTTCATTGCGCTTGTCTACGCCGATATAGCCCGCGTCGCCGAACGCTTCTTGCTCATGACCATGCAACAGCGCGTGCGCTTGCGAAACATCCGACACGTTGGCGGACGTGCCGACCACGCTGTGAACCAGCCCCGAATCGGCATCGACGCCGATGTGGGCCTTCATGCCGAAGTGCCACTCGTTGCCTTTCTTCGTTTGATGCATGTCTGGATCGCGACGCTTCTCGGCGTTCTTGGTCGACGGCGGCGCTTCGATGATCGTCGCATCGACCAGCGTGCCTTCCTTCATCATCAGTCCGCGTTCGCACAGCGAGATGCCAATCTCGTCGAACAGCTTGCGCGTCAGGTCATGTTCAAGAAGCAGGCGCCGGAACTTCAGCAGCGTGGTCGCATCCGGCACGTTCTCCACGGCCAGATCAATCCCGGCGAAGGCCCGCATCGCGATGCTGTCGTACAGCGCATCCTCCAGCCCTTCGTCGGACAGGCTGTACCACTGCTGCAGGAAGTAGATTCGAAGCATCCGCTCCAGACCGATCGGCGGGCGGCCGCGAGTTCCTTTCGGGTAGTACGGCTCGATTGCCGTCAGCAATCGCGACCACGGCACGAGCTTCTCCATCTCGTCCAGGAAACGCTGACGCCGGGTCACGCGCTTCTTGCCTGCGCTTTCCGCTTCCGCAAAGCTCATTTGCCGTTCCATCGTCGTGGGCTCGTTCCGTGAACTATCTTCTACAACGTCCTCGGCTGCGTCAGCGATGACCACCGAGCCGGATTAATCAGTGTTTCCCTAGGTAACACGGAGAGAGGTGACGGAATTCGATTTAAGGGGCGTGGGTTGATTCAGGTTACTGGGAGATATAATTACAAATCCTATGGAAAATATCGAGGTGCGGTATTTGATACGGATTCAACAAGCTCCTTGCTTGTAACTGACTCTTATAATACATGTGATGCTTCGGGTTGGTACTGGGCGTCGAAGCAACGACAGCGGTTTGTTAAAAATCCGATAACACGTAAAGACGACATGGTCCCATTTGGCAAGCTCAGCATCAATTACTGGGCAGATCAAGGGGCGAGCGATGCCGCGACACTTCAGGTTACGAAGTGTATCAATCCGGCTGGCGTGGCTGCTGATTGGCGAAAGCAAGGATTTAATAACGCCTGGTACGAGCTCAATGATGAGGTTGTGCCGAATGCTGATTACAAGCCCGTAATGTGAGGAGTCATGAGGCGAATCATTTTGCTCGGATTGAGTATTTGTGGATTTGTGGGCTTTGTGTGTTCGGCGAGTGGCAAGGAGCCGGAGAGGGTATTGAGGGATGATTGTCATTTGTCGTTTGCGATTCCCAATGGCCTTGAGTATGTCGACGTGGGGCATACCATTACGTTAGGGAAAGATGAGTGCTACATACCGTTTCTATATACGGGGAGACTGCGGCTTAAACGAACTGGGCCTATGCCACGCACGCCCGACGACTGGCGTGCTCTGACAGATTTCGCCCTGACTGTCGAGGCGATTCCGGTAGCGGATAGTCTGGCGCAAGTTGAGTCGGCAGGCGGAGCGGCTCAAAACGGTCAATTTAGGGTGGTCTCAAAGGAGCATGTTCAGTTGTCAGGGGGTGACCTCTATATCATAAGCTACTCAGCAATTAAACCGACGGGAACCATTATTGGTTATCAAAAACAACAATGGGTTTTTGTTGCTGGTAACGGTGTTCGCTCGACTGTTTTTCGTTTGTACTACGGAGACAGAACGTCGAGGGTTGGTAAGGAGAGGGGGCGTGCTTTAAAGTATCTGTTCTCGTCATTTCGATTCTTTTGATTTCTCGTGTGAGAGGGGATTGAATGAAAGTTTTTAATGGCATTTGTTGGTGGTGTGAGGATTGATGAATTGCGGCGAGATCTATTTTCGGTGGCACTGCTCTTTGTCGCGGGAAGTGTATGTGCGGAGAGTTATGATGTGGTTGGGAAGTCACTAAGGGTCGGTGATTCAAAAGTATGCTCACTTGACAAGGAGTCGCGTTACGCGATTGAGAGTTTTGACAAATCGGCGGTCATGCTTTCCGAGACAACTTACGTTGGTAAGCGTCAGTTGGATCATTGTCGAGCTGGAGAGGTGGTTCGCGTTCTTTCGATTCCGGCGGGTGTTGGTGTGCTATCGGATATAAATGTATCGAAGGGGGTTTACGTTGCACTTGATTTTGTTAGTGTGCGACCATTTCTATATTTGGCTACTGTTGCTCGTGTCGGAACTTCAAAAAATCTTGTGTCTGTGAAGGGTGCATATGTTGTTGGTAGAAAAATCAGTGAACTGAGGAAGGGAGCATTTGGCAGTGATGGCAAGGCAGGAGCATCGATAATTTCTCCTGATGGACGCTATGTAACGCCAACTAGGGAAGTGGATTGTTCACCAACATCCTACCCTGGGGTATGGGACATAAAAAATAACCGGCGTGTCGTAACGGTGGATGATGCCTGTGTGGCACTTTTTAAAAAATAAGTAGGGGCTATTGTTTTTTGGATTTCACTTTGCAGGCCTGCCGTCAAATTTAGTTGCCAAGTTGTTGGTGATAAGTTCTGTGGCCATCGAGGACGCCGAGTTCATACGTCTAGAGAGAATAGTGTCGGATATTTCTCAATCAGGGAATCCGAAGGTGTTTGGTAAATACGTCAGCAAGGATGATGTATTTATCTTGGTTAAGGATTGTGATAAAAATATCCCGAAAAGATTTATCACAAGATTGTCAGTTGAAAAATGATGGATAACCTAATTTGAGCGACAATATGAATAAAAAATCACCCGTCCGCCAAGGCGACAAACTCGAACACGGCGGCGAAGTCACCGGCGGCTCACCATGGACGACATTCATGGGCATGCCGCTTGCCCGCAAGGGCGATGAGGCGACTTGCACTCTGCATGGTCCGACCTTCATCGACGAAGGCGCCGACAAGTTTCCCGATCACGACAACAAGCCATTCGCGCTGGACGGCCATCGCTGCGCATGCGGCTGTCGGTTGATCTCGTTGCTGCCGAACGTCCACGTCGAATAATGCCCGTCGACCTCTCTCAGGCGGGGCTCCCGAACGCCTATCCGAGCCGCCCGCGCTTCTGGCCGTGGTGGTTCTGCGTCTGGTTGGCCTGCGCGGTGCTCGGAGCGGCGACCACTCTGCTGATTTCGCCAAAGGATGAGCGGGCGGGCGGCCCATGGTTCTGGTTCTGCGTTGTTGGTATCCCGAACGGGCTTTTCGGATTTCTGTTCGCGATCGAGCGCGCTCGCTATGAGGCCATGTGGTACCGCGCGTACCACCGCAACCTCCATCGCGATCGATGGCTGGCGGAGCGCATCCGTGTCGCGCAGCAGCCGCTTCGGGTGCTGGGCGTCGGCTATTGCTTGCCCTTGAACGACCAGACGCTTGCACAGGCAATCCATGCGCGGGTTCGTTTGCCGCGACAGCAGCAGCCCCGTTTGGGCGCGGGTGTCGTTGAGCATTGTCGCTTTGCTGACCCGTTGGAACTATCCGACGAAACCGACGTGGCAGGCCCGACCGAGGAGAGCGATGCCGTAGCGGATGCGCCTCCAAAGCGACCCGTCACCCAGCTCACACTCAGGATCGCCGACGCGCTTGAACCGCTTGCTGCGAGTCTCCACGCGCTCACGCACTACGAAGCGGCCTACTGGCCAAAAGTACGCCTTCTGGCCGAGCCCGGCGAAGAAGCATTGCGCGAGCAGGAGGTGTGCGACGCGCTGCAATTGGTTGGTCTGCCGCCTCTCACCGTGCTGCCCATACCCGCTTCGGACGGATTGCTGTTGGCGGACGCGTGGCTCGATGCCCGCGAGGCATGCCCGCTGCTCGTGATCGCAACGGCATGGCACGAGGAGCGGTCACCGACCGGCAGCACGGAGGGATGCGTCGCGATGCTGCTCGACGCCGGCTTTTACGCTCTACCCGAAGGTGTACACGGGATGGCGACCCTGCATCGACCCGTCGAGGGCAACGCCGATGAGATCGAATACGGTTTCGCGAATGCCGTGATCTGGGGTAGGGCAGATTTCGATGCCGTGACGCGAGCCTGGGTCACGCGTGCCGTCAAGCGTTGCAATCAGGGACTGCGCATCGCGAACCTGGATGCGCTTGCGAACAGCGACGCCCAGTGCGACCTCGCCTACATCGTGGGCGATTTTGGCAGTGCCAGCGGCTGGTTGTCCGTCGCAGCCGCTATCGAATGTGGTGCGGGGAACGCGTCGCAACTGATCATCGATGGCGTGCAGTCCGCCGTCATTCACGTGCTTCCCGGTCCACAAGGGAAGGAATCTTCGTTGCCTGGACACGCTAAGCATGACCGATCCGAAACTGACCTTGCGGCCGCTTGACTCGGCTCCCGCCATAGAGTCTGCGTCCTCTGGACGCCTCGCGCTCTGGGGCGTAATTGTCGCGGCGCTGATCGTCGCAGCGTTCGCGATTGGCTTCGTGTGGCGCCGCGGCGACCTGTTCGATCTCGCGCCCGGTGTGGCGCGTATGCAAGTCGTGATCGCCATCATCATCGCCCTGATCGTATTCGTCGCCATACATCTCTGTTTGTTTTTTATCGGCGCATACGCCATTGCCGGACAGCTGTTTCGCGGGGATATCGATGACGCGACGAAGGCTCAGGAGCCGCTGAAACGCGATGCCCGTCTGCAACGCATGGTCGAGGAACTGCGTGTGACGCAGGGCCGGCGGTGGCGATACCGATCACCGTGGCTGATGGTGAGCGGTGCGGACATATTGATCGACCAGGTCGCACCGGGCCTGAAGCGCGAGGGCGCGATGCCTGTCGGCAATGTGATCCTTGTGCACGCGGCACCGGACGGCATCGAGGCGGACGCATGGCGCCGACAAATCCGTAAGCTCCGGCGCAGGCGGCCGGTCGACTGTGTTGTGCAGATCACGCACGTGGACGAGTGCGATACCGAACTGCCGCGCGCACTCGCGGTGCTAGCGACCGACATCGGTTGGGCCGCGCCTGTCACGTTCCTGCATACCGTGCCCGCGCAAGGCGACCGACCTGAAACGTTCGAGGCGATCGGTGCATTTCCAGGGCCGGCGTACCAGGGCGGGCAGCCGGCGCTGTCCTTGCGCGATCAGCTCGCCGCGATCGAGCGTGGTACGGCGGATGCGGGCGTGCGGCTTTGTACAGCATCCACGCGCGTCACCTATCTAGCCGAAATCTCGCAATACATCGGGAAACAGCACGAACACATCGTCACCGGCTGGCAAGCGCTCCTTGCTTCACCCTGGCTGCGCGCACCGCTGGCGGGCGTGATGTTCGCACCTGTATTTGCGACAGCGGCTGCGACGCCGGTGCCGATCGCCGCGAACGGGAGCGCGACTGTTCCGAACGTCCCGATCGAGTTCCCGCCGCAACCCGCCGCACTGCTGCCCGCATGGCGCGCCATCGCCGGCCGGCAACGCATTGGCCGGCGCGTGGGACTCTACTGGCCGAACGCACTGGCGATATGCTTGATCGTTGCAACGATGGCGTGGTGCGCATGGATGACCGCGTCGTTCATCGGCAACCAGCGACTCATGCGCGAAGCGCAGGTGGCGGCGAGTGCAGCGGTCGAGGCGCGGCCGCAGACGGCCGCCGCATGGCGCGCGCAACTGGCGTTACAACAGTTGATGGAAAAGCTCGAATACCGGCAGCAGCATGGCGCACCGTGGCACCTGCGGGCGGGCCTGTCGCGCAATGACGATATCCTCGGCGGTCTCTGGCAACCGTACCGGATCGCTGCGACTCGCAACTTGCAGACGCCTGTCGTGCAAACGATCGGGGAACTGCTGAAGAGCGCAGGCCAGGCGCGTGCCGATAGCCTTCAAACGCAGGACACGCGTGGCAGTACCTACAATGCGCTCAAGACCTACCTGATGCTCGGCGAGCCATCGCGCGCCGATTCGATGTTTTTGAAACGCATGCTCGTCACCTTCTGGTCGCGCCCGGTGGAGATGCCGCTGGGTGAGCGTGACGATACCGGTCGACGGCTCGCGGGGTTTTACGCCGATCACCTGAAAGCGCATCCCGAATGGCGAATTGCGACGGACGACCGCGTCGTGACAGCGACGCGGAACATGCTGGTCACCCAGATGGGACTCGCGTCGGCTGACGATACCGTGTATCAACGCATCCTCGACGATGTTAAAAACAAATATGCCGACGCGTCGCTCGAAACGCTCCTCGATGGTGCCGATGCGCGCGGGATGTTCATGACATCGCAGACCGTGCCGGGGATTTATACGCGCGCGGCATGGGACGGCATGATCGCCGCGGCGATCGACAAGGCTGCCGGTGAGCGCCACCTCAGCAGCGATTGGGTGCTGACCGGCGCGCAGCCGCAGCAAACAATCGGTAACACGCTCGCGCGTGGCACGATCCAAACCAACGCAATCATTGACGAGAAACACGCAGCCGAGGCACTGAAGCGGCGCTTGAAGGCACGTTATTTTGGCGAGTACACGGCTGCATGGCAGCGCATGCTCAACAGCATGCAGTGGCAGCCGACGTCCAATCTCAGTGGCGCAGTCGAACAGCTTTCTCGACTGGCGGATGCACAGACTTCGCCGTTGGTCGCGCTGATGAACTCCGTGCAATATCAGGCGCAGGCGGGGCGGCCGTCGCAGGCGCTGGCTGACACGCTGGTGAGAAAGGCGCAAAACCTGATCGGGACGGACGAGCAGGTGGCGACCGTCGTCCACCCGCTCGGCAGGCCGTTTGGTCCACTGCTGGTGCTGACGGGGGACACGAGCGCGTCAGCACCCGCTGCAAATGGCAAGAGCACCGCGCCGGCCAACATTGCGCTGAACGGCGTGAGCCTGTCGCGTTACCTGACGGCGGTCACGATGATGCGGCTGAAGCTGCAACAGATCGCGAGCAGTCCTGACGCCCAGGCAATGGCGCGCTCGCTCGCGCAGGCGGTGTTTCAAGGCAAGTTGTCGGAATTGTCCCAGGCGCGCGATGACGCGGCGCTCACGGCCGCGAGCCTGGGTACGGCGTGGGCGGGGTTCGGCGATGCGGTGTTTGCGCAGCCGCTCGAGGCAGCATGGCAGACAATCCTGCAACCGGCCGCAGCGAGTTTGAATGATGCATGGCGAGCCAGTATTGCCGCGCCATTTAATGCGGCAATGAGCGGTCGCTATCCGTTCTTCGATACGCAGGCCGATGCGTCTTTCGCAGAACTTGGACGCTATGTGCGGCCCGATACAGGATTGATTTCGCGTTTCGTCACGACGCAGCTGGCCGGTGTGATGAAACCCGAGGGCGACCATTGGGCGCCAAGCGAGCTTGCACCGCAGGCGTTGCAGTTCGACCCGAAGTTCCTGAGCGCCGTCCGGCAGTTGTCGACGGTTGGCGCGCAGTTCTACGTGCAGGGCGACGTGGGGGGGAAATTCGAAATCATGGCACTGCCGACGCCGAAGGTGACGCGCTCGGAACTGTCGGTCGACGGCAAGCAGATCGTCTATTTCAATCAGCAGGAGCGCTGGACGCCGCTGGCATGGCCCGGCAATGGCCTGAACGGGCATGCGGGGCTGACATGGCAAACGCTCGACGCGGGCCTGCGGCAGGCGTTCGATTCGACTGGCGACTGGGCGTTCCTGCGCCTGCTGAGCAAGGCTGACATCGAGCAGCTTGATAGCACGCGCTATCGGCTCACATGGAATGCCGGGAACGACGAACCGCTGTCATACGTGTTGCGTACGCAGGTCGGTGCCGGGCCGATCGACTTGTTGAAACTACGCGGGTTCCGCATGCCTGATCGTATTTTCGTCGTCGGCAAGGCGGGCGTCGCATCGGCGATGCCGCTCCTGCCGCCACTGCCACCGGATCTCCAGCCATGAATGAAGACAAAAGCAAACCGACGATGCCTGAAGGGGGCGGTCTCGGCGCGGAGAACGATCCGTACCTGCGTTACTTCGATGCGGAGATGCGTTACCTGCGCGACGCGGGGCGTGAATTTGCGAAGTCCCAGCCGCAAGCCGCCCGCCGTGTGGGGATGACGATGCCCGGAGCACGCCACGACAGTGTCGAGCAGACCTACGAGGGTTTCGCGTTCCTCACGAGCCGGCTGCGAATGAAGCTCGACGACGCGCTGCCGGAAATCACCGATCCACTGCTCGATCACCTGTGGCCACATGCAGGTCGCACGATTCCGTCGCTGGCAATCCTCGAGTGTATGCCGCGCACGGGCGAGGCGAGGATTCTCGATACGCTGCAGCCGGGATTGCAGGTACGTTCAACACCGGTCGGACCGGGCGGGACGATATGTGTTTATCGAACCACTCAAGCGATACGCTTGCTGCCGCCCAGCGTGTGCGAGGCGGGGGCGCGCGTACGCGAGGACGGTCGCACGGTGATCCGGCTGGCGTTCGACCTGCTGCACCGCGAACAGCGGTTGCTGGACGATCTGTCGCGCATCCGGCTATACCTGCATGGCGACCGGCCGACTGCATCGGCGCTGTATTCAGCTTTCACGCACCAGGTCGAGTCGATCGGCGTGCGCATGCCGCGCGCACTCGATGGCCAGCTACAACCACGGCCGGCAATGACTGTCGAGGCGGCTGGCTTTGGCGCGCAAGCGCGACTGTGGCCGATCGATTTCGATACACGCGATGCCGATCTCGACCGTGAGCAGACGATGCTCGAATATTTCTCGTTCCCCGAGAAATTCCACTTTGTCGACTTGTGCGGTTTCGACGTGGTAAGTGTGCCCGCGGGCGAAACGCGTGTTGAATTCGATATCGTGATCCGAGATCGGATACCGGGGGACGCCACGTTCGACGCAGACAACATCCGTTTGTTCTGTACACCGGTGATCAATCTGTTCGAACTGGACGCGCAGGCAATCCGACCCGATGTACACCACCACGACTATCCGGTACTTGCCCCGCCGTCTGCTGGCGAGTATGTCGAACCCTATGACGTACTGTCGGTCGTGGCGACCGATCTGCGCACTGCAAGGCAATATGCCTATCAGTCGATTAAGGAATTCCGGCACCGCGGCGGGATGACCCGGCATGAGTTGCCGGATCGGTACTACCACTCGTCGATCCGGCAGGGCGTGACGGGCCAGCGCGAGATGGTCGTGACGTTAGGCGGGCATGCATGGGATGAACGCGGCAGCTTGCCGGACGGGCACGTGACGGTTCGGGTATTGGCAAACAATGGACGCTTGCCGCGTATGGCGCTGCGTGAATCGATGATTGCCGCGCCTGCTTCGACCTGTAACGGTGTCGATCGCATGCGCAACCTGACAGCGCCCACGATGCCGCTGTATCCCCCGCGTGGTGGCGATTATGACTGGCGGGTGATTTCTCACTTCAATGGGGCCGGCACAACCGAGCTGAACATGATGGACGCGAATGTGCTGCGCGGCGCGCTATCGTTGTACGACTGGACGCGACAGGACGATAACCGGCGCCGTATCGAGGCGATTCATTACGTTTGGCTCGACGAGGAAACGGAACTGACAGGTGCGCGTGTCGATCGCATCGTGAATGTAAACGTGGGTATCGAGCCGGTTGGTTTTGCCGGACCGGGTGACATCGCCCTGTTCGGCGACGTACTCAGCCGCTTTGTAGGCCGCTACGCATGTTTCCATTTTGCGGTGCGGCTCGTTTTGTATGAGGGCGTGGGCGGCCCGATCCGACGCTATCCATGCACGATCAAGACGGGAGGCTGGTTGTGACACTGCGAACAAGTTGGATGATGCGAAGCATTCGATGGGCGAGTACCGCCGCGGTGACGCTAATGTTGTTGTCTGGCTGCGGTATGTGGCAATCGGTGACGAAGACGACTGCCGACATGACGCGCGCAATTTTCGTCACGAAGGTCAAGCAGATGAGTCTCGTCATAGAAGGCCGCGCCGCACTCAACGAGAACGAGCAAGGACAATCTCTCCCGGTTGTGATGCGCGTCTACCAATTGAAGGATGCGGAGATATTCGGCAAGGCAGCGTACGTCCAATTGCTCGATGACGACAGCGCGTTACTGAGGGGCGATCTGCTCGGCAGTATGGAGACCACGCTTGCGCCTGATGCCACGGTGAAGCTGTCTGCGCCAATGGCGGACGACGCGCAAGTCGTGGGCGTTGCCGGGTTCTTTCGCGATCAGGGCGGTGCCGAGTGGCAACTGACGATTCCGAAGTCGCAGTGGAAAAAGACGGATCCCGTCAAGCTGATCGTGACGGGCAACCGGATGGAGCTGGTGCCATGAACGAGGTATGACGACGATGGTTGGCGTACCTCATTGAGTAGTTTTGGATGCAAGTTGCAAACTCCACTGCGTCGAGCGCTGAAGCCCGTGCCTGAATAGCGATGAGGCGTCACTCCGGCAAATCCCGCTGATTCGTATCCCACTCGATCCCGCCCGTACTGAGCCGCTCGATCTTTTCCATCCGCTGCCGCGCCAGTTCGGGAAGCCGGTTCGTCACGCCGATCACCAGCGCTTCGGCGAGCGCGAGCGCGGGCACGTTGGTCTGCAGCATCGCGAACGGGCGTCCCTGGATCCGCAGCACGATCTCGGCGAACGCGCTGATCGGCGAGCGCCATTCGTCGGTGATCAGCAGCACGCGCACGCCCAGCTGGTGCGCGGCCTGCGCGAACCGGACGCTGTCCTTCTGATAGCGGCGAAAGTCGAAAATCACCAGCACGTCGCCGGGCCCCATGTCCGTCAACGACACCGACGCGAGATTCACGTTCGGCTCGACGTACTGCACATGCGGGCGCGCATAAGCGAGCGTGAAGGAAAACAGCGACGCGAGCGGCGCGGTATAACGTCCGCCGCCGCAGAACACGCGGATATCAGGCGCGGCCAGCAGCGTCACGGCTTCGTCGAACGCCGTCGCGTCAAGTCCTTCGATCGTGGTAGCGAGCGATTGCGAAAGCCGCTGGAAAATCGCCGCATGGTTATCGCGCATCCCCGATTCCGAGTGGAACGCATCCATCCGCGCGAGCGGCGAATTCATCGCGGTGTCGATCTCGTCGTGCAACGCCTGCTGGAACGACGAGTAGTTCGGAAAGCCGATTCGCACGACGAAGCGAAACACGGTCGGGTCGCTGACTTCGGCTTGCTTCGCGAAGCTCGCGATCGGCCCGAGCCCGAGGCTCGGGTAGCGATCCAGCAGCGCATGCGCGACCTTCTGTTCCGACGGCGTGAAGCTATCCATCTGGGATAGCAGCAACGCCCTGATGCTTGTCCCCATCGGGCACTCCGGCTTGCTCGTATCTGAATGACAAACGGCAGACGTACGTCTGCCGGCGACTCCATGCATGTTAGCCGATCGACGGCCCGCAGGCCGTATGCGGCCACAGATTAGAGGGACGCATCGTCTCGGACCCCGATCATTCATATGTGTAATAAAACAAACATCGCGAATGACTGCCGAGTACGCGGTTTGGCGGGAAATTCTAGTAATTACCCTAGGTTTTTGGATAAAAATGCCGGTGCTATGATCGCGGCCTTGCCGGAATGTATTGTTCATTACATGCCGGATCATCAACGTTGGCCGGCCCGTTGGGCGGCTCGCGCATCCCGGCATGGCCCGGTTATTCGTCTGGAGGATTCCGTCATGAGGCGGCTCGTAGTACTCACCCTGTTGTCGGCCATGAGCGCATGCGCGCTCGCCGCTTCGGAACCCGCGGTGGAAGCGAAGAACGGCATGGTCGTTTCCTCGCAGCATTTCGCGTCGCAGATCGGCGTGGATATCCTGAAGGAAGGCGGCAACGCGGTGGACGCCGCCGTGGCGGTCGGCTACGCGCAGGCCGTGACCAATCCGTGCTGCGGCAACATCGGCGGCGGCGGCTTCATGACCGTGCACCTGGCCGACGGCCGCGACCGCTTCATCAACTTCCGCGAGACGGCACCGGCCGCGGCTTCGGCGAACATGTATCTCGATGCGAAGGGCAACGTCATTCCGGACGACAGCCTGTACGGCTATCGCGCGGTTGGCGTGCCGGGCACGGTCGCGGGTCTTGACCTCGCGCAGCGCAGATACGGCAAGCTGACGCGCAAGCAGGTGATGGCGCCGGCGATCCGGCTCGCGCGCGACGGCTTCGTGCTGACGCGCGCCGATACGGACATCCTCGACACGACGATCGACCGTTTCAAGAAGGATCCGGAAGCCGCGCGCATCTTCCTGCGCCCGGACGGCACGCCGCTGCAGCCGGGCGACCGCCTGGTGCAGAAGGACCTGGCGCGCACGCTCGAGCGCATCGCGCAGCAGGGCCCCGAGGCGTTCTACCATGGCGAGATCCCGAAGATCGTCGAAGCGGCCGCGAAGCGTGGCGGCGGGCTGATCACGGCGGCCGATTTCGCGTCGTATCGTGCGCAGGACATCGCGCCGTTGACCTGTACGTATCGCGGCTACGAGTTCGTGTCGGCGCCGCCGCCGAGTTCTGGCGGCGTGACGATGTGCGAGACGCTGAATGTCCTCGAAGGCTATGACCTGCGCAAGATGGGCTACCAGTCGGCTTCGGTGGTCCACTACATGACCGAGGCGATGCGCCACGCATACGAGGATCGCAACACGCTGCTCGGCGACCCGAACTTCATCGACAATCCGGTCGCCAAGCTGACGAGCAAGCAGTATGCGGCCGAGATCCGCAAGCAGATCAGCGGCGACACGGCGACGGCATCGGTCGACGTGCAGCCGGGTGTCGGCGTGCACGAGAAGCCGGAGACGACCCACTATTCGATCATCGACCACGACGGCAACGCGGTGTCGACCACGTACACCGTCAACGGCCGCTTCGGCGCCGTGGTGATCGCGCCGGGCACGGGCTTCTTCCTGAACGACGAGATGGACGACTTCACGGTCAAGGTCGGCGCGCAGAACCTGTTCGGCCTCGTGCAGGGCACGCGCAACTCGATCGCGCCGGGCAAGCGTCCGCTGTCGTCGATGGCGCCGACGATCGTGAAGAAGGACGGCAAGGTGTTCATGGTGGTCGGCTCGCCCGGCGGCTCGCGCATCATCACGATCACGCTGCAGACCGTGCTGAACGTGATCGACTACGGGATGACGCCGCAGGATGCGGTCGACGCGCCGCGCGTCCATCATCAGTGGCTGCCCGACGAGGTCTATTACGAAACCCGCGGCCTGTCGCCCGATACCCTCGCGATCCTGGGCAAGATGGGCTACAAGATGGTCGAGCAGACGCCGTGGGGTGCCGCCGAATTGATCATGGTCGGCCTGCCCGGCACCGAGGCGGCGAGCCGCCAGAGTTCCGGCAACGACTCGTCGGTGTCCGGCAATGTGCGCGTCGGCTACATCTACGGTGTCAACGATCCGCGCCGTCCGGCCGGTTCGGCGATCGGTTACTGACCCGATCGGCTCTGATTTGATCGCATCACGCTGAACGGCCGTCCCCGCGTTCGCCATCGCGCGAACGCCGGGGCAGCGACAGCGCGTCCGTTCGCGGACTTCCGCAGTATCGAGCGTGGCGGTTGCCCGGAATGCCGGGCACGACCGGCTCGCAGCGCGTACCGTGGCACGGCACCGGCGCGCGCCATTCCTTCTTCCATTCCTGCACCGTGCGTCGAGTTCCGTTATGAACAAACGAATGTCCGCGGCAGTCTGGATCCTGCTCGCAATGGCGGCCGGCATCCTGATCGGCTACCTGATCTACACGCAGTTTCCCGACAAGCAGTCCGCGACGGAAATTGCCGGCTACATCTCCCTCGTGTCCGACGTGTTCCTGCGGCTGATCAAGATGGTGATCGGGCCGCTGGTGTT
>NZ_QTPW01000061.1:0-14618 GCF_003857965.1 Burkholderia sp. Bp9031
GAAGCAACCCAACGACCGTTCTCCGACCAGCGCCCCACGGCTGAGTTCGACGACCGCCTCGGGTGCGCGCCTCATGCCAAAGGAATGAAGCGACCCAAAACGGTCAGCCAGTTTTCTTTGCAGCGGACATTCGCCGACACTACTCACTGTAGTTCGTTCTCAACGGATAAGCGGGTGTGAATTCCACGCTGAACCCGCCGGATCCATGAGTTGCAACGCCAAGACTGCCTTGATGCGCGGCGGAGTTGAAGTTGATGTAGCAACGCGTATCGGCGGAGAGTTCCTTGTAGGTGCCATCGCGACTGTCGAGCAATAAAGCCCTTTCATTAATTTTTAAGAACGCATACCTGCCACCCGGAAGCACTTCACCTTCTCTCTGCCAGAGTCCGTCTAATTCCTGCCCCTTTATATTTTTATAGGGTTTTAACCGCATGTATGGCCTGTTGAGATAGCCTTTACGAAAAATGCCGACGGTCTCGTCTTCTAACCTGCGCATGAAGAAGCCATAGTGCGTCAACCATATTTCAGTTTCGTAAATATTCCCGTTGTATGACGCAAACGGTTTTCCTGACATCTTTGTGCCATCGTTGAATGCGATTTCTTCGTTAGAAATCGAGCTAACTTCTTTTGTGACTCCACTCGACTGGCATTTCCATATTATCTTGTTTGCGTTTACTTCAAAATCAAAGCAAACGGCCTTGCTATTGATCAAAAAAAACGATGCGCTGCGAAACTGACCCGCGGGGACCAGTTCATGAAAGGTGGAAGGATTGTCGGTATCAATACGTAGCAATGCTTTATCGGGGGAATACAGTTGTTGCGATATTTGAGGTTGCTTTTGATCTCGCGGAATCAATATGTACCTCGATGACGGATCCCATTGAAGTCTAAAGTGTCGATAGAATTGGGCTCCGGTGCCGTGCAAGCTTCCGACCTCGTTATCGGCTTCGCCCAGGATAAGGTAAGGTTTTTTCCCGGGCTCGACCACGTACAGTTTTTTTCCAATAACTACGATAGCCCTTTTCTGATCTGGCGATGGGTACACGGCGTTGCGGAGGTCGTCTGAAAAATCGCCCTCGAATACCGTTGGCGCAGAATCCACAATGGCCCTTCCATATTTCAGCTTGTTGCCGATGGAAAAGAAGAATGGCGTATCGGCTAGCTCAGAAAATGTCGAAGGTCTATAGTCAACGATGTTGTTTTCATTTCTCGTACAAGCTGTCATTACGAGAAAAATCAATCCAAGGGAAAACCCGCATCCTTTCGACCTAAACGACATTTTTTATCCTCCCAGGAACATTGGGGGTTTACGCAATCTCTTCCGCTGTGCCTCTGCATCACGCTTAGCATCGGCCGCCGAGGAACGAAGATACAGCAACCATTGAAAGATTACTGTGCGGGATACCCCAACTTCGGAGTTGAGTCGGGGCCTTATTGTCAATCTACGGCGCGTCGTCGACTGTCCCAAGATGGCCGAACGCGGCCGGCCGCCGCCCGGCGCACGCGACCGGCGCAGATCGACCCTGAGCGGTCCTTCAGAATTCCCAAAAGCTGTCGTTGAATCAGGAAACTTCGCGACTCGATATGAGTGTCGAACGCCCCATGTTGGTCAGCGAAGGACGATGCGTCGCGGATTCCCTTATTTCATCTTTCGAAACAAATAGAAAACACCTGTTATCGAAGCGATTATGACCAGCAGAAAAACGGGGGCGAGTGTCAACAATGCAAAACCTCCGGCAAGGTCGGTGTCTTCTGTTGAGGGGGCCGTGAAGCGGTGATAAAGAATCAGATTGAGAGTGGTATTGCAGATGATCGCCGCAACTGTGATCCCAGTTGCGACAGCCAGTACGCCAATACAGAACTTCTCTATCGACGTAAGCGTTTGTTGTTCTTTCTCAGACACCGTCGCCTCCCTCGTGCGTCCTTCGCCGATGCGTCGATTTTCGTCGATCTGTGCGGCGATGTCTAACGACCGCTGTTGGCCGAGGCCGTGTCAAAACTCGAAATTACCCGGTTTTCGGGTGTCGCTTTACCCTTCCCCAAGTGCCGCGAAGCCGATACAGAGCATTCTGGTGGGTCGACTTTCGCGCCCGACGTCGACGTCACACGTTTTGACACGGCCTCGGCCGGCAGCGGCCCCCCGTTCGGCCTTGCGGGCGGATGACCGTTCAAGGTCGGCGCCGTGAAAGGTTGCACTTTTCCAACGGTGGCAATGACGTCCAGCAACGGTCCTGCCTCCCCCGATCGAGACGTTATGCCCTTCCTTCGTCCAAGTGTCCTGATGCACCCCCAATTGATCACACCAAAAGTGAGATGAGCGCCGAAGCGCGAAGGTTTACAACTCTTTCGGATCGTCATGTGTGAAATGGAAGGGGGTTAACGATTGCTTGAAAGCTCAGTCGCCATCGCATTTAATGTCTGTTAATGCAAAAAATTCGAAGCTCAGCGGGGCGACATCATGAAAAAACTTGCCTTATACATGATGGATGCTGCATTAGTCTCAGCGGTTTTGTTTTTTTACTACGTCATCGCATTCTACGGTCACGGCCGAGCGGCAATATCAAACCAAATGGCCCACTGGCGAGACGTATGCTTCGTCTTGACGCTTGTTGCGATGTTTGTCATCCCTTTTAGATTAAAATCATACCCATCATTATATAATTTCGTTATGTTTGATTCGCACGGGGAAAGAAGAAAAACAATATTCGTCCCCTTGGTGGGAATGGTGTCAATCATCATCGGCACGGTGGCAATAATTCGAATATTTGTTGTGGTGGCTCCGTAAGGGGCGCGAATGGTAACGAACACCTCTTCATGTCCGAGTCGACTGTGAGCATATCTTCGCCGCAACCGTGCCTTCGAGCTGTCACTGACCGATTTCGAGGTGATGGAGCCTCTCAAATGTCTTTCGGATCGCGTCATCGGACGTCTCAAACTGGCCGTTCAGCGACACCCCAGTAGCCACTTACATCCCGCAGCTTTCATTGCACCGCACCATAACAAATCAACTGCAGAATACGGATACCCTAAGCCTCGCCACTGATGGCTAGGATGATTGAGCCGATGGCCCCATGTCCACCCGATTCGGTCCATCGCTGCAGATAAGATCGGATGTTCGATCTCGCGCCTTCTCCGACTACCGCATAATCGATTAATCGGCTAGTCTGTGCTTCGCTCGACTCCTCTCCAATGCAACTCCGTCTTGCCGCCGCTATGCGAGTGCAGCTCGACGGTCAGATGGAAGGGTTTTGTGGCGTTAAAACTCGAATGGCGTTTCGATTTGGTGAGCAAGGGTTTCTAAAGATGTCTGCTCAACGTTCGTTATCGTGTTGAACGGCTTTGCACGATCGTCCGTCGTTGGCCCGATACACTCGATCCAATCGAACCCTCATCTTTTTCAAGCAGGAGCAGAACCCGACATGTCCAAACGGATTTATTTGCAGCACCCTACCCGAGACGAAACGGTGGCCGTGAATACGGGGTTTAACTTGGCTGCTTGCCTGCTTGGCTTCATCTGGGCGCTAACGAAGAAATTATGGGTCATTGCACTAGCGATGCTGGCGGTGGATTTCGCCCTTGCAGTCATCGGTCTGGCGGGCGCGACGGCCGACCGGATCAGTCTGGTCCTATGCATCCTGTTTGCCATTTACTGCGGTATGTTCGCCAACGAGTGGCACCGCCGGGCTCTGGAGCGTAGGGGCTACACGGTATTGTAAAAGCCTGGATGGCGCTATCAACGCAGACTGATCCGGTTGACCCGCCCAGACCGAATTGTCGACGATCTTGATCCTTTGCTCGACTGTCCGCTCCTGGCCGCACTGCGCCCCACGACCAGGCACGCCACTCGCGCACGGCCCACGCCCTCATGCAACAGGCATAACCGACCCACAACGGTCATGCATCGTTCTGGACAGGGGGCATTCACTCAAGCAATTGACACCGCCTGACCACGCGAAGCCGCACCACTACAAATCGGACGAGTAGCTTACTCATAGATCTTGCCTGCCATCAAAATGTCAGCGGCGCGGCGCCAAGGATTTTCCGACGGGGTGTAATATTTCAATCCCTTCGTGGACGCATTTGCCCATGCGCACGAGGCCTCCAGGAAGGAGCCGATGGAACCATTTTCCCAGCCCAATGCACCACTGGAATAGGGTGATGAAGGCGTGGTTGCTTCGATTTCTGCTTCAGTGAACCAGTCAGTCGCGAGATGCGCCAGAAATTCCACGAAGGAGCGCTCATCGGAAACTTGCTCCAGTGCGTCTCTTAGCTTCGTCGCCATTTCGGTTTTCAACTTGTGTTGTTTGTGTTCCATGCTGCGCCTTTTCTCGACACTTTGAGCAGAGATTGTCACTGATCCGGCGCATAACGTCGAACGTCTCAAAGTGGCCGGCAACTGCCAGTGGTGATTGGAGGAGACCGACCCGGAGGCGACATTCAGTTCGGCCTGCCGCGTGGCCGGTATTGGCGACAGCCGCCGGCCGTGATCGCCGGCAACTGGCCGAACAGCGAACTTCGAGCGGTCACGCGCAGGCCACCGGTAAACTCTGGCAGGCAAAGCAACTTTTCCCGGTCACATGAGCACGCAACCTACAGTCGTACCTGCCAACTTCACCCCAATGATGCAGCGGTCACTTTCGCTGAGACGGTGAGCTTTGATTGCGGGGCGCCGCAATGGATTCGGCGGATGTATTCCCGCCTCGTCACTCACCACTGCATCGTTATCAAAACAGCGAGGTCTGACGCGGATCCCGTGGTGGTGTGCTGGAGCTTCTCACGGGTTTTCCGGACCGCATCGGCTTGCGACGACGGGGAACACGTCGCAGATGCGCGATGAGACGCACGGATTCGCCGTCTGCTGTCAGGCACAGACAGAACCTCCCAATCTCACCCGGGGCGCAGGCTTCGCGCGCACGCAACGAAAGTCGCAGGGCATGGCGACGCGCGCGAGCAATGAGTTGTCCCCGACTCATTCCGGGCCAGCAGTCGGCAACCATCGACTTCACCGCAGCCGGCAACGCCTCTGGCGCGATGTCGGGCGGCAAGGAGATGGCAATCAGCTCGAAAGTATCCGACATATAGGTAGTTCCATGAGGCACGCGCTGTGGGACTTCAATTACGTTGAGGCCGGTCGGAAAAAATGGAAGCCAACGTTTCGTAAAATCGAGAAACGGAGGCATGAATGAATCGAATTCCAAGGGCGGTCTATACGAAGGAGCTTCGCGACGAAGCGGTCAAGCTTGCGTTGACGGAAGGTGTCGGGGTATCGGAAGCTTCGCGGCGGTTATCGATCCCGATGAAGACGCTGGCAAACTGGGTGCGTGCGGCGAGGGCCGGCAAGCTGCAAGATGTCGGTCGGCACCAGAAGCCACTGCCGGAGATGGAGGCCGAGCTGGCGCAGGTCAAACGGGAGCTGGCCGAGGTCAAAATGGAGCGCGATCTCCTAAAAAAGTTCGCGACGTACTTCGCGAAGGAGTCGCGGTGAAGTACGGCATGATTGAACAAATGCGACAGGACTACCCTGTGCCGCCGATGTGCCGCGTGCTGAGCGTATCGGTAAGTGGCTACTATGCGTGGCGCAAGCGCAAGCCGTCCGCAAGAACTCGGCAGGAACCTCGCCTGGAAGCGGAGGTGCTCGCGGCCCATCAGCGAACCCGGGAAAGTTTCGGACCCGAGCGCCTGCAGCAACATCTCGAGGAACGTGGCGTGCGAATCGGCGTGCACCGGATCAGACGGCTGCGCAGAAAACTGGGACTGCGCTGCAAGCAGAAACGTCGGTTCAAGGCGACGACGAATTCGAAGCACGACCTGCCTGTCGCGCCGAATCTGCTGAACCAGGATTTCTCGGTGACGGCACCCAATCAAGCCTGGTGCGGTGACATCACCTATATCGCGACCGACGAGGGCTGGCTGTACCTCGCTGGCCTGAAGGATCTGTACAGTGGCGAAATCGTTGGCTATGCGATGAGCGAACGGATGACGAAAAATCTGGTGATGCAGGCGCTGTTTCGCGCTGCCGTGACCCGACGGCCTCCGGCGGGCCTGATTCACCATAGCGATCGCGGGTCGCAATATTGTGCGCTGGCCTATCAAGCACTCATCAGCCAATTTGACATGCGAGCGTCGATGAGCCGCCGTGGCAACTGTTACGACAACGCCCCGATCGAATCCTTCTGGGGAACGCTGAAGAATGAACTGGTCTATCATCAACGCTTCGCCACGCGCGAGCAGGCACGCCGGGCGATCAGCGAATACATCGAAATCTTCTACAACCGGCAGCGCACGCAGGCGCGTCTGAACTACCAATCGCCTGTCGCGTTCACGCAGCGTTTCTATCTGAATCAGATCGCTGCTTAACCCGTTGGCCTCCACGAATTCCGTCCGACCTCATATCAACGGTTGCTTGCGCCTACATCCCGCCGCCCTCTAAAGTCGCACTTTAGGTCAGCAGTGTGTACCGCGTTCACCGTCCGGGTTCGTGTGGTGGGCCTGGCCGGACTTGAACCGGCGACCAATCGATTATGAGTCGACTGCTCTAACCAACTGAGCTACGGGCCCATGGTGGAGCGGGTGAAGGGAATCGAACCCTCGTCGTAAGCTTGGAAGGCTTCTGCTCTACCATTGAGCTACACCCGCGGCGGCACGCATTCTCGCACGATTTAGGGCGCCAACAGGATACTGGTTTACGTCGATTGGCCTTGGGGCATAGCGACCAGTCGCTGCGACAGCAGCTTTGCCGAATACGCGCAATTGATCACTTTGCGAGCGCAAGGACTGGTCTTGCCTATCAGTTTTCCCCTGGCCACCAAGGCTTTGCGGCCGGGCGGATCAGATAGTCATCCAGGTTTTTGCCAGCCAGCCACTTCGGACACGCGCCGCGTCCCGTCCACGATTTGCCAGAGGAAGGATCGTAGTATTTGGCTGGCAACTGCTTGGGCTTGTCTTTCACAAAGCCGGCCGCACGGAGCAATTCCACCTCCGTGATGCCGTACTCCTTCACCTGCTCCCGAATCGCGGAGAGGACCGCCGCCTTTTCCTTCTTCCGTGCCTCATCAAGAAGCAAATTGAGGTGGCCAAGCTGCTGGTGCAGGGCCTGAATTTTACTGGTCATCGTAAATAATCTGCTGATTGATACCGTGCGCTCGCAAAGCATGCCGGTCGCGGTGCGATTTCGAAGCCTGTTTGGCCACTGCAATCATGATGGCATCTTTTCGGGGCAACTTGCCGCCAACATACTGCTCGCATTACATTCGTCAGCAGTCCCGGCCCTTCCTCGTCGTCCATTCAGATCGCAGCATAGCGACACTTCGTACATGGCGAGCGATGCGTGTAATGTCTGCGCGTACAACTCGGGCAATTCTCCCCCGGTTGACCTCGTTTGAGCAAATTACAATTGCAACAAAGATCCAGAAGTTGCGTTGCCTGCGGTAGATGTTATAGGGTAATGGCCAAACCCGCTTTTAGTGCACATGACTGAGGAATCCACGAATGAACAAGCAAGAACTCATCGACGCTGTTTCGGCTGCCACCGGCGACACCAAAGCCAGCACTGGGGCCGCCCTTGATGCCATTCTCGAGGCCGTGACGCACGCAGTCACCCGCGGTGATACGGTGCAATTGATCGGTTTTGGCTCCTTCTCCACGGGTGCCCGCGCCGAGCGGACCGGCCGCAATCCCGCTACCGGGGAAGCCATCACGATCGCTGCCGCAAAAACGGTCAAGTTTACCGCCGGCAAAGCATTCAAGGATGCCGTGAATACCTGATCGGTATTGAGACAACAGCCTCACCCAGCGGGAAATTTCTCCAGCAGGTCGATGTGACGCAAGATGAGTTCCAAGACAAGCCGCGGACGGCCCGCCGCGCCGCGACGCACCTTGACAAAGACCATGTTGTTGCCGCTCGACAATACGTCGGTGCAAACACAGTCCTTGTCACATCATCTTGCGCTGGCGGCCTGTCGGAACGGCCAAGGGAACGCGTATCTTTTCAACGAGCTGATACGCACCACGTATATCGTGTGGTTCCTGCAACAGGCTGGCTACGGGGACGAACCCGTTGAACGCCACAAGGCAGTCGAGCATGCGGTCGAGGCCACGCACATGCATGCCGATGAGTCGAATGAGTGGATCCTCGCAGCGGACGCCGTGTCGGCATTTGAACGGCTGCTCGTGCTGCATGATTGGCAACTGAATGTCGCGCCACGTTACAAGGTGATCGACGCCGAGCAGCAACTGAAGCGATTCCTGGCCGGAACGGCCTCGTCTCCGATTCCCAATCCCCGTCAGGGCGGCACCGTGGCCGCCCATCCAAGCCATATCTAGATCATCCCTGTTACCGCATGCAGGATCGCCCACGAAGCGCACATGTAATGGGCGAGCAAAACAACGGTACCACGGCCGTGTAACCCTAAGTTTAGTTAGACTTAGTAAACTCGTCGGCAACGACATTGTCACGCGGCCTCGTCGATGGGAATGTGCGCAACACTGTCCGCGCAGATTCGCTCAGCCTGATTGAGCGATACAGATGAACTTGTTGGCTGAAATACGGCATCACCACGTTCGTAAGCCTGTCCCGACACCACGCAGATTCCGCCAGCAGTCGCCAGCGCAGCAGTCCAAAGCTGCTCGCTATAACACCCCCGCCCGGCCTGCCGCCACGACACAATGAGGCGGCCGGATCCGGGCCGCTCCAGAATGCGCACCGTTGACCGGACCGCGTCTGGAGGCACTGCAGATGGTTGATCACCCACACCTTGCGCCGTGTTGACTAGGCCACCCTCATGCGCCTGCTTACGGCGCCTCCGAACGGCCAGCATGGTGCCGCGGCATGTCGACGCGCCACAACGGCACGCGTATCGGTCGCGCATCGAGCGCGTCACGCGCCCGTCAACTGCGAGCGCATAGTCAATGCTAATTTCGTCACCTGCATCGATCGCGCGCAGCGCTCGAATAAAAATCCGGCCGTCTCGATCTTCTGCCTCGCAATTCGGCGCGCACGAATGATTGATCCAACGCGACGAGTTGCCCGCTGCTGCGCCATCAATGACGCGCCCATCGCCGAGATCGAAGAAGAAGGTATGATCCGGATTGGCGGGATCGGCCGGCGGTCTGTTGATGGCGACCTCCCAATCGATACGCTCACCGACGTACTCGAGGAGCATTTCACCAGCGGTCAGGTCGCGACGAGCAAATACGCCGCGGCCATGGATCGGAGAGCGCCGCACAACGATGCGGGGGACGCGATGGGATGCCGGATGCGTGGTCATCTCAGGAAGTTGAATCGTGCCGATCGGACTTCACCCTTTGAGGGGGGGCAAAACCATCCGAAGATCGTGTCGCCAGCGGGCCAGGTTCATCCGAAACAATGTCGCCATCCCAAACTCACCTACACAACTGTGGCGGCATCCAGGCCCTGGGCCGGATTTACCCGGATCAGGTGAAAAACGATGCAACGTCAGCAGGAACAAACAATAAAAGCGAGTGGCAGGGAACAATCCTTTCCTTGCCACCCGCCTGCCTGACCACCGCCGTCTTACTCGCTCGCGGCTTCGGTGACGACTTCCGGCTTGACAGCGGCACCCTCAGCCTTTTTCACGCCAGGCGCGCGCCGGCTTCTCGTCTTTTTTGCCGCAACTACACTAGTCGACGGGCGCCCTCTTTTGCGAGCCGCCGTCTCGCCCGCCGATTTCACGGATTTCGCGTCGCCCTTTCGGGTCTTTGCTGCTGCTTTCTTTGCCGCAGCTTTCTTGACTGCGACCCGAGCTACGCCATTGCCGACGGCACTCTGTGTCTCGGCCGCTGCGCCAATGAGAAAGCGAGTGCGGTCCTTCACGTCCTTGATCCACGCCGGCGCGCGGCCTCGACCGCTCCAGGTTTCACCCGTCTTCGGGTTCTGGTACTTTGCCGCCACGTGACCGCCGACCTTCTTGCCCTTGCCTACGCGTTGACGACCGAAAATCTGCTCGGCCGTGATTCCGTATTCAGCCACCTTTTCACGAATGTCAGTAATCAATGCTTCCAGCTCTGCAACGCGTGCCGCTTCTGTTTTTTCCTGCAAAGCGTCGAGTTGCGCCTTCAACGTCTTGTAGTCTCTATTGGCCATGTTCTGTTCTCCCATAGTTGTCGGTTGCGAGAGATCGCAACGCTCGAATTATGCCACTCATCGAGATAGACGGAATTGATAGATTACCCTGCAAGCCACTTTCAACCAGCGCTTGATCGATACAGTCCTATCAGCACAGCCCTCCGACTCAAACTAAATCAAGGAGTTCAAAACATGCGTTACGAACCCGTCGGCGATACGCAACTTGAGGATGGATGGAGAAAATCCATCGGCCCGGCTAACGTCCGGTTGCAACAAGCAGCCAAGCTCCTGGAGCTGCCGCGCGCAACCGCTCATCTCAGCGCATCGACCCATTTACAACTCAGCGAACGCATCAGGTTGATCGCCTTCTCCAGCGGCTGTCCCTTGTCGATAGAGGCTGTCGGCCGAATTCGACAAGGAAGCGTTGCTCGCGTGCACTGCCGTCCTGGCTTTCGCGTGTCGCCGTCACAACGGCCGATCTGATCACGCTCGATTCAGTGTAAAAGCGAGGGCAACTCGTGGTCGCTGAGATTCCCAATCCATTGCTCGCCTGTGCCAACGGCCAATTCGGCCAGTTCGCGCTTGCCTTTGATCATGTCGTTGATGCGTTCCTCGAACGTCGCCTCCGTAATCAGGCGATGCACCTGCACATGGCTGCGCTGCACTATGCGGTTGGCGCGATCGTTCGCCTGGGCCTCGACTGCCGGGTTCCACCTGAGGTAGAAATGGATGACGCTCGGGGCGGCCGCCAGGTTCAGCCCGGTGCCGCCGTCCTTGAGTGAAAGCAGGAACACCCGCTCGGTGCGATCGTGCCGGAGGTACACAACCATATCGTCGCGCTCTTTCCGCACCACGCCGCCGTGCAGGAACTGCGGTGTGCGGCCGTAACGCTCGCCAAGCCAGCCGCGTAGCAGCGCGCCCCTCCTCGGAACTGGGTAACGATGAACAACCGTCCATGCGAACTCGTCGCCTACGGCTTGAAGCCACCGGCGCTCGCTAATCGAGCGCTCGCCAAAGTAGCGCCGGGCGTTGCCGCACATCCAGCGGCTACATGGCGTCGGTGTGTCGATCAACCGCCCAAGCGGTTTGTCGGTTTTGGCGCAGTCGCCCCACCACGCACGCCGCTTTTTCCTTGGCTCGACGTTTTGCGCTGCTTGCCATATCGCACCTCAATTCATATGGTGAATGTGCGAAAGCCCGCTCGAAGGGGGCTGATTGACGACAATGAAAAAATTGCTCCCTTGAAAGCCAAGGGTTGTATGCGGTGCAGCCCTATGAGGTCGCTGAGCTTTTCATTCCTGGGGCCAGTCGGCCGCCGTGTCGTCGCCGCGCAAAATTGAGGTGAGGCGTGACAAATCGCATGTTCATGAAGCGAGCGAACGCGCTTAAGCTATTGCTCGATGCACGCCAATCTGCGATCGGCCAGACTGCAGGAATGTCAGTCGACGATACTGACGCAAAGCTTGAAGCGCTGAATCGCCTGATATTCGACGTCCGTGCGTGCCGGGTAAATGAATTTCAGATCGACCCGGCCGACGAGATGGAGATCGTCGTAACGGACTAAGCCTACGGTCCCACGGCAGCCTAATCATGAATTCTCATCGCCTGGACGCGCCGTCCGAATGGGCAGATTGCCGCGTATCCCGGTGGACTGTCGATCCAAGCGCACAACTTGTTCATACCTCTGGAAGCATCACGACAGGCTGCATGAAACGTGGGGATTCGCCGCATTGGAGCGCGAGCGCTCCGACAAGCTGTCGCTCGACGCCGCGATTCCATGAAGAATCGGAAACCATCTCGACCTCGCACTGTTGAGCCGAACGTGGACCGGCACGCATCGATCGTGGATGGATTTCCTGTCACGGCCAGCGCTAGAGACTTTGGGATACCGCACAGGCGCAGCTTTACCGGATCGCGGTGGATTATGCGAACGCTGGCGCCATGCTGTGCTGCGACCGGACGACGCTGTTGAATCGCACCCGGGACGTACATTTTCGACCGTGGAGCTACTGACGCTTCGAGTGCCAACATCGGCCCGTCTATAATGGAATGCTCAAAATGATCGCATGGAGCCCTACTTTATGAGTCAAGCCCGCGGGCGATATGCGGGATCTCGGGACAGCGGCCAACGCCAACCTCGCCACGTAAAAAAATCCCCGTCCAATCGGCAGGGACAACCGTATGTGAAGACGCCTCCTCGAGATGCCGCCCAGACTGCCTCCATTTTCAAAACACGATCGTTTCAGTTTCTGGTCGATACGGTAGGCGCAGAGAATATCGCGATAGCGCTTGAATCGAACATGACGCGAGTCGGCGAACTGATGAAGGGCGAGAGGTTCACACCCGAGACCGCCTTTCACATGGAAACCACGCTTGGGTTACCGCATGGTTTTTTTGACCATCCCAATCCTGCGCTCGCGGCCGAGACCATCGCTCGCCTGAAGTCACCGCTCGACTTCATTCAAACGGACGACGGACAAGGCGCAGAGTCTGAAGCACTTAAGCCGTCTTCGGCCCTAAGCGTCGATCAACAATCAGTTCTTAAAGATAGTTTGTCCGAGGAAGAGAAAATGCCAAAGAAAGCAGCTGGACGAGCGTCCAGGACCGTCAAGCACCGTCAAAGCGAAATGGTCGAACAGCCTAAACCCCACGCGCCACAAAAAGCTTCGCCATCGAAATACAAGCGTTCTCCTAAAACGCCCGAACAGCAATCGCTGGCATTGAGCGACAGCGCCGAGGTAGAAAACATCCGACGCGCTAACTTGCACGTTCTCACCAGTCGCAACGGATCGAAAGTACGACTTGGTGTGGTCATGGCGATGAGTGGCTCCAACATGGCCCATCGGCTACATGGCAAGAAACGCATGGACAGTGTGGAAGCAAACCGATTCACGGAGCGACTTGGATTGCCAAGTGGCTGGTTGGACACCCCGCGCTCCGAAGCCGAGATTCCAGCGTCGGTGTCGCGGTTGCTCACGCCTGCATCGCGCGGTCGCGTATCCGTTCAACAACACGAGCCGATTGCGGTCGCAACAGGCGATGGCGTGCCAGCGAAGCTCGTCGATGAGAAAGCACACAAGGGGCGCGCGCGGGTGGGTGCCCTGGGCGATTCGGAAAGCCCCTCACCTGTTTCAGCAGACGTCGCAGGAGAGAAAGAGACGTCCGTCGTCAGCCCGCAAGATCATGTAAGAGAGTTCTCCGACGACCTTGCCGGTCGCACACTTGAAGTAAGTAATGGCGAAGCGCCGGCTGCCGCACCGGCAACCCTTGAGTCGCGCCCCGCCTCCGCAATACCGCAGCGAAACCCAGTACCGCCCCCCTTCTCTTCCGTGGCCAGCCTGGACAATCTTGATGGTATTGCACCGATTGCGGAAGCATTGATCAAGACGCTAGCAGGTAAAGCACGCACGGGTCGACTGGACGAATTGAAAGCGCTGGAGCTTTTGCAGCAAGCGGTTCTGTTGTAAGTAGGCGGCAGCATGCCACGCCCCCCTCGTGCCATGACGCATAAAGCGCATCGAGGTGGGCTGGGCCCGGCGCACCATGCAACGCCTCAACACCCCAAAACGCTCGATCGCCCGCGTGCCCGGGGGCATGAACAGGTGACGGAGGTTCGTGCGATCGAGCGCAGTTGCAGCTCAAGTCCCTCGCAATCGCATTAATACGGGTTCACTGCAATATGAAGCTCGCGCCGCCACGAACCATACTCATATCCTCGGGCAGCATCGATACCGGAGGAATGCCATGCCGACCTACCAATACCGTTGCGAGAAGTGCGGCAAAACGTTCGAGAGCGTCGAGCATCTCGCTGAACATTCATCGGCTCATCCGCCTTGCCCTCATTGCGGAAGCGAACAGGTTCAACACGTACCGACGCCATTTGTCGCGAAGACGTCAAGAAAGAGCTGATCCAGGCTGTCGACTCTAGACGCTATTTTCCCGTTCGCCAGGCGCTCACGCCGAAATCGCTTACGAGGCAGCGCGTCTGGGTCAACGAAGATTTTGAGGGGGTGCATCGGCGATGCCAGCGTGGCTTACAAAAAGTCTGAATTGTCAGTGACAGCCCCGTTGTGATACGGGGTAGCCGCTGTCTGGCGCCGGCCAGTCGCATCATTTACAACCGATTTCCTTGGAGCGTTCAGAGTATGGCAACGGGTACCGTCAAGTGGTTCAACGATACGAAGGGGTTCGGATTCATCACGCCGGATGATGGCGGCGAAGACCTGTTTGCGCACTTCTCCGAGGTTCAGGGAAGTGGCTTCAAATCGCTTCAAGAGGGCCAGAAGGTCAGCTTCGAGGTCAAGCAGGGCCCCAAGGGGAAGCAGGCCGCCAGCATCAAGCCGCTGTAAGTTTTCCCCGCAGCGAACACGCCCGGCCAGGCAACGATCAGGCCGACGCGTGATCGCTGCCAGTCTGGAGCCGGGCGTCGAAGGAATACCGCGCCCGGCTTGCCTCAGCGCTCGAGAAAGGGCCTGAGCTTGTCCGCACGGCTGGGATGCATCAGCTTGCGCATCGCCTTGCTCTCAATCTGACG
>NZ_QTPW01000062.1:0-9319 GCF_003857965.1 Burkholderia sp. Bp9031
TGACAGGTATATGAATCACTTCATAAACCTGACTTACTTTAGTGTGAGACTCTTGATACTTTCGCTATCTGATCCGAAGATCAGCTCGCGGCCATCAAGCGCCCACACTTATCGGCTGTTAATTTTTAAAGAGCGTTTCTGCGAGGAACTTCGTGTTTCTCAGCAGCGCTGCGTTTTCAGCAGCAGAGAAGCGAAATTATGAACCGTGTTTCTCAGCTCGTCAACAACTTTTTTAACTGCTTCGTTGCGACGGCTGAGGTTCAACTCCGTGTGCGCCGGGGCTCTACAACCCGCCCTCAACCGCACCGCTTTCCTTCTTCCCCCGCGCCGCGTTTCCGTTAGCGCGAAAGAGGCGTGATTCTATGCAGTCACCGCCAATCGCGCAAGAGGTTTCTCGAAAAAAATTTAAGGCCCCGCACGCTGCCGCGTGCGGGGCCTTAAATAGAGGCAGCCGAATCGTCAGGCCACGCGCACCTGGCGCGCGACTATCTCCATATAGTGATCGAGGCTCGGCGTCGCCTTGCCTTCTTCCTTGGCCGTATCGTCCCAGCGACGCAGGCGCAGCGCGTCTGCCGCGAACGGGCGCTGCAGGAACGCCACCGTCTCCTCTTCACTGAAGACGCCGCCCTGCAGCGCAAGGCTGCGCACCGAGTCCGGCGACAGGCTCTCGAAGTAGCCGGCGTCCGTCCGGCACAGACAACGCTTCGCGTCGACGTGCAGCCGGATCGGCTCCAGCACCGCGTCGTCGAACAACGACCGCAGGAACGGCAGCACGCAATACTGATGCAGATCGTCGATCCCGCGCGCGCTCGGCGTCTCGCCCTGTCGATTCAGCAGATGCCCGAGATCGTGCAGGAACGCCGCCGCGACCAGCGCCTCGTCCGCGCCCGCCTCCTCCGCCAGCAAGCCGCTCTGCAACGCGTGCTCCAGTTGCGTAACCGGCTCGCCGCTATAGGCGACATGGCCATGCTCGCGATACAGCCCGTGAATCTCTTCTACCGTCAGTGCCATCCGCTTACTCCCAAGGCAGCGAAAACGTCTTCAGGTTCGTAAAGCTCTTCATCGCTTCCTGAACGCCTTCCTTATAGCCAAGCCCCGAATCCTTGATCCCGCCGAACGGCGACAGCTCGATCCGGTATCCGGGCACCTCCCAGACATTCACCGTTCCGACTTTCAACTCGTTCACGAACCGCACGACCGCGGCCGTACTGTCCGTACAGACACCCGACGACAAGCCGAATGCCGTGCCGTTGCTGATCCGGATCGCATCGTCGATGGTGTCGAACGTCATGACGGGCGAGACGGGGCCGAAGGTCTCCTCACGCACGATCGTCATCGCCGGATCGACGTTGTCGAGCACGGTCGGCGCATACAGCGCGCCACGCCGCACGTTGCCGGTCAGCAACCGCGCCCCCTGCGCGACCGCCTCGCCGACCCGTGCCTCGAACAGCCGCGCCGCCGCATCGTCAATCACCGTGCCCATTTGGTTCGCCGGATCGAACGGATCGCCGTACTTCCATGCACGCGTCTTCTCGACGAGCAATTCGGTGAACGCCGGTGCGATCGAGCGATGTACCAGGATCCGCTTGACGGCCGTGCAGCGCTGCCCCGAATTCCGGTACGAGCCGAGCACGGCCAGCGATGCCGCACGCTCCAGATCGGCATCGTCGAGGACGATCAGCGGATCGTTGCCGCCCAGTTCCAGTACGATGCGCCGGTAACCGG
Source organism: Burkholderia sp. Bp9031 (assembly GCF_003857965.1). Taxonomy (NCBI): domain Bacteria; kingdom Pseudomonadati; phylum Pseudomonadota; class Betaproteobacteria; order Burkholderiales; family Burkholderiaceae; genus Burkholderia; species Burkholderia sp. Bp9031. The sequence goes on from NZ_QTPW01000062.1 coordinate 1,726, forward strand.
CCCGAGCGGCGATCGCCTTACCGATCGACACGCCGCCCGTAAAGGTAATCAGCGACGCATGCGGATGCGTGACGAGTTCGTCCGCGATCTCGCGCGGATCGCCGGTCAGCACCTGCAGCATCGGCTCCGGCAATCCTGCTTCATACAGCAGGTCGGCCAGATAGAACGCCGACAGCGGCACCTTCTCCGATGGCTTCACGATCACGCGGTTGTTGGTCGCGATCGCCGGCGCGATCTTGTGCGCGACCTGGTTCATCGGGTGATTGAACGGCGTGATCGCGACGATGACGCCGTCGAGCGGCTGCCGCTGCGAGAACACGCGTCGCGCCTTGCCATGAGGTGTGAGGTCGCACGAGAAACTCTGCGCGTCATCGCGCAGCGCCTCGACCGACGCGAACTTCAGCACGTCGGCGACGCGGCCGATCTCGTAGCGCGAATCCTGTTTCGACAATCCCGATTCGAGCGTGATCAGGTCGGACGCTTCCTCGGTCCGCTCGCGCAGCAGCGCAGCCGCGCGCTCGAGGATCTGCGAACGCTCGTAACGCGTGAGCGCCGGCCGGTACGCCATCGCGTAATCGAACGCGGCGCGCACGTCGTCGACGCTCGCCAGCGGCGCCGTCCCGACACGCGTACCGGTGTACGGATCGGTGACGTCGAACACACGGTCGCGCGTCGCGCGCGTGCCGCACCAGCGCAGCGCTTCGGCGCGGAACGCGGGGTGATCCTGTCGAGGATGAGCCATCATGACGTGATCCGGTTCAGCACGAAATCGAAGACGTCGAAGTTGCGCGGACGACGCGCAGGGTCGTCCCGCTCGATCCGACGGTTGAACAGCAACGGCACTTCCTGCTCGGACACGCCGCCGTGCGAACGCAGCGGCACGGTCAACCCGGACAGGTCGTGTTCGCGCGCGCGCGTGCCGAGCGTCATGTCGCGCCGTGCGATCACGACGAGGTCGCCGATCCGGTCGGCCGGCAGCTCGAAGCGCGCGGCGGCCTCCGCGTTGTCGAGCACGAGTTCGACGCCGTCGAGGCCACCCACTCGCCACATCGCGTCGGTCCGGTCGACGCCCGGCGCCAGATACACGGTCGCGAACGAGCCGAGCGCGCCGTGGTGCACGACGTACGGATCGGTGATCGGCAGGATCACGCGCGCGGCCTGCGTGCCGAACCAGCCGTCGAACGCATCCTGCAGATAGATCACGTTCGGGCGGCCCGTCGCCGGGTCGTGCTTCGCGTTCATCCCGTGGTCGGCCGTGAGCCCGATCGCCCAGCCGAGCGCGTCGAGCTGCGCGAGATAGCGGTCCATCATCGCGTAGAACGCGTTCGCGCCGAGACTGCCCGGCTCGCACTTGTGCTGCACGTAGTCGGTGGTCGACAGGTACATGAGATCGACCTGGCGCGTCTGCGCGAGCCGCACGCCGGCCGCGAACACGAATTCGGACAGCGCCGCGCTGTACACGTCCGGTGACGGCAGGCCGACCCAGTCGAGCACGTCGGCGATCCCGTTCTCCGCGAGATTGGCCTGCGCGGCCTTCTCGGCGGAGAAACAGATGCCGTTCATCTGCCAGCCGAGCAGCCGGCGCAGCTTGTCCTTCGCCGTGACGACGGCCACCCGCGCGCCAGCGTCGGACGCCGCCGCGAGCAGCGTGCCGGCCCGCAGGTAGGCCGGATCGTTCATCATCACTTCGGCGCCGCGACCGCCATCGGCGGCCGGATCCCAGAAGTAGTTGCCGCAGATCCCGTGGACCGACGGCGGCACGCCGCAGACGATCGACAGGTTGTTCGGGTTGGTGAAGGTCGGCACGACGCAATCGGCACGCCACGCGGTACCTTCCGCGATCATCCGGCCGACGAACGGCGCGACGCCGGCCTCCACCGCACGCTCGAGATAGTCGCACTCGCAGCCGTCGATGCAGACGACGACGGTCGGCTCGACCGGCAGCCGGTAGCGCCGGCCGTTGACGTCGACGGACCGTCCCGCGAGATCCGTCGACACCTTGCCGGCGGCCGCCTGTTCGCCGGGCAGACGCAACGCGAATGCGGCGTTCATGGTGCGGCCCGCTTGCCACGCGGCACGCGCGCGGCGATCAGCAGCAGCGCCGCGAGCGACGCGCCGAGCATCAGCAGCGACAGCGCCGATGCGGGAAGGTAATAGCCGCGCTCCACCTGGCCGATCACGACGATCGGCACGGTCGCGAAACCGGGCGGATAGACGGTCAGAGTCGCGCCGAGCTCGCCGAGCGACAGCGCGAAGCCGAGCGCGAGGCTCGCGCGCAGCGCCGGCACGAGCTGCGGCAGCAGCACGCGACGCAGCACCATCGCGGGCGGCGCACCGAGGCTCGCGGCCGCTTCGCGCAGCACGGTCAGTTCCGGGCGCAGCGCGGCGGCCGCGCAGCGATAGCAGAACGGCAAGATCAGCGCGAGCTGCACGAGCACGACGATCGCCGCGGAGCTCGACAGGTCGAGCGGCTTCTGGTGATACGCGATCAGCACCGCGAGCCCGAGCACGACGCTCGGCACGCCGTTGGGCACCATCACGAGCGCGTCGACGACCGCACCGAGGCCGCGCCGGTCGCGTCCTTCGAGCGCAAGCGCGAGCCACAGCCCGAGGATCGTGCCGATTGCCGACACGCCGAAGCCGATTTCGAGGCTCGTCAGCAGCGCGTCGTATTCGGGCGACCCGAGCCGCGCGAACCAGCGCAAGCTGTAACCGGCCGGCAGGATCGTGCCCGACCATTGCGTCGACACGCTCGACAGCGCGACGACGATGACGGGCAACACGAACAGCCAGAAACAGGCGAACGCGGCCAGCGCGAGCGCCGCGCGCGACGCATGCTTGAGCACCGTGTCGCCCCAGCCGATCTGGTGGCGCGGCACGGCTTGCCCGATACGGAATTCAGCGGACATCGTTCCCTCCCGTCGCGCGCCGGTTCACCCGGCGATAAACCGCATACAGCGCCAGCGACAGCGCGAGCATCACGACCGCGCCGGCCGACGCGGTCGGCAGGTCGAGATCGACGGTCGCGCTGCTGTAGATCGCGACCGGCAGCGTCACGAGCCGCGCGCTGCCGAGCACGAGCAGGATCCCGAATTCGTTCAGTGTCAGCAGGAAACACAGCACGGTGCCGGCGGCGATGCCCGGCCACGCGATCGGCAGCACGACGCGGCGCGCGAGCATCCAGCCGGACGCGCCGAGACTGCGCGCGGCTTCGATCAGCCGCAGGTCGAGCGTCGCGAACGACGCGAGCGTCGGCCGCACGACGAACGGCGTATAGAACACGGTCTGCGCGAGAATCACGCCGCCGATGCCGAACAGGAAATCGAGCGGCGGATTCTCGAGATGGAACAGGTGCTGCAGCGCGATGCTGATCGAGCCTTGCGAGCCGTACAGGAAGATCAGCGTGAACGCGACGAGGAACGACGGGAACGCGACGTACAGTTCCAGGAAGCGCGTGACGAGCGATGCGCCCGGGAACGGCTTGAAGAACAGCAGCGCTGCCAGCAGCACGCCGAGCACCGATGCCGTGCCCGCGCTCGCGAACAGCACGCCGACGGTCGTCAGCAGCACGCTGCGCGTATCGGGATTGCCGAAGAACATCCGGTACGCGGCGAAGCTCAGTCCGTGATCGCCGGACACGCTCAGCAGCACGAGCCGCACCAGCGGATAGACGACGAGCGGGCCCAGCACGACGATCGCGAGCGCGGCGAGGTGCAGGTCGCCCATGCGCTTGCGGCGCCGCGCGGCAGCGGCATGCGCGGCGGCCGACGCGAGCACGTGCGGCGGCAGGCCAGCTTCAGGGCTCGATAAGGACGACATCGTCTGCCTCGCAATGCAGGGAAACGCGCGCACCGCGCTCGGGAGCCGCGCCGCGGCCGCGTTGCATCGTGACGCGCACGGGTTCGTCGGGCGCCGCGTCGATCACGACCGCGATCGACAGGTCCGCGCCCTGCCATTCGACGGACGACACGGTGCCGTGCAGCCCGCCCGCCGCGAGCGGTATCACGGTCAGGCGCTCGGGGCGCACGCATGCGACCTTGCCGCGCACATCGTGACGCGGATCGCCGAGCGGGAAGATCACGTGCGGCGGGAGCAGGTTGGCCGGGCCGAGATAGCGCGCGACGTAGCCGTCCTGCGGCGCGTCGTACAGCTGCTGCGGCGTGCCGAGCTGCGCGATGTGGCCATCGCGCATCAGCAGCGCGCGGTCGGACAGCACGAGCGCATCGTCGCGGTCGTGCGTCACGCAGACGACGGTCAGGTTCGGCAGGCGCTCGTGCAGCGCCTTCAGTTCGCTGCGCACCGATGCGCGCAGGTTGGCGTCGAGCGCCGACAGCGGCTCGTCGAGCAGCAGCACGTCCGGCTCGATCACGAGCGCGCGCGCCAGCGCGACGCGCTGCTGCATCCCGCCCGACAGCTGCGCGGGCAGGTGGTGGCCGGCATCGCCGAGCTGCACGAGCTTCAGCGCGTCGGCGACGCGGCGCGTCACTTCCGACGAGGCCATGCCGCGGGCGCGCAGCCCGAATGCGACGTTCTCGAACACCGACAGGTGTGGGAACAGCGCGTAATTCTGGAACAGCAGACCGAGATTGCGCTTGTGCGGCGGCGCATAGGTCAGGTCGCGTCCGGCCACGGTCAGCGTGCCGGTCAGGCCGTCGGCCTTCACGAACCCGGCGATGAAGCGCAGCAGCGTGGTCTTGCCGCAGCCGCTCTTGCCGAGCACGGTCAGAAATTCACCGGCGCCGATCGACAGCGACAGATCTTCCAGCACCGTACGTGCGCCGTAGCGCACGTTCAGGTGTTCGATCTGCACGCCGCCCGGCGCGCCGGACCGCAGCGTCGCACGCGGCTCGGCGGCGCCGAATGCGCCGGGATGGGTCAGGGCGGTTTCCACCGGGTTCATCCTCTTGCTCACTAATACAGGCGGCGTGCGCCGGTCACTTCGGCTTGACGACGTCGAGCGGCTTGCCCGAGCTGCCGATCACGTCCTTCTTCCAGCGCTCGATCCACACCGGCTTCTTCGCCATCACCTGGGTCCAGTCGACCGGGATCAGCCTCACGCCCGCGATTGCCTTCTTGACCGCTTCGCCGTTCTTGCCGGCCAGCGGCACGTCCGTGCGGCCCGGGATGCCGTACATGTCCGGCACCTTCGACTGCACTTCCGTCGACATCAGGTAGTCGATCAGCTTCTTGCCGGCGTCCTGGTTCGGGCCGCTCTTGATCAGGCCGATGCCGTACGGCAGCTGGAACGTGGTCGGCTGGTCGCCTTCCTTCGCGGCCAGGAAGATCGGCTTGACGGACAGCGCGCCGTGCTCGGCGTCGTCGAGGTCCATCTGCAGGTCGCCGTTCGCAACGCTGATCTCGTTACGCGACAGCAGCACGTTCAGGTAGCCCGTGCCCTTGGTGTGGAACTTCACGCTCTGCGACAGCTTCGCGAGATAGTCGAACGCCTTGTCCTCGCCCATCAGCGTGGTCGTCAGGATCAGCACGGCCATCCCGTCGCCGGCGGTCGCCGGGTTCGAGTACGCAACCTTGCCGGCATAGCCCGGCGACAGCAGGTCGGCGAACGTCTTCGGCTGGTTCTTCACGACGTCCGGGTTGATCGCGAACGAGAAGTAGTTGTTCACGAACGTCGCCCACGTACCGTCCTCCGCCTTCGCGATCGCCGGCACGTTCTTGTAGTTGACGCTCTGGTACGGCTGCAGCAGGCCCATCTGGCCGGCTTGCTGGATGAACGGCGGCAGAGTGACGATCACGTCCGCCTTCGGCGAATTCTTTTCGATGTTCGCGCGGTTGACGACTTCGCCGCTGCCCGCAGTCACGATGTTGACCTTGACGCCTTCCTTCTTCTCGAACGCCGGCAGCACGTCGCGATAGAGGTTCTCGAGACCATCCGCCGTGTACAGCACGACCGCGTTCGCCGCATGCGCGGGCATCGCGGCGCCTTGCAGCAGACCAGCGGCGCAGGCAGCCAGCGCGAGCTTGCGGAACGCGCCGGCAGCGGCGCGCGAGGAATTCTGCAGTGTCATCTCACTTCTCCGTAGACGGAACACCAAGCGGCCGGGGCACGATCCGGCTCGTTTCAGTCGGGCAGACCGACAACCGGCCGGCCTCGCTGCCGCGCTGCAGGTGGTTTCGCGCGGCAACCGAAGGATCACAGCGTTCGATGACAACCCCGTGACGAGTGCCACAATTTCCACAAAGTGACACATTTTGCCAATATCATGCAAGTCATTCAGAAATGCCGCCCCGGTGTTTCGTCCGAGCTTTGCTGGAGAAAACCATGTCCGACCCGATTCTGCTGACGCCCGGCCCGCTCACCACGTCCGCCACAACACGCCACGCCATGCAACATGACTGGGGGTCGTGGGACACGGCTTTCAACCAGTTGACGGCGAGCGTCTGCGCGGATCTCGTCGCGATCGCGCACGGCGGTGACCAGTACGTGTGCGTGCCGATGCAAGGCAGCGGCACGTTTTCGGTCGAGGCGGCGCTCGGCACGCTGGTGCCGCGCGACGGCGTCGTGCTGGTGCCGGACAACGGCGCGTATTGCGCGCGCATCCTGAAGATCCTCGGCCGGCTCGGCATCGAAGCGATCGCGTTACCGTTCGGCGAGGATGCGGCGGTCGATCCGGCGGCGGTCGACGCCGCGTTCGCGCGCGAGCCGCGCATCACGCATGTCGCGCTGGTGCACCTGGAAACGAGCGCCGGCATCCTGAATCCGCTCGACGCGATCGCGGCCGTGTGCCGGCGGCACGGCAAGCGGCTGATCGTCGACGCGATGAGTTCGTTCGGCGCGCTGCCGATCGCGCTGGCAGACAGCGGGATCGACGCGCTGGTCTCGGCGAGCGGCAAATGCCTGGAAGGCGTGCCGGGGATGGGGTTCGCGATCGTGCGGCGCGACGCGCTCGACGCATGCGAAGGCAATTCGCCGTCGCTCGCGCTCGACCTCCACGATCAGTACGCGTACCTGCGCAAGACGGGCCAGTGGCGCTTCACGCCGCCGACGCACGTGATCGCCGCGCTGCGCGCCGCTCTCGACCAGTACCTCGCCGAAGGCGGCCAGCCGGCGCGTGGCGCGCGCTACGCGGAGAACTGCCGGACGCTGGTCGAATCGATGCGCGCGCTCGGCTTCACGCCGTTCCTCGACGCCGGCGTGCAGGCGCCCGTGATCGTCACGTTCCATGCGCCCAAGCATCCGGCCTACGATTTCCGCCGCTTCTACGACGCGGTGCGCGACGCGGGTTTCATCCTGTATCCGGGCAAGCTGACGCAGCTCGAGACGTTTCGCGTCGGCTGCATTGGCGCGATCGATGCCGGCGACATCCGGCGCGCGGTCGCGGCGATCGCGCAGGCGGTCGAATCACTCGGGATTACCGTGCAGCGCGCGTGAGCGCTGTCGCACGAACCCGCCCGCAATCCGGCCGCAGAAACAAAAATCTATGGTCAGCCCGATTTTTGCAAGCGAGGCAGTGTTGACCTAAAGTGGACTTGCTCGAATCTATCCGGGGTCGCGGATAGGAAAGATCCCGCCCCATGATGGGAGCCGCGCCGGGCAAACCTCAAAAAGCCCACAGCATTGACGTGCTGTTTTTTG
>NZ_QTPW01000063.1:0-8588 GCF_003857965.1 Burkholderia sp. Bp9031
ATGCCCGTCCTGCGGAACACACCTTCCGCATCGTGGGCCTTCTGGGCGAGGCTCGCAGGGTTCTGCGTGTCGAGCCACGCCTTGACTCGCGAGTAGGGCTGGCGAACCTGATCGCCTGCCAGCATTTCGTCAAACGGTGCCATGGAATTTTTCTCTGTTGTCACGGGCAGCGGGAACCTTCACGGGTCCGGATAACGTTGCGTGTCGCATTAGTTGTCACCCTTTTCGAGCACGTTCTGCGTGAGCGCGACCGACGGAATCGTCGGTTTTAGCGACACGCGACGCGCACGGCCGCTCACCCACCGCCAGCCGACGACAAGCAGCAGTGCGACTACCGGAATCGACGCCACGGTGCAGGTTCCATTCGGATAGTCGAACGCCATCAGCACCAGCACGCCAAGCAGGAACAGCAGCGTGAGCCACGACGTGACCGGTGCTCCGGGCATCTTGAATGGCACGTCGTCCACGTCACCGCGTTTGACGGCCGCGCGGAACTTCATCTGACAGACGATGATGAAACCCCACGTGCTGAGGATGCCAAGCGACGCAACGTTGAGCACGATCTCGAACACGCTGGACGGCACCAGGTAATTCAGCAGCACACCCACTACATAGATCGCGACCGTCACAAGGATGCCTACATATGGCACCGACTGCGCGCTCATCCGCGACAGCGCCGCGGGCGCGGAGCCGCCCATCGCGAGCGAGCGCAGCACGCGCCCGGTCGAATACAGCCCCGAGTTCAGGCTTGACAACGCCGCCGTCAACACCACCATGTTCATCATCGAGCCGATGCCCGGCACGCCGAGCGCGCCGAAGAACGTGACGAACGGGCTCTGGCCCGCCTTATAGGCACTCCACGGCAACAGGCAGACGAGCAGCACCACCGATGCGACATAGAACAGCGCGATTCGCCAGATCACGCTGTTGATCGCGCGCGGCAGCACCTTGCGTGCATCCTTGCATTCGCCAGCGGCCGTGCCGACCAATTCGACGCCCGCGAATGCAAACACCACACCCTGCACCAGCACGAGTGCTGGCATCAGCCCATGCGGGAAAACGCCGCCGTTGTCGGTGATCAGATGCATGCCCGTGTCATGGCCGGCGACGTGTCCACCCGTGCCCAGGATCACGGAGCCGATCCCGAGAAACAGCACGATGGCAGCGACCTTGATCAACGCAAACCAGAACTCCATTTCGGCAAACCACTTCACGCCGATCAGATTCATGGTGGCGACAATGCAGAGCGCGATCAATGCGAAGATCCATTGCGGAACGCCTGAGAACGGGGCCCAGTAATGCATGTAGAGCGCAACCGCAGTAATGTCGACGATCCCCGTCATCGCCCAATTCAGGAAATACATCCAGCCGGCTACGAAAGACGCCTTCTCGCCGAGGAACTCGCGCGCGTACGACACGAAGCTTCCGCTGCTCGGGCGATGCATCACGAGTTCGCCAAGCGCTCGCAGAATCAGGAACGAGAACGCGCCGCATACGAGATAGACGATCGCGAGCGACGGCCCTGCTACCTGAAGGCGTGCGCCGGCCCCGAGGAAAAGTCCCGTGCCGATCGCGCCGCCGATCGCGATCATCTGCACCTGTCGATTGCCCAGGGTCTTGTGATAACCAGCCTCGTGGGATTCCAGCCAGCTGCGTTGATCGGTTTCGCCCGTCGGCGACGGTTCGGGAATCGATGCCATGACTGTATCCTCCAATAATCAAAGAAATTCAATTCTTAAAGGCGCCGGTCATTTTTCCTATCATCATAGGTAGACACATGCAGCCGGATTTTCGCCGCCATATCGTGATTGCGGCACGCGGACAGTCGCGATCTGGAGCATCTGACCGGAGCCTATTCAGTCGAAATTCGCCCCACAATTCCTATGCAAAAAATGACTAAAACACTTTGAAATCCGGCATGGCGAATATCCGGAAGGCACCCCGAAGACACGCGATCAACGGCGGGCCGGCGGCCTGTCGGCTGCAACACGAAGCGTTCGATCGAGCGAAATGTCCGCTGCCGCATTCGGCCCGGCAACGTACAGAGCGAAGTTCGCATCTTTCCCGCCAATGCGAAATTTATGTATAGCTATACAAATCAATAGAGAATCAGTCGAACGACAAGATCTCGTCGAGCCTTAACCACACTGAAAGAAAAGACCGCCTCGAACCTGATCCAGAGGCCGTGGAGCTTCGCGACCCGGAGCGCGAAGAGGCGAAAGTGACGATGCTTCGATCGATCGCCCTGCATGAGCGACCGCTCGTCGCATCGGGAATTCGCCTTTTACGAACGTGTCCAGTTGAACGCGTCGTCACTCACGGCAAGTGCAGTCGCGTTGACGATTTGCCGGACCGTCGTCGCCGGCGTCAGGATGTGAACACGCCACCGCGCGCCGAGGACAACCTGGCCGGCTGAGATTCCTTGACCCGTTGAAATTCGCATCACATTGCGAATGACGTTGGCCATTTCGCCATCATGCGTCACGAGAATGTTTGCACTTGCGTCGAAATTCAACTCCGAGAGCGTCGGATCGAAGGTTGCGCATGGGAACGCCGAGCCGCTCGGCGCCCCTTCGCCACTCGCCATTCCTGAAACGCGCTCGTGGATCATGGCCAGCGCTTCGCACATCTTCTTTTCGCGCGTCGCGTCCGACGCACTCGAACCCAACCTCGGCACCAGCATGACCTGCGGCGAGACGCCCAAGCGACTCACTTCATCGACCCCGAGCCACGCAATTTCGGCGATTTGCTCGGCACCGGGATTGCTGTTCACAAGCGCATCGCAGATGAACAAGGGGCGCTCCGGCAACATGAGGGTCTCCATTAGCGCGAGCGTGTTGACGCCTTTGCGACGTCCGATCACGTCTCGCACGGCAATCAGATGACCCGCTCGGCGTCCGGCCGTCCCGCAAAGCATCGCGTCTGCGCGCCCGATCCTGAGCAGCATCGCGGCAAGCAGCGTGCGGCAACTGCGCAGTTCGACTGCGGCAAGTACGGGCGAGATACCGTCACGCTGACGTAGCAAGCAGTAGCGTGCCACGGCGGCGTCGTGGATATCCGGATCAAGCGGGTCGACGATCTCGCAGTTCCCGCCCGGATCGAGACCGAGCTGGCAACGATCAATCACGTCCGCGATCACATCTGGCCTGCCAAGCAACACTGGCCTGGCGACGGACTCGTCGATCGCGCACTGGGCAGCACGCAACACGCGCTCGTCCTCGCCCTCTGCAAATATCACCGACTTCACGTTGGCCTGCCGGCCGGCAATCGCTGCCCGCCTCGTCGGACTCGAGCGGCCACTGACGGGCGAGAGACTTCGCCGATAGGCTTCCATATTCGCTATCCGTCGCCGTGCGACACCGCTTTCGGCAGCCGCCTTCGCCACGGCAGGCGCGACCATCTCGATCAACCTTCGGTCGAAGGCTTTCGGAATCAGATAGCGGGGACCAAAGCGCAACTCATGCGCGTCATCTATTGCGGCAACCTCCTTCGGTATCTCCGCTTGCGCGAGTGACGCGATCGCGTGGACCGCGGCAAGCTTCATCTCCTCGTTCACTGTCATGGCTCCGGCATCGAGCGCGCCCCGGGCAATGAACGGCAGGCACATCGCGCCACTGATCTGGTTCGGATAGCTCGCGTGACGGGTCGCGATTATCGAGTCTGTCCGTACCGCTAGCACGGCCTCAGGCATGACCTCGGGCATCGCATCCGATATCGCGATGACGATCGGGTTGACCGCCATGACCTTGACCAGATCGGCCATCGCCACGCTGCCCGCCGACACCCCGACGAAGATGTCGGCGCCCGGCATCACGTCGGCTATCGTGCGCGCCCGGGTACCACGTGCAAATCTCGCCAGCCCCTGATCCATGCCCGCCACTTGGCCGATGTACACGACACCGGTCGTATCGCCGACAAAGATGTTTTCCCGCCGCAGCCCGAGGCTCACCGCCAGATCGAGATAGGCGAGCGCACCTGGCCCCGTACCTGAGCAGACGAGCCTCGCTTCGCTGATGCGCTTGCCGATGTATTCAAGCGCGTTCAGCGTCGCCGCCGCGGCAACGATCGCGACACCCTGTTGCTCGTCGTCGAGAACAGTCATCTTGACCGGGTCTCGACGCGCCTGATCGATGCAAACGCCGTCTGGCTCATCGATGCTCTCCAAGTTGCTTCCTTCCCGCATTGCCCCGCCTCTTCCCGGATCAGGCATCGTCCATGCCAGTTCAGACTTGCTCGACCAGTTGGGACATTGTCCCAACCGATACGCGCGATGCCAGTTGCGGATAATCGATAATCGAACTTCGGTGAGGGCGAGGACCGTCGGCCCGCCCTTTCCCTGTCAAAGACTCCCGGCGGGCACCTTGGTCGGTCTGGTCAACCGCTCGGGGCACAGAATCTCGTCGAGCTGCCCCTTCGACAGCAGCCCGCGCGCCAGCACGATCGCCGCTACGCTGCCGCCGGTTGCGTGTGCCTCCTGGGCGACCGATGTCGCATTGGCGTAGCCGATATAAGGATTGAGCGCAGTGACGATCCCGATCGAATTCTCGACCGTGGCGCGCAAATGCTCACGATTTGCGGTAATCCCCGTCACGCAGCGGCTCGCCAGCGTCAGGCATGCATTCTTCAGGTGCGTGACGCTCTTGAACAGACTGTGCGCAATGATCGGTTCGAAAGCGTTCAGTTGAAGCTGCCCGGCCTCCGCTGCGAAGCTGACAGTCAGATCATTGCCAATGACTTCGAATGCCACCTGGTTCACGACCTCCGGGATGACCGGATTGACCTTGCCAGGCATGATGCTCGATCCGGCCTGAACCGGGGGCAAGTTGATCTCGCCCAGGCCCGCTCGCGGGCCGCTCGACAAGAGCCGTAGGTCATTGCAGATCTTCGAGAGCTTGACCGCCACGCGTTTCAGCACACCCGACAGTTGAACGAATGCACCACAGTCTTGTGTCGCTTCGATCAGATTCGGCGCGGTGACGAGCGGAATGCCGGTCAGCTCGACGAGCCGGGCGAGCACGAGCGGCGCATAGTCGGGATGTGCGGTGATGCCGGTGCCGATTGCCGTCGCCCCCATGTTGATCTCGCAGATCAGCATGACTGCCTCGGCGAGCCGATCCTGATCCTCACCAAGCATCACGGCGTACGTACCGAACTCCTGGCCGAGCGTCATCGGTACTGCGTCCTGCAACTGCGTGCGTCCCATCTTGAGCACATCGGCGAACTCTTCCGCCTTTTCCGCGAACGCTTGGCGCAGCACACCCATCGCGTCGATCAGTCCGTGGATGCCAAGATAGGCAGCGATTCGCAAGGCCGAAGGGTAGACGTCGTTCGTGCTCTGCCCGATATTCACATGATCGTTCGGATGCAGGTGCTGGTAATCGCCACGCTCGTATCCAAGCCGCTCGAGCGCCCGGTTCGCGATGACCTCGTTCGCGTTCATGTTCGTCGACGTGCCCGCGCCGCCCTGGATCACATCGACCACGAACTGATCGTGCAGCGCGCCGGCTCGCACGTCCCGACACGCCTCGACAATCGCATCGCAGCGTTCACCATCAAGGAGTTCCAGTTGATGATTCGCCAGCGCAGCCGCCTCCTTGATGAACGCGAGCGCGTTGATCAGGTCGGGATAGATCGAAATCGGCGTGGATGTAATCGGGAAATTCTTGACTGCCCGAAACGTGTGGACTCCGTAATAAGCACTGGACGGAACTTCGCAGTCGCCCAGCAGATCATGCTCCGTTCTCGTTGGTAAGACTGACATTTTTTTCTCCGCTTTAGACGATCACTGGTTTCCGGAGACTAACCAGCCGAATTTCGATCGAGCGAGAACTATGCGCAATCGGAATAAGGACACAGCAAATCGTGCAAGGGCAGTGGATTCATTCGACACCGTGACCTGACCGCGGGAGCACTCTGCCTCGCGGCAGATACGGCAATCAGGTGCCGGTCGAGTGCGCTGAAGTGAAGCGACACCCGCATCAGTGTGCGAACCCGTCGGCATGACTCACCGGTCACGCCGACGCCCATCCTCATCGAAAGTCAACGAGAAACCGCAAACCAATCGATCGCCTTGCCGTCAATCCCGACGCATGGCACTGAGTTTTTGGTGACACCACCTATGCTATTTTCGACTGACCTATAACCGATCCTTGCATCAGACCGTCGGCGAACAGGCGGCGATCGCAACCGTACAGCGGCACGTCATCGGCTCCGGGGCGGACCGTGCACCGCCCACGCCATCGGCATCCGATCTCTCGCACGACGCGGGCATCGGCCGCAAACGACCACACGACAAGCCTCTCAGCGATTTCCGTCGCCGCGCACCCGTGCCCGGTTCTCTTCAGGAGTCGCATAAAAAGCGTCACTTCGGTGTCCGCGGTGCACTTTCAAAGGAAAAACCTTTCATCCTCTTCCTAAGGGTGCGCGTTCACGACTAGAGCTTTCCCTAGACTTGAAGTCCCCCTCCATTCGCGATTAAATAAATCACGTTGATTTAATTAATCGGAAGAACTCCAACTGGGGGAGACGATTGAGGCACCATCAGGCTCGGGGCAGTCGTACGACGCCCATCGGCCATATCGACACGCGCGTGATGCAACGCCCGTGCGATCGACGGCCACACATTTCCGCTTCGATCGGCGCGCGCGACGACAACCCGCGCACGTCCGGCCGCGCTGGCGCATACGCGCCGGCCCGCATGCTTCCGATACGTCCACCCGCACCCGCGCATCCCCACCCGCTGCGCTGACGGTCTATGCGCCAGACGCTAACGATCACGACAACATCAGAAGAACGGAGCGAGACAAGTCATGTCCCAATCGGTATCCAAGCCCGCATTGCTGGAAATGCGCGGCATCAGCAAGACCTTTCCGGGTGTCCGCGCCCTCGACAACGTGTGCCTGTCAGTCAGGGCCGGCGAGGTCCACTCGCTGATGGGTGAAAACGGCGCCGGCAAGTCGACGTTGATGAAGATTCTTTCAGGCGCGTACCAGGCCGATCCGGGCGGCGAAATTCTCGTCGATGGCATACCGTCGGTCGTTGACGGTCCGCTCGCCGCGCGCACGCTCGGAATTGCGGTGATCTATCAGGAACTCAGCCTTGCACCAAACCTGACGGTCGCGGAGAACATCTACGTCGGCCGCGAGTTGCGGCAACCCGGCCGCGGCTTCCGGACCATCGACCGCGCTGCGATGGAACAGGGCTGCGAAGCCGTGCTGACACGCCTGGGCGCCTCGTTTGGCCCGCGCACGGTGGTAGGCACGCTGTCGATCGCCGAACAGCAACTCGTCGAGATTGCACGCGCCATTCATGCGCGTGCTCGCATCCTCGTGATGGACGAGCCAACGACGCCATTGTCGTCGCGCGAAACCGACCGACTGTTCGAACTGATCCGGCAACTGCGCGCGGAAGGTCTCGCCATCATCTACATCAGCCACCGGATGGCCGAGATATATGAACTGTCCGATCGCGTGTCGGTACTGCGTGACGGCACCTACGTCGGCACGCTGGAGCGCGATGCGCTCTCCGCCGACAGTCTCGTGCAGATGATGGTCGGACGCGACCTTTCCGGCTTCTACAAGAAAGAACACACCGCATACGACCCGGGCAACGTCGTGCTGTCCGTGCGCGACATCGCCGACGAGACGCGCGTGCGCGGCTGCAGCTTCGACCTGCATGCCGGCGAGGTGCTCGGCATCGCCGGGCTGGTCGGGGCCGGACGCACCGAGCTCGCCCGCTTGATCTTTGGCGCCGAGCCGCGCACACGCGGCGAGATTGCGATTGCAGGGAAAACGCTGGCGATGCGTACGCCGCGGGAAGCCATCGATGCGGGCCTCGTCTACCTGACCGAGGACCGCAAGCGTCTCGGCCTGTTTCTCGACATGAGCGTCCACAACAATATCAACGTGTCGGTCTGCAATCGCGATGCTCGCCGCGGCGGCGTGCTCGATCTCGCCGAAGGAGCCCGACGTGCGCGTGACGCCATTGCGTCGCTGTCGATCCGCGTGCCGCACGCGAAAGTCAATGCGGGTGCGCTATCGGGCGGCAATCAGCAGAAGGTACTGCTGTCGCGCCTGCTCGAGACGAAACCGCGCGTGCTGATCCTCGACGAGCCGACCCGCGGCGTCGACATTGGCGCGAAATCCGAGATCTACCGAATCATCAACGAGCTGGCGTGTTCCGGCGTCGGCGTGATCGTCATTTCGAGCGAATTGCCCGAAGTGATCGGGGTCGCCGACCGCGTACTCGTCATGCGCGAAGGCGAATTCGTCGGCGAACTCGGTGGACATACCGGCAAGGCCATCACCCAGGAAGGCGTGATCGGGTTCGCTACCGGATCGCACCCGGCAGCGAGCGAAGCCGCACAACCGGCGGCATGACGAGATTCCACACTACACGGAGGAGAACATGAGCAACACAACCAAAGGGCCGATCGCGTCGGCCCCGCAAACGTCCAAGCAGCCACGGCAACACAAGCAGGCCGCGCGCCAGCAACGCATGCAGAACCTCGTTCGCACCGCCGGCATGCTGCCGGTTCTGCTGGTCCTCTGCATCGGCTTCGGATTCCTGACCGACGGCTTCTTCACGCT
>NZ_QTPW01000064.1:0-8128 GCF_003857965.1 Burkholderia sp. Bp9031
TATCACACCGCGTGCGCGCGCGGCACCGATGTCGACAAGCCGCGCAACCTCGCGAAGTCGGTGACGGTGGAGTAAGCAATCGGCGCAGCGCAGTCCGGCGCGCCGACGAGACTGACGGAGAGACCATGGTAAGACTGTTTGGATGCGGATTGCTGGCGCTGACCTGCGCGTCGACGGGTTGGGCGGCCGAGCACTACGTCGAAGTCTGGAACCCGCCCGAGGCGCGGCTGCCGGCGGCACGCACGCCAGATGCCCGTACGCCGGCCGCGCGCACGGGTGCCGACGCGCATGCCGGCAGCAAGGCCGTGGAAAAGCGCGCGAGCGTGCAACCGAAGGCCGCGGTCAAGCCGCACAAGCGCCGCGTCGCGCAAGCGGTGAAAGCCGCGCCGCGTCGTGCGCCCGCCGCGACGGTCGAGGCGCCGGTCGCACCGCGCCCGGTCGCGCAGCCCGCGCCGGGGCGGCTGACGGTGATGCAGCCGGCCGCGCCCGACACGCCGCACGCGCTCAACTTCTCCGATATCCCGAGGCAATACACGCCGGACGGCAACGTGCTGCGCGTCGGCACGGCCAACCGTTCCGCGGAGGTGACGCGATAATGGAAGCACAGACCTATCACGGCTACCAGATCTGGGGCCATGCGATCCTGCAACAGGACGAGATCATGCAGCCCGAACGCTTCGCGGCGAGCGGCACGATCACGCAGAACAACCGGCTCGTCGAGGCGTCGGGCGTGCTCGGCGTGTTCGATACCGAGGACGAAGCACGCGATGCAGGGCTCGAATGGGCCCGCGCGTGGATCGACAGCCATCGCTGAACGGCCGCGCGCGGCCTGCGCGCGAACCGTCAACGCAAAGAAAAGGGGCGTCCACGACGCCCCTTTTTGCATTCGCCCCCGCCCGCTCAGGCGACGGGACGCGGCGGCGGCACGGCCGTCCGGGGCCGGCCGACGAGCCGCGTGAGCACGACGATCGCGACCAGCGTGACGACGTACGCGGCGATCTGGATTCCCGCCGGACGCGCGGTATAGCCAATCAGCGTATGCAGCGCCTTGCCGACGATGCTCGATTCCTTGAGCAGCCACGACGTGTCCCAGACCGTATCGCCCCACGACGGCACGAGGCCCGCCGCGAGCAGGAAGCCGGCGCACTGGCTCGCCATCCCCGCCGCGAGCAGCACGATCAGCGCATTGGTGACGGAGAACAGGCGCTTCAGCGGAATCTGCAGCAGGCCCGCATACATCGCGTAGCCGAGCCCGGCTCCGCCGAGCACGCCGAGCAGGCCGCCTGCGATCATCTGCGGCGTCTGACCCGGATCCCCCGCCGCGATGCCGTACAGGAACAGCACGGCCTCGGAACCTTCGCGCAACACCGCGACGCCGACCACGATCGCGAGCCCCGTCAGCGGCCGGCTGCCTGCCGCGACGGCCCGCCCGACCTTGCCCATGTGCAGCGCCATCTCGCGGCCGTGACTGCTCATCCAGATGCAGTGCCACGCCAGCATCAGCGTCGCGACGAACATCACGCCCGCGTTGAAGACTTCCTGTCCCATGCCGGACGCCCACTGCGAGATCACGTCGGCGAACGCGGCGATCAGGCCGGCGCCGATCACGCCGCCGACGAGCCCGCCGCCGACCCACCAGCCGCGCCGCGGCACGCCCTTCGTGGCGGCCATCACGATCGAGACCACCAGTGCGGCCTCGAGCACTTCACGAAAGACGATCAGGGCGGTAGACAACATGGTGGTTTCCGCTTACTTGACGCTCAGGTGCGTTTTCGACTGCGCTTCGTGATACTCGTCGTGGAACTCGTAGGTGCCGGCCTTCAGCGGCCCGACGAGAATCTCGACCGACTTGCCGGCCGGCACGACCTTCTCCGCCTTGAAGTCGTCGCTTTCGAATTCCGCGGGCGTCGCATCGAGGTTCTTCACGACGAACTTCACCTTCTTGCCGGCCGGGATCGTCACGCCATCGGGCGAAAACTTGTGGTCCTTCAGGGTCAGGTTGACGACATCGTCGGCAGCGAATGCGGACGTTGCGGATGCGCCCAACAGGGCCAGTGCGAAGCCAATGGCGAAACGAGTCATGTTTGTAGCTAAAGAAATATCGAGGGGAATCGATACTAAGATCGATTCGCATTTTCACCTCCAAGTACCCTTACTCGGATCATGGAGATCGTGCGTCATCGATCCGACGCATACCTTCTCGCACAAGGCTCTGCCAGATTTCGCCGACAATGCGCGAACGTCAATCGGGAAAAGTTCGGGCTGACGCACGCAGGCGAATCGCGATTCGTCTGACATCAGTCTTACAAGCAGTGGCTGCGATACGGTTCGCGGCGAACGCGCTTGACCTTCCCACCATGGCAAGCTTCATGCTGAACCTATTCGTCGATCATCAACCGAGGAGAACACGATGGAATTCGAAGTCCAGGACATGACCTGCGGCGGCTGCGCCAACGCCATCACCCGTGCCGTGACGGCGGCCGACCCCGCCGCGAAGCTCGACATCGACGTGGCTGCGAAGACGGTCAAGGTCGAATCGGCGCAAGGCGCCGAGCGCGTGCAATCGATCATCGAAGCCGCGGGCTTCCACCCCGCACTGCGCTCGGCCTGACGCACGCAGGCGCAGCGCCCGCCGGCACTGCGCCCGTGCACCGGCCGCGTCAGCGCAGCCGGATCAGCGTCGACTTCAGCTCGGTGTACTTCTCGAGCGCGTGCAGCGACTTGTCGCGGCCGTTGCCCGACTGCTTGTAGCCGCCGAACGGGAAGTTCATGTCGCCGCCTTCGTCGTAGCAGTTCACCCACACCGTGCCCGCCCGCAGCCGGCGCGACACCTCGTGCGCAGTCGCCAGATCCGACGTCCACACGGCCGCCGCGAGCCCGTACTCGGTATCGTTCGCGATCCTCACCGCCTCGTCGACCTCGTCGAACACGATCACCGACAGCACGGGACCGAAGATCTCCTCGCGCGCGATCTTCGCATCGGGCTTCACCTCGAACACCGTCGGCTCCACGTAGAAGCCGCCCGATTCCTCGTTCACGCGTGCACCGCCCGTGACGAGGGTGCCCTCCTTGCGCCCGGCGTCGATGTAGCCGAGCACGCGCTCGAGCTGGATCCCGTCGACGATCGCGCCCATCGATACCGACGGATCGAGCGGGTTGCCCGGCACGTACGCACGCGCGGCCGCGACCAGCTTCTCGACGAACGCATCCTTGATGTCGCGATGCACGAGCAGGCGCGAGCCGGCCGTGCACATCTCCCCCATGTTGTAGAAGATCGCGCCGGCCGCGGCCTGCGCGGCGCGGTCGAGATCCGGGCAGTCGGGCAGCACGATGTTCGGCGACTTGCCGCCGAGTTCGAGCCACGCGCGCTTCAGGTTCGACTGCGCGGCGTACTGCATGATCAGCTTGCCGACCGCGGTGGAACCCGTGAACGCGATGCAGTCGACGTCGCGATGCAGCGCGAGCAGCTTGCCGGGCTCGCCCGCGCCCGGCACGACGTTGAACACGCCGGCCGGGATGCCGGCCTCGATCGCCAGCTGCGCGACGCGGATCGCGGTCAGCGGCGACTTCTCCGACGGCTTCAGCACGACGCTGTTGCCGGCCGCGAGCGCCGGGCCGAACTTCCATGCGGCCATCAGGATCGGGAAATTCCACGGCACGACGGCCGCCACCACGCCGACCGGCTCGCGCGTGACGAGGCCGACGAGATGATGATCGGCCGGCGCGACTTCGCCGCCGACCTTGTCGATCGCTTCGGCGAACCACTCGACGCAATACGCGGCGCCCGGCACGTCGACCGTCGTCGTGTCGCCGATCGGCTTGCCCGCGTCGAGCGTCTCGAGCAGCGACAGCTCATCGAGATGCTCGCGCATCAGCGCGGCCCAGCGCAGCAGCACGGCCTTGCGCGCGCGCGGGTTCAGTGCGGCCCACACGCCGGCGTCGAACGCGCGGCGGGCGGCCGCGACTGCTGCGTTCACGTCGGCTTCGCCGCAATCGGCCACCTTCGCGAGCACGCGGCCGTCGATCGGGCTCACGCAATCGAACGTCTTGCCGCCATGCGCGTCACGCGACGCGCCGTCGATGAATGCGCGCCCTTCGATCTCGAGCGACGCCGCCTTGTCCTGCCATTCAGCCAAAGTCAACTTGTTCATCAGGATGCCTCAATGGTTGTGGCATTCGCGCTGCGGCACGCCGCGCAACGGCAACACTGCCGGCGGCGAATGCGGTGACGCGCGGTGGGTCAGAAGGTCGCCGGCGAATTGGCCGACACGACCTCGCAGAGCTGTTCCGCGCTGGGATTGCGAAAACGGTGCGGCAAGCGGCTTTCGAAGTAGTAGCCGTCTCCGGGGTCGAGCAGCCAGGTCGCGCCGTCGACGGTCAGCTCGAGCCGGCCCGACACGACCACGCCACCCTCGTGCCCCACGTGCACGAGCATCTCGGCGCCCGTATCGGCGAGCGGCTGATAGACCTCGCGCATGATGCACATGTTGCGATCCTTCACGCCCGCGCCGACCAGGTGAAACGCGAGCGCGTCGTTGCCGAGGTTCGGCATCTCGTCGCGGCGCGACACGACCGAGCGCGATTCGACCAGCTCGAACGTGAAGAACTCCGCGAGACTCATCGGGATGCATTCGAGCAGTTTCTTCAGCGAGCCGACCGACGGGCTCACGCGCCCCTGTTCGATCAGCGAGATCGCGCCGTTGGTCACGCCGGCCCGCTTCGCGAGTTCGCGCTGCGACAGGCCATGCTTGTTGCGCACGAAACGCAGGCGCTCGGCGACTTCGGTGGACATCGATTCGGTTTCGGGCACGATAGTAGCGCGGTGAAAAAGTGAAGCGGCGTGTTGGGGCAGCCGTTGAATATTCTAATCACTTTATGCCGCGCATCAGCGGGGAAAACCCTGAAAGGCGTTCGAAATAATGAACACCCTGCGAGCCATTCCATTTACGAATCTTTTGTTCGCAGTGCTGCGGGAAAGCCCTGACACGGGACCGTCAAAAAACATTTGACGCCGTTTTTGGCTCGTATATGCTGGCTCTCAGGTCAGCGTCATCGGCCATTCATCGGCACCAAAAAACGTTATCGCAACGCAAAAATTGATGCCGATCGATGTAAATGACGCAAACCTGACACCTCGATTATTTTAAACGCCCAGCGCGCCGAAACGATCAGGTGTTCAATACTTTCAACAAACCAGTCGAGTGTAATCGTGAGAGTCCGTGGCCCTCTGGTGAGGTGGGATCGAGGCGATGTGCGAAGTTTGCGCAGCGCCGCTCCCGCTTCCGATGGCAGTTGCGGCTGGCATAGTCCTCGCCTGCTGCACCTGTCGATCTACACCATCCTGTCCCGTCGTTCCGTTCGGCGTCACAACGCCGTTTCCGCACGCGCATTCGTGGCCGTCGATACCGACGAAGTCGCGTCGCTGCTGCCATAGCGCCTCTCCTCCTTTTCTCGTCGTTCGTTTCAGCTGCCTGTTCGTTAGCCGCGTCTTCCGCGCGGTGACGGAACGCGTTCGCGCATCGATTGCCGCGTCGCGCATCGCAACGAAACGAGCGACGGCCTGACCGTCGCGCACAGCGCGGGCCGCCACGCGACCCCGTCGTGCCCATTCACCAGCGGCCCCGGCGCTCTGCGCCTGGCTGCGGGGCCCTGTCGTGCCTGCGTTTTGCACGTTCCTGCGCAACGTACGCCAAGCCCTATGGATAACTGATTGACGTCATGGAAAGGAAACCCCTCGTCGGCATCACCGCCGACTTCACGCAAATCGGCGCACATGCGTCGCACACGGTCGGCGACAAGTACGTCGCGGCGATCGTCGACGGCGCGCACGCGCTCGCGATGGTGCTGCCCGCGCTCGGCGATCGCCAGTCGGTCGACGACGTGCTCGACACGGTCGACGGCCTGCTGTTTACCGGCAGCTACTCGAACGTCGAGCCGCACCTGTATGGCGGCGAGCCGAGCGCGCCGGGTACGAAGCACGATCCCGCACGCGACGCGACGACGCTGCCGCTGCTGCGCGCGGCGATCGTCGCGGGCGTGCCCGTGCTGGCCGTGTGCCGCGGCTTCCAGGAGCTGAACGTCGTCTGCGGCGGCACGCTGCACCAGCGCGTGCACGAAGTGCCGGGCCTCGCCGATCACCGCGAGGACGACGATGCGCCGATGGACACGCAATACGGCCCCGCGCACGTCGTGCGCCTGACGCCCGGCGGCGTGCTGCACACGCTTGCCGGCGGCCGCGACGACGTGCACGTGAACTCGCTGCACAAGCAGGGCATCGCGCAGCTCGGTTCCGGCCTCGCCGTCGAAGCCGTCGCGCCGGACGGCCTGATCGAGGCCGTCAGCGTCGTCGATGCGCCGGCCTTCGCGCTCGCCGTGCAATGGCATCCGGAATGGCGGCATGCGCATGACCCGCTGTCGAGCGCGATCTTCCGCGCCTTCGGCGACGCATGCCGCGCGCGCCGCAACGCCCGCACGCGCGCCACGGCCGCCGCCGCGCTCGCCTGAGCGCGCCGACCCACATAACGAGAACAGACATGCAAGACATCGAAGACTTTCTGAAGCAGCACCGGATCACCGAGATCGAAGCGATCATCCCCGACATGGCCGGCATCGCGCGCGGCAAGATCACGCCGCGCAACAAGTTCACGTCCGGCGAATCGATGCGCCTGCCGCAGGCCGTGATGGTGCAGACCGTCACCGGCGAATATCCGGAAGACGGCACGCTGACCGGCGTGACCGATCCCGACATGGTGTGCGTGCCCGACACGTCGACCATTCGCCTGATCCCGTGGGCCGTCGACCCGACCGCGCAGGTGATCCACGACTGCGTGCATTTCGACGGCTCGCCGGTCGAGATCTCGCCGCGCTACGTGCTGCGCCGCGTGCTCGATCTCTACAAGGCGAAGGGCTGGAAGCCGGTGGTCGCGCCGGAGCTCGAGTTCTACCTGGTCGACATGAACAAGGACCCGGACCTGCCGCTGCGTCCGCCGGTCGGCCGCACGGGCCGCCCCGAGACGGGCCGCCAGTCGTATTCGATCGAGGCCGTCAACGAATTCGATCCGCTGTTCGAGGACATCTACGAGTACTGCGAATCGCAGAACCTCGACATCGACACGCTGATCCACGAAGTCGGCGCCGCGCAGATGGAGATCAACTTCATGCACGGCGACGCGCTGTCGCTCGCCGACCAGGTTTTCCTGTTCAAGCGCACGGTGCGCGAGGCGGCGTTGCGCCACAACATGTACGCGACGTTCATGGCCAAGCCGATGGAAAACGAGCCGGGCTCCGCGATGCACGTGCACCAGAGCATCGTCGACGAGGAAACGGGCCGCAACCTGTTCACGTCGCCGGAGACGGGCGGCGCGACGTCGCTGTTCTACAACTATCTCGCCGGGCTGCAGAAGTACACGCCGGCACTGATGCCGATCTTCGCGCCGTACATCAACTCGTACCGCCGGCTGTCGCGTTTCATGGCCGCGCCGATCAACGTGCAGTGGGGCTACGACAACCGCACGGTCGGCTTCCGCATCCCGCACTCGGGCCCGGCCGCACGCCGCATCGAGAACCGGATCCCCGGTGTCGACTGCAACCCCTACCTCGCGCTGGCGGCGACGCTCGCGGCCGGCTATCTCGGCATGACACAGCGCCTCGAGCCGACCGAGCCGCTCGTCAGCGACGGCTACGACCTGCCGTACGGACTGCCGCGCAACCTCGAGGAAGGGCTCACGCTGATGGCCGCGTGCGAGCCGCTCGGCGAGATTCTCGGCCACAAGTTCCTGAAGGCGTATTTCGCGCTGAAGGAAACCGAATACGAAGCGTTCTTCCGCGTGATCAGCTCGTGGGAACGCCGTCATCTGCTGCTGCACGTATAAGCGCGCGCGCCAACGCATTACGGAAATACGGAGGAAACATGAGTTACCGCAACGAATCCGCGTGGATCCAGCCCGCCGCACCGGCGGCCCGCACGACACAGGCACGCTCGACCGCCGAATACCGCGCGCTCGACGCCGCGCACCACATCCATCCGTTCTCGGACATGGGGGCGCTCAATTGCGCGGGCAGCCGCGTGATCGTGAAGGCCGACGGCGTCTACCTGTGGGACTCGGACGGCAACAAGATCATCGACGGG
>NZ_QTPW01000065.1:0-7827 GCF_003857965.1 Burkholderia sp. Bp9031
CGTCGCATCACGATCCGTTCGCATCATTCACCCCCAATGGAGCATCAATGATTCTGGAAATGGCATCGCTCGACATCGATCCGTCGCAGGCCGAGCAATTCGAAGCGGCGGTTCGCCAGGCACTCCCGCTGTTCGCGCGTGCGCGCGGCTGCGGCGGCGCCGAGCTGCACCGCGTGATCGAGCGCAGCGGCGGCTACCTGCTCGTCGTCAAGTGGGACACCGTGGACGACCACATGGTGCATTTCCGGCAATCGGACGACTTCCAGGCATGGCGACAGCTGGCGGGCCCGTTCTTCAAAAGCCCGCCGAAAGTCGTGCATACGGAAGTCGCGGTCAAGTAATCGCCACGGTAAAAAGCGGGTCGGGTAAACGCCCGCCCCGTGTCGCCGGCGCGCCGCCGAAACCCGGCTTTACGCGCGCCGTTCCAGTCGCCCCGCCTGTTCAGAACCTGTGACGCAACCCGATCCGCAATGAAACCTGCTTGTCGGTCGCGGACGGCGTCAACCCGGTAATCTGCGCAACCGCCGGCTGCCCGAGCGAATCCGTCCCGCTCGCCTTCTCGAACACGGCAACCGTATAAACGTCCGTGCGCTTCGACAGGAAATAATCGACACCCGCGCTGAACAGGTTGTAGTTCGCGCCGCCCTTGCCGCCGGCACCGCCGTTTCTCGTGTAGTCGTAGGCGACACCGGCCTGCAACGACGGCGTGAACTGGTATTTCGCGTTGATCTCGACGTTGTTGAACGCCGCGGTGCCCGCGTAACGCAGCGCATTCGGCCCCGACGCGGAGCCCAGCCCCTCGAAGCGCGTATTCGAATACGCGAGATTGACGCTGAGGGCGGCCAGCGTCACGCCCGCTCCGACGCCGGCGATTTCGAGCCGGTTCGCGGACGCATAGCCGGCGAACACGGGGTTGCTCTCCGGCGCACTCGCGCTGCCGGCGCTGCCGAGGTTGTTGCTCGTCGCCGGGCCGGCATTCGGATTCGCGCCGAAGAACGACGTGTTCGGATTGCGGACGTTCAGGTAGCCCGCGCCGATCGAAAACGGCCCCGCCGCATACGACGCGCCGGCACCCCAGATCCAGTTGGTCGAGAACGACCCGGCGGTGCCGCCGAGATTCATCAACGCTTCGAGCGTCAGCCCGCGGTAGCTGGCGCTGCGGAACTTGATCGAATTGTTGATGCGGCGCGTGTTCAACGCATTGTCGAGGTCGCCCGGATGCGAGGTCATGTAGCCGCCCCACTGCGGCGCGGCGAGGAACGGCCCGTAGAAGTCGACGACGGGATCGTACTGCCGCCCGAGCGTGACCGTGCCGACCGGATGGCTCAGGCCGACATACGCCTGCCGCCCGAACATCGCGCCGCCCTGGTTCAGCACGCCGTTGTTGCTGTAGAAACCGCTCTCCAGCACGAACAGTGCCTTGAGACCGCCGCCGAGATCCTCGCTGCCCTTGAGCCCCCAGCGGCTCCCCTGCAGGCCGGCCGACCCGCCTTCGATCATCGCGATCTGATGGCCGCCGACCGGGCCTGCCGCCGTCCGTGCCGTCTGCACGTTGCTGGTGTAATTGATGCCGCTGTCGATGATCCCGTACAGCGTCACGCTGCTTTGCGCCAGCGCGATCGCCGGCACTGAATTCAGTACAACCAAGCAAAATGAAAGCTTCTTCATCAATCGATCTCCTCTTTCGGTTATATATCCCGGCTCGCCGCCGGATTGCGCGTCATCGTGTCAATGGGTCTGGTTCACCACGTTCGACGGCGTGTCGTCGGCCGGCTGTTCGTGAACGCGAATGAAGAACGTCATCAGGAACGACACGACGAGCAACGCCGCGAGAAACAGCAGCCCAGGCGTCGCGCTCTGCCCCGTTCCCTTGACGAAGCCGATCATGAACGGCCCGACGAAGCCGCCGAGGTTGCCGATCGAGTTGATCACCGCGATCGACACGGCCGCGGTCGAGCGGCTGAGAAACAGCGTCGGCAGCGCCCAGAACGGCGACTTGAACGCGTACAGGCCCGCGAGGCTCAGGCTGATCATCGCGATCGACACGTACGGGTTCGTCGCGAGCCCCGCGCCGAGCAGCGCCGCGGCAGCCACCGCGAGCGGAATCGCCGAATGCAGGCGTCGTTCGCTGCGCCGGTCCGAACGACGCGACCACATCACCATCGCGATCGTCGCAACCACGTAGGGCACCGTCGCGATGAGCCCGATCTCGGTATGCGAGAGCTTCGACGAGAAGCCCTTGATGATCTGCGGCATCCAGTAACCGACGCCGAGGCTGCCGCACTGGTACACGAAGTAGATGAACGACAGGTACAGCACCTTCGGGTTCGTCATCGTCTTCAGCGAACCGAGGTGCTGCGCACGCGGCCGCGCCTTGCGATCGTTGTCGAGTTCGTTCAGCAGCCACGCGCGCTCCGCGGGCGTGAGCCACTTCGCGTCGCCCGGGCGGTCCGTCAGGTACAGGAAGCACAGGATCCCGCCGACCAGCGCGGGCGCGCCTTCGAGCACGAGCATCCAGCGCCAGCCGCTCCACTGGAACCAGTGGACGTGATCCATGATCCACGTCGAAAGCGGCGCGCCGATGATGTACGACACCGGGATCGCGGCGGTAAACAGCGCGACGGTCGTCGCGAGTTCCTTCGCACGGAACCAGTAGGTCAGGTACACGATGATGCCGGGGAAGAAGCCCGCTTCCGCCACGCCGAGCAGGAACCGCAGCACGTAGAGTTGCGTCGCGTCCTGCACGAATGCGGAGATCACCGACACGACACCCCACGTCACCAGGATCCGCGCGATCCACACGCGTGCGCCGAACTTGTTGAGCATCACGTTGCTGGGCACTTCGAACAGGAAATACCCGATGAAGAAGATGCCCGACGCGAAGCCGAACGCCTCGCTCGACAGCGCGAGCTCCTTGTTCATCTGCAACGCGGCATAGCCGATGTTCGCGCGGTCGAGATACGAAATGATGTAGAGGACGAACACGAACGGGATGATGCGCCACGCGATCTTGCGCACCAGCGCGCGTTCGTCGATAGGGGTTGCTTGATTCATGGTTGTGCGCCGGCGGACCTGCCGCCGGCTGTCTCCTGATGGGGCGGGAAGGATTACGCGCGGTGTCCGGAAAACACCATGCAGACGGGGCTGCCCGACGCGACCGAGAAGCCGGTCGGCTTGAGGCGGCCCGTCGCGGCATCGATCGCGAACGCGACGATGCTGTCGCTGTCTTCGTTCAGCGCGTACATGAAGCGGCCGTCCGGCGTGCCGGTCATGAAGCGCGGCGTGCGGCCGCCGGTCGGTTCGGCCGCGACGAACGCGAGATGGCCGCTGGCCGGGTCGATGCGGAACACGGCGATGCTGTCGTCGCCGCGGTTCGATGCGTAGACGAAGCGCCCGGCCGGATCGACCTCGATCTCCGACGCGCGGCTGTTGCCGATGTACGTGTCCGGCAGCGACGACACGATCTGCACGGGCGTCAGCGCACCGTTCGACGACGTGTACCGATAGGTCGTGACGGTCGAGTCGAGTTCGTTGACGACATACGCGAGCGCGCCGCTCGGATGGAAGGCGACGTGACGCGGGCCGGCCGTCTCGCGCGTGACGACGAATGCCGGATCGGCCGGCGCGAGCCGCCCGTCCTTGAACCGGAACGAGAACACGCGGTCGAGCCCCTTGTCCGGAACGATCACGAATTGCCCGGTCGGGTCGAACGGATTGAAGTGCGGCTTCGCCTGCTTCTGCTCGATGCGATGCGGGCCGATCGGGCCTTCGAGCGTGACGAGTTGCGTGACTTCCTGCAGCGTGCCGTCAGCCGCGATCGGCAGTACGGCAACGCTCGCGCCGATGTGATTCGACACGACGACATAGCGGCCGGTCGGATCGATCGCGAGATGCACGGGGTTCTTGCCTTGCGTGCTCTGGCGATTCAGGAACGTGAGCTTGCCGCTGGCCTTGTCGACCTTGAATGCGCTGATGTCGCTCAGGTCGCCGTGGACCGTATACAGGTGTTCGCCGTTCGCGCTCAACGCGAGGAACGACGGATTCACCAGATCCTTGACGAGCTGCACGAGTTCGAGCGCGCCCGTCCCGGCGTCGACGCGGTACACGCTAATCCCGTCGCCGCGGGCGTTTCGTTCGCGCGTGGTGCGCGATCCGACATAAGCAAACATGGGTGTTTTTCCTTTCAAAGCCTTGTGTGATTCGTCTGCAGAAACCGGCCCGGCGGCCGCGCCGAGGAGCGCGAGCGCGCCGAGCGCCGCCGTGTGCCCTATCACGCGGCGACGCATCTGATCCGGACCGCGCGGTTGACCGATTGCGCCCGGGTCGTTGCCTGTTTTCGTCACGATCGTCTCCTGAATTGTTGTATCTCGGGTTAGCACTAGATTGCATTTTTACTTGTTAAAGTGCAAAAATACAGTCATGGAAAACACCAACTCCCCCTCGGAAGCCCGGTTGACGGTCGATGGCGCGACATATCGCTTCGTCGATCTTCCCGGCCAGTTCGGCGCCACGTTGCGCGAACTGCCCGTCGTGCTGCGCCTGCTGCTCGAAAACGTGATCCGCAATACCGACGGCGATGAGCGGCGGCAAGCGGTCGACGCGATCGTCGAATGGACGCGCCGCGCGACGAGCGAAGCCGAGATCGCGTTCCAGCCGAACCGCGTGCTGATGCACGACACCACCAGCACGCCGGCGCTCGTCGATATCGCCGGGATGCGCGACGCGCTCGCCGAAGCCGGCGCGGATCCGGCGTCGCTGAACCCGGTGCTGCCGGTCGATTCGTCGGTCGACCACTCGCTGGCCGTCGAATATTTCGCGCGGCCGGACGCCGCGCCGCTGAACCTGCAGCTCGAACTGCGCCGCAACGCGGAGCGCTACCGGTTCCTGCGCTGGGCATCGAAGTCGCTGACGGGCGTACGCATTCATCCGCCGGGCACCGGGATCATGCATACGATCAACCTGGAGCAACTGGCGACGGTGGTCACGACGCTCGAGCGCGACGGCGAGCGCTGGGCCGTGCCCGACACGCTGATCGGCACCGACAGCCACACGCCGATGATCAACGGCATCGGCGTGCTCGGCTGGGGCGTCGGCGGGCTGGAGGCGCAGACGGTGATGTTCGGGATGCCCGTGATGCAGCGCATTCCCGACGTGATCGGCGTGCGGCTGACCGGCGCGTTGCGCGCGGGCGTGCTGGCGACCGATCTCGCGCTGACCGTCACGCAGCGGCTGCGTGCAATCGGCGTATCGGGGGAGTTCGTCGAGTTCTTCGGCCCGGGCGTCGCGACGCTCGGTGCCGGCGAGCGCGCGGTCGTCGCGAACATGGCGCCCGAGTATGGCGCGACGACCGGCTTCTTCCCGGTCGACGGCAACACGCTCGACTACCTGCGCGCGACCCACCGATCCGAATCGGCGATCCGGCTCGTCGAAGCGTTCACGCGGCAAGCCGGCCTGTGGTTCGATCCGGATGCCGAGCCACGCTACACGCGCACGATCGACCTCGACCTCGCGTCGATCGGCATGCATGTGGCCGGCCCGCGCCGCCCGCAGGACCTGCTCGATCATTCGCAGACGGCCGCCGCGCTCGCGCCGCTCGCGTTCCATCCCGCGCATCCGCATCCGTCGATGCCGAAGCATCCGGTCGCGATCGCCGCGATCACGAGCTGCACGAACACGTCCGATCCCGCGCTGCTGATCGCAGCCGGCCTCGTCGCGCGCAACGCGCGCGCGCTCGGGCTGAAGGTGCCGGCATGGGTCAAGACGTCGCTCGGTCCCGGTTCGCCCGCGGCGGCGGCCTATCTCGAACGGGCCGGGCTGATCGACGACCTGTCGGCGGTCGGCTTCGATATCGTCGGGTATGGCTGCACGACCTGCATCGGCAACTCAGGGCAACTGACCGAGCCGATCCGGGCGGCGCTCGCCGACGCGTCGATCCGGCCGGTCGCGATGCTGTCGGGCAACCGCAATTTCCCGGGGCGTATCCACCCGGATCTCGACCTCGGCTTCATCATGTCGCCGCCGCTCGTGATCGCGTTCGCGCTGGCCGGCGACGCCGAAATCGACGTGAGCCGCGATCCGCTCCAGCACGCGGCTAACGGCCAGCCCGTGTACCTGCGCGACCTGTGGCCGACACGCGAAGCCGTCGCCGAACTGACGGCGGCCGCCGCCGATCCGCACGACTACCCGCGCGCATTCGCGCACGCCAGTGCGAACCCGGCCTGGCACGACCTCGACGCGCCCGACAGCGCGCAATTCCCGTGGGATCCGGCTTCGACCGCGCTGCGCCGGCCGCCGTTCGCGTCGGCGTCGCAGGGCAGCCAGCTCGGCACGTACAGCGCGTACCCGCTGCTGGTGCTCGGCGACGACGTGACGACCGATCACATCTCGCCCGCCAGCGCGATTCCGAAGGACAGCTTCGTCGCCGATTTCCTCGTGTCGCGCGGCGACGATCGCGACGACCTGAACGTGTTCGCATCGCGGCGCGGCAACTGGGAAGTGATGATGCGGGCCGCGTTCTACAACCGGACCCTCGTCAACCGGCTGCGCGACGGCATGCCGGTCGCGCATACGCTGCACGTGCCGAGCGGCGACGTGTTGCCGATCTTCGAGGCGGCCGCGCGCTACCGAGAGGAAGGCAATCCGGTCGTGCTCGTCGCCGGCGAGCGCTACGGCACCGGGTCGTCGCGCGACTGGGCCGCGAAAGGCCAGCGGCTGCTCGGCATCCGCGCGGTGCTGGCGGCGAGCTTCGAGCGCATTCACCGCTCGAACCTGATCGGGATGGGCATCCTGCCGCTGCGCTTCGCCGCGGGCATCCACCCCGACACGCTGGACCTCCGGCCAGGTGATAAGCTCGAGGTCGACGCGCCGGCCGATGCGCTGTCGCCGCGCTGCACGGTGCCCGTGCGCATCGTGCGCGCCGACGGCCGCGTCGAGCCCGTCGACGCGACGGCCGCGGTCGAGACCCGTCTCGAATGCGAGTTGCTGCGCTCGGGCGGCGTCATCCCGCTGATATTGCAAAAGAACCTGGCGATGCAGGAGGCTTGAGACCGAAGCCGCCCGCGGCGCCCCGAATGCTCACTCACATGATCGACCGCTCCATCGCGACCCAGATTGTCGAACTGATCAAGACGGAAGGACTGGACGTCGGCGCGCACCTGCCCGCGCAGATGCTCGCCGACCGCCTGCGCGTGTCCCGTTCACCCGTCAACGAGGCGCTCGCGCTGCTGCACGAGAAAGGCATCCTGACGCGCGAGCGCAATCGCGGCTTCTTCGTCGCGAAACCCGTGATCGAGCCGCTGTCGGACGTCGTCGACGAACTCGGTCTCGGCGAAGCCGACGTGATCACGAGCGTGTATTTCCGGATCGCGGACGATCGCCTGAAGGGCGAGCTGCCCGACGAATTTTCGGAGCAGCTGATCCGCACCCGCTACGGGCTGACGAACGCGCAGCTCACGACCGTGCTCGGGCGTATCGCGCAGGAAGGCTGGGCCGAGCGCAAGCCGGGCTACGGCTGGCAGTTCTCGCCGATGCTGACGACCCCCGACAGCCTGCTGAAATCGTACCGGCTGCGTCTCGCGCTCGAGCCGGCCGCGCTGCTCGAGCCCGGCTACCGGCTCGACCCGCGCGTGCTGGAACGGTGTCGCGAGGTCGAGAAGCACCTGCTCGCCGGCGGCATCGAGACCGATACCGCCGATCAACTGCACGATCGCGGCGTGCGGTTCCACGAATCGCTCGTCGAAGCATCGGGCAACAGCTTCTTCATCGACACGATCCGGCGCGTGAATCGCGTGCGCCGGCTGCTGTCGTACCGCTCGATGCAGGATCGCG
>NZ_QTPW01000066.1:0-6466 GCF_003857965.1 Burkholderia sp. Bp9031
CCGCGATCGGAGCCCTCTTCGGGGGAGGTTCTTCGATCGACTGCTTCATGAATTGACGGCTAATTGGGCAGTATTCGCCATGAAGGGTCACTCATCCGTCGCGTCAGTTGGACGTTCAGACAGCGGCTTCGCAACAACAAGCGGCCATTCGATTCGCGACGACGAACGTTGCTTGAGGGGGGGACTATGCGCTGCAGAAAGCGGGCTCCAATCCTTTCACTTCACTTGAACGCGGCTAGCGATCGCCTATATTGAATCGATCCCTTGCGACGGACATAGTAGGTCATCAAACCCCGTCAGGGCTGTGGTGACGATCGGCCACCTCCAGTAACTCCCGCGAGCGTGGTGATCGGGACATGCTGGAACCATGGACGCCAGTTGGCAAAAACGAGGAACAACGTCATGTGCGACACTTTCGAGTATCCGAGGCAATACAGAGGCTCAGGTCGCCGGAATTTTCTCAAGCTTGCTGGCACCGCCACTGTGGTTGGGCTCGCCGCTGGACCACTCTTTACGAAGCCCGCACGCGCCGATGCATTGACCAAGGCACAGCGCGACAGCATGACACCGGAACAGATAATCAAGGTCATGAACCAGGGGAACGCGCGCTTTCAGAGGGGCGAGAGGAAAGCTCGCAATTATTTGCGAGAGCAGAGGGCGAGCTCAGCCGGGCAGTATCCCGCCGCAGTGCTGCTTAGTTGTATCGACTCGCGCGCGCCAGCAGAAGTGATCATGGATCTGGGCATCGGCGATGTCTTCAATTGCCGTGTCGCCGGGAATATCGAAAACAAAGACATCCTTGGCAGCATGGAGTTCGCATGCAAACTGTCTGGCGCAAAGGTAGTCGTCGTGATGGGACACACGGCCTGTGGCGCGATCAAGGGAGCCATTGCCAACGCCGAGCTAGGCAATCTCACCGGATTGTTAGCCAAGATCAAACCCGCCGTGCAGGCAACGATCTACGATGGTGATCGCTCTGCAATGAACTATGCTTTCGTGGACGCCGTGTCGCGCAAGAACGTCGAGTTGACCATCGCCAGCATTCGTCAGCATAGCCCCGTGCTCGCCGAACTCGAGACCACGGGAAAGATTAAGATCGTTGGCGCGATGTACAACCTTCGGACTGGCGCAGTCGAATTCTTCGGCTGAGCACGTCGACGTCCCTCTTCAACAAAATCGCGGAGTACGAGGCGGCCACCTGACAACACGGACGGTCGCTTTCCCTCACAGCGGTCGTTGTGCTAACGCAGCCGCGTACGGCGGGAGAGGGTTGCGGATTCAACCCGTCGATGCAACACCCCTCGCGGCTATGCAGCCTCACGTATGTTGCATCGACGGGTTGAATCCGCATGTGATAAGCGACAATCAACGACCCGGTGTGCATTCATGCAACGTATTCTCGCGATAGGCGGTGGCGGTTTCATGATGGAAGAGACGTCGTCGCCGATCGACAAACATCTCGTTACGCTCACGGGCAAGGCGCGACCGCGTATCTGTTTTCTGGCCACGCCCAGCGGGGATTTGCCAGACCATCTGGAGAAGTTCCACATGGCCTACGGCAATTTGGGCTGCGAAACGTCCCATCTTGCGTTTTTTCGGCAACCCGACTCAAGGTCGATGCTTGTTTCCGACTTTCCAATCAGGCTGCTCGAGCAGGACGTGATTTACGTTGGCGGCGGCAATACCAAGTCCGCACTTGCCGTATGGCGGGAGTGGGGACTCGATTCGGTTTTGCGAACGGCATGGGAGCGTGGCGTGTTGCTTGCCGGTATGAGTGCCGGCGCAATGTGCTGGTTTGACGCGGGGCTGACAGATTCATTCTGGGGCGCAGCCCATCGTCCGCTCGACTGCCTGGGATTGCTGCCCGGCGGCTGTGCCGTTCACTACGGCAGCGATCCTAAGAGGCGTCGGACGTTACATGCCGCACAACAGGCCGGCAGCATCCCGCCGACGATTGCAATCGATGATTTTGCGGCTGTGCTGTACATGCACACTTCTGTCGAAAGCGTGTTTTCCTGGCGAGCGGGATCAGCCGCGTATCGAGTCCATCGCGAACGCGAGACGGTGTTCGAGACCGCGTTGCCGGTCAACCGGATCGGCTGACAGTACCCACAATCCGACGACTGCTGTGGAAATAGAGGTTGCCGCTCGGAAGCGACTTGGTCGACCTTGCAGTGTGCCCACCGTTTCAACGTGGATTACCGGTTTCGATTGCGCGATGCCGCTAACGACATAGTCACAAGTTACCGATCCGAAGCCATGCGACCGCGGGGTGTTCGCCGGGAACGGTGGCCGGCAGGACGGCATGTATCAGTCTCAGGCCTCGGGCCGAATTGGCAAACCAGACGACTGCATCCCGCGTCGCCCGATTGGCGAGAACAAGCGCCCGGAATCCCGCGTTGTTTCCCCAGTGAAAGAAGCAACCCTGCAGCGGTTCGAGCCCCCAGCCCAATCCCCACGCAACGTTTGGATCGGGCGGGTTTCGACCGATGAGATCTTCGGCATCGTCGCCTTGCCGAGTATTGACGCGAGGTGCAAACCACTGATCGTAGCTCGCTGCCGTCAAGCCTCGGCGCGCCAGTACATGCTGAACAAAGCCGACGTAATCGGATGCCGTCGTCAGCAGCGACCACGAGGCCTGCGCTGTCTGCACGCGACGCTTCGGCACCGGCTGACCTTCCCATTCGTGGCCTTGCGCATGATTGTCCGCGAAGCGCTCTTGCCACGCCAGGCTCGAATGACGCATGCCCAACGGCCCGAATACGCGCGCTCGCGCCAGCATCTCGAGCGGGCGCGCGCTGACGGTTTCCATCGCGCGTTGAAGCCATGCAAACGCACTGCTGCCATAGCTGAACCGCTCGCCGGGCATGAAGTATGTGCGAAGCGGAGCGTTGTCGCGGACGATATTCGGAAGACCGCTGGTGTGTGTCAGGACATGAAAGGCCGCTATCCGGCGAGAGTTCGAATCGCCGGGTACGTAATCGCCGCAGATTTCGAATAGGGGTTGTTGCAGATCCAGAAGCCCTTCTTCGACAAGCTGAAGCGCGATATATGCAACGAGCGGTTTGGTGAGAGACGCAGCCTCGAAGACGGTCGCCGCATCGACAGCCGCGTGGTCGTGTACACCGCGGACCCCTGAGTAGAGTTCGACGCTTCTCGTCCCTGCGCGAAGAGCGGCAAGCGATACGCCAGGTATCTTGCCGCTGGCGGTTGTTTCAGCGAGGAATCGTTCGAGGTCGGTCATCTGTTCAGGTATCGACAGCATGCTCGCGGAATTGTACCGACCGCAACGCCCGCAACGTACCAGGCGCGACTTGAAACGCCCGCAGCCGTGGCTGGCAGCCACATGCGCGACCGCTTTCGGTCATGCCGAGCGTCCGCGCCGTGTGGTCCTCCGCGATGAAAACCGTTCAACGGTTACCGAGATCCCCCGCCACCGGCGCCTGCGCCCAGTCGAGTGCGAAGTCGGCGACCGCCTCCCAGCCTTGCTCGCCACAGGTGTAATGACTGCGGCCGGGGAACAGCCGGTATGCCGAAATCGCCCGCGAGCGTTTCGCGTTCTTCTCGTAGTTCTCGCGCTGGACGGTCGGCGGCAGGATGTGGTCGTTGCCGCCGGCGATGAAGAGCAGCGGTGCGCGCGTGTCGTTCGCGAAGTTGTAGCTTGTCGCGGCATTCGGCGTGACGTTCGCGAATCCGCCCTGAAACAGGATGCGCCCCGACACGGGCACCGCATAGCGGTCATAGACCGGCTTCGATTCCGCGAGGCTCAGGTTGTTCGTGAACGCGTAGTGGAATTCCGTCTCGGTGATGGGCACGGCGCGGTGCAGGTTGGCCGGATTGCGCAGGACCGGGAAGGTCGCCTTGATCTCGCTGAACGGCAGCGCCCACACGCCCTTCACGGCCGCACCGTCGATGGATACGCCGGCCGTGCCGAAGCCCGCGTCGAGCAGGAGTTGCACGAACGCGCCGCCGAACGAATGCCCCATGAGGATCGGCTTCGTGTCGAGCGCCGCGATGGTCGCGGCCAGATGCTCGAAGATCTCGCGCGCGCCGAGGTTCACGAGCGGCGACGGATCGCGGCGCAGGGCCGCGACCCCGGCCGTGCCCGGCTCGATTCCCGGATAGCCGGGCGTGATGACTCGCATGCCGCGCTGCGTGTAGCGGGTGACCCAATGCTCCCACGACAGCGGCGTCATCCACAGGCCGTGAATGAGTACAACGGTGTCGGTGCGCGTTTCCGGATTCATGTGCCTGCTCCTGTGGTCGCTGGATGACGCCCGTCACGCCCGCGAGTGTGCCGCGTGCCCTCGTCGAATCCCTTTGACATCGGCACCGCCCGGCGTGAATGATGTGTCCATCTTAAAGACCATCCGAGTACGCGACATGGCTGAAAAACCGGAATTCTTTGCTGAAACGCCGAACCGGCTGGACGATGAAGCAGATCCGTTCGCGTTCAGGCGGGACGCGTTTTCCGACGTGCTGGAGCTGATCCGCATCCGGGGCAACACGGTGTTCACCTGCGCGGCCTCGGCGCCTTTCGGGTTGCGCTTTCCTGCCGGGAAGTACCGGCTGCACATCATCCGGAGCGGCAGCGTGACGATCGAGGTGGAGGGGCTCGACGCGTGCTATCAGGCGTCGCAGGGCGACCTGGTCATGCTGATGCATGGCCATGGCCATGTCATCGCCGACCGGCCGGGCCGTTCCGCCCGTCTCGTCACGGATCTCGCGCCACAGTACTACGACCGCGAACGTCTGACGATAGGTAGCGGCGACACCACCTGGCTGTGCGGCGATTTCGGCTTCGACGGTGTGCTGTCGCAGCGCCTGCTGTCCGTGCTGCCGCCGGTGCTGGTGCTGAAGGGCTTGCGGGAACGGCCGTTCGAGTGGCTGGAGCTGAGCTGCCATTTCATACTCGACGAGGCATTGAGCCCGCGCGCGGGCGCCGCCGCGATGATCTCCCGCTTGCTGGACGTCATCTTCGTCCAGTTGCTGCGCACCTGGGCGACGGAGGGGGCGACGGGCCACGGCTGGTTGTCCGGCGCGATCGACAGCCGGATCAACCCGGCGATGTCCGCCATTCACGCGGACCCCGGTCGCGCGTGGACCGTCAACGATCTCGCCGAGCTGTCGAACCTGTCCCGCTCCGCGTTCGCGGATCGATTCCAGCGTGTCGTGGGCCAGGCGCCGCTGAGCTATCTGACGACCTGGCGTCTGGATCGGGCGGCGGAGCTGTTGCGCTACAGCCGCGCGCCGGTATCGGATATTGCGAACCGCGTCGGCTATACGTCCGAGGCGGCGTTCAGCCGCGCGTTTCGCGGACGGTACGAGATGTCGCCGATGCAATGGCGGCGCGCCAATGCCGAGTAGTGCCCGTGCCGCGCGATGCTTGCGGTGCGCGGCGCCGATGCCGGGCGAGACAGCGGCGCCGTCGTTGCGTCAGCGGGTGTCCGATCCTGTCCTGATCACGCCAGCGGTGCGACCGACGCGCCCGTGATCCCATGGCGTTTCAGCGCATCCGCGACAAAGCCCGACGCCTTCATCTCTTCGACGAATGCACCGAGCAACGCGGCGGCCGCTTCGCCGCGGCTCTTCGGCACGCCCATCGCCTGGCGGATCACCA
Organism: Burkholderia sp. Bp9031; assembly: GCF_003857965.1. Lineage (NCBI taxonomy): Bacteria > Pseudomonadati > Pseudomonadota > Betaproteobacteria > Burkholderiales > Burkholderiaceae > Burkholderia > Burkholderia sp. Bp9031. The sequence continues at coordinate 5,621 of NZ_QTPW01000066.1, forward strand.
TGAAGCGCTCGTCGAGCAGGCGCAGGCCCGTCGACTTCGCCGCATCGGCTTCGAGCTGCTGTTTCACGCCGGCCGCGACTTCGAGCTGCTGTTCGACGAACGTCGGCACGACGGCCGGCGACGTCGGCGCACGCACGATCTGCGCGGCTTTCAGCTCGCGCGTGAGGAACAGGTCGTACGCACTGCCCTTGCCGACCGCCACGCGGTTGTGCGGCTGGTCGACGTCCGCATTGCCGCGGATCGGCGAATCGTCGCGCACGAGATAGAAGCCTTCGATCAGCACGTAGGGCTCGGTGAACGCGACGGTTTCGCCGCGCAGCGGATCGACCGCGAAGAAACCGAAATCGGCGCGCTCGTCGGTCAGTGCCTGCACGGACTTGCCGGCCGCATCGAACACGACGAGCTCCAGCTCGGCCGACAGCCGCTCGGCGAACGCGCGCGCGAGGTCGATCGACACGCCGAACGGCTCGCCCGTGGCCGGGTCGCGGTTCGCGAGGATCGGGTTGCCGAGATTGATCGACGCGCGCAGCTTGCCGGTCGGGGTGAACGCGGAGAGGACGGAAGGGTCGATGGTCATGGAAGGGCTCGTGGGGAATCGGATGCGCTGGTGGCGCGGGTGCTCAGGGTTTGAGAATGGCACTGATGCGCGACAGCGCATCGAGCGTATGCAACAGGTGTTGACGCAGCGCTTCCGACGCTTCTTCGTTGCGCTCGCGCTCGAGCAGCTCGAGCACGTGAAGATGCTGCTTCGCATGTTCGACGTAGCGCGCGCGATCCTGCATCGAGCGGTACGACAGCAGCCGGCGCACGCGATTCACGCGCCGGATCGTGTCGATGAAGAAGCTG
>NZ_QTPW01000067.1:0-6096 GCF_003857965.1 Burkholderia sp. Bp9031
GGCCTTGTCTGTCACGCGCCGAGTGAGTGGGATAGCACGAACAACGAGGGACGCTATGCGAGGCTGCTCGATGAGGGCGGCTTTTACCACGGTAACGAGAAGGGCTACAGGGATTTCCTCAAGTACCTGAAGGAAGTTCAGTTTTGGGACAAAACGGGGATTCCAGCAGGGCAGAAGCTGTGGTTTTTTCATCCGCTTGAGTTCATTCGTCACTTCAGACGATGCGGCTGGTTGGATTTGAGAGAGCAAATTCAACTGCTTCCTCGTAGTTCAATGCCCGACGCCGGCGGCGATATTTCATGGGCGGAGAGTAATAAGCGATTTACAGAAGGAAACAGCGATGCTCGGGGGGAGTCGCCTCGGCGGATGTGGTTGGCGCTCAATCATGTGTATCGTAAATACGGGTTGGGAAATGGCAGTCTTCGAAGGGCGCATTTTCTCGGTCAGGTATTAAAAGAAACAGGTGCACTATGCTCGACAAGAGAGAATGGCAATGCGGAATATTTTCGAAAAATGTACGAGAGCTACTCTGCGAGTGATGCGGCCTTCGATTTTGATAATAAGAATGCGTGGCTGGGCAGGCTTGGCTTCTTGAAAGGCAGGGATCGCGCAACATACATAGCTCAGCGACCCGCGGAGGTTCAGAGTAAAGCGATTGCTGGCGAGAATATAAAACTAGGCGACGGCCCGCGTTTCTGTGGGCGTGGGTTAATTCATCTAACTTGGAGAAAGGGTTATCGGGAATATGGCGAGTACTGCTTAGACTCTAGTTTCAAGTGCAACACCTTGGATGAGGTAGGGTGTTGCAATGACGAAATACCAGCATCTGAGCGCCGAAGAGCGCGCGGCGATCATGATCGAGAGGACCAGAAACACGAGCGTCAGGGCGATTGCAAGGCTGCTTGGTCGCAGCGCGTCGACGATCACGCGAGAACTGGCACGCAATCGTACGGAATCGTCTCGCTGTTATGACGCCACGAGCGCGGCTAGAGCCTACCGGGCGCGCCGCGAGCGAAGTCGGCGTCCGGCGAAGCTGGCAACAGGAAGCGCGCTGTACTGGCAAGTGCATCACGACCTGGTTTATCGGCGCTGGTCGCCGCAGCAAATTGCTGCCAAACTTCGCGAGATGCATCCAGATAATCCCGAGCAACGCGTCAGTCATGAAACGATCTACGCGGCGATTTATACCCATCCCCGCGGCGGCTTGAAGCAGGCGATGATCGAGGCCCTGCGCCAGAACAAGCCGGTGCGCGGCAACGCGCGCAAGACGTTGGCCCGCAAGAGCTTTGTACCGGAAGAACTGCGCATCATCCATCGACCCGAGGCAATCGAAACGCGCCAATGGCCCGGTCATTGGGAAGGCGATCTCATCAAAGGCGCCTTCAATCGCTCCTGCGTCGGTACCTTGGTCGAGCGCAAGACCCGGTTCGTCGTGCTGTGCCGCATGGATGGGTGTACGGCCCAGGACGCACTGGAGGGGTTCACGCGCCAGATGAAGAAGCTCCTGGCCTTTCTGCGTGAGAGCCTGACGTACGATCGTGGATCGGAAATGACTTGTCATGTCGAGCTGGCTGAACGACTGAATCTGGACATCTGGTTCGCAGATCCCTACGCCCCTTGGCAACGGGGCAGCAACGAAAATACCAACGGCCTGCTGCGCCAGTTTCTGCCCAAGGGGGCCGACCTGTCAGGCGTCACCCAGATGCAATTGAACGACATTGCCAAACTGATGAACGGCCGCCCTCGCCAAACCCTCAACTGGAAAACCCCTGAAGAGGCTATGGCGATGGAATTGACTGCCGCCGGATTGGCTAAACGTTGCACTTGATTCTTGAGACCACCCTGTGCCAGGGATTTTACGAGTGATCCTAATCCACTTCTTCTTCAAAGTGATGCCGAAGTGGCTGCGGATTCTGCTGGCTATTTCTGGGTCAGAACTCGAATTGACAAAAAGGCCGACAAAGGTGCTGGCGATTTTGACGTCAAGGCATGTTTTCGCTTGGTAGGAGGTGCTGGTGGATTGCCTGCGCGTCAACAGTTTTTTCGTTATGCATATTTTGTCCTTAATGATGCGTCAAACTTTGTAGCAGAAACAAATTTAAGGCGTCAAGAGGAGGGGTGATTGCGATTTGATATTGGAGAGGTAATATCTTTGCGGTGCTCGGGAGTTTTTCGTTGAGCGAGGGTTGACTGTTATGCGTGAACAACGATTTTTTGCATTTAGCATCTCATTTCTGATATTTTTTTTGTTGTCCACACCTTGGTCTCGCGCCGCCATCCCCTCCGCCGTTCAGGATGCGGTGAAGGCTCGTGCTGACGAAAATCATAAATTGCAGTCGCCGCTTGTTGATGCTGGTCCTGTGATGCAAGGGGTGTATATTTATTTTGTGGCGAACACATCTAAGGTGCCTGGTTATTCTAAAGATAATAGACCATATATACTTGATGCGCATATGCTGTTTGCTGATGAAAGCCGCGTTTGGCATGACGTATTATTTGATCGCTATTTGAAAGATGATGGGGCCCCGGAAATATCTGATGTGTTTTTTGTGAATTTTGGGCGAGATCGAGAAGATAAGAGGGTGGTTATTTTGGTGCGAACACCGCTTAATCATTACGATTATGGTGGGGAGTACTATGACGGTTATATCTACAAACTTATCGGTGACCCTCGAACGGGGGTTGTTTTTGCTGCGCTGCAAAGTGATGCCAGTGCACCTTTCTTGGATCAATGTGAATGCGATCTCGCTGATGGGCGCTCCATTCATGCGCGTTACAAAGATGCTGAGTCGATTCGTAAGGTGCTCGAGAAAAAATATCCCAACTTATCTCCGGTGAAGTAACCAAGTAATTAGGAGAGGGTTGTTGGTCATTTTTGCTCGATATCGGTAAAAAAGAGTTGGTGGGCGATACCGGAACATTGAAGTTGCCTCGGGTTATGGGAAGAGTTATTGAACAATATGGCGTCGATGGCTTGTCGCTCTGCTGGATAGAAGTGCAGTAGACCTTCGTGGGTCGCAGGCAGATTTTATTTCTATTTATATGCTAAAGTCGAGGTTGCGTTTGATTATGAGGTGGGCATAGATGTCGGGATATGTGATGTTGCGATTGGCTCCAATCAAGAATCGATACTTGTCTCTAGTCGTTTTGGGTTTTATATTGTAGATGTAGGGGGTGCGGAAATTAAATCGCCCGGCGCCTCTTTTGGGGTTGCGGTTTTCAAGGCGGAAATGTAAGCTTGCCAAGCGACTCCGAGTTCAAGCGGCTAGCAGTAACTAAAATGGCCAATCCGTATGATGCAAAAAGTCCTCCTTTGTATTGGTGTGAGATGAAAGATGCATATCAAGTGCTATGGGATGTGGTGTGAGAAAATATTCTTCTTTGATTTTGCTTTTAATATCTCTCGGTGACGTGAGTGCGGAAGTTGTCAGTTCGTGTGATGGGCGTTATTTGGCGACCGATGTCGTTCGTGGTCGAATGGCAATAGAAAAAGACGGTAAAAATTTCGGGTCTGCAAAGGGTAGGGCATGCCATTCATGGAGGGGTATTTAGTCTTGATAACTCGATGTTGGTTGTATTTGGACTGCCCAACAAGATTGATGTAAGTTATCCCCAGGTGATGCATATATCTGTATTTTCATTGGGGTCAAAAATAGAAATTATCGAAAGTCAGGTGTACGGTGGTGCCGTTTATGATGCTGCCTTTAGTGTCGACAAAAAATATATAGTAGTGAGCAATCAATTTGGAGTTGATGTGATTGATGTGGTGGAGAAGAGGTCTAGTTCATTTGATATAGCGTATCTTCCGAAATTCGATGTTCAGCAATGTCATGCAAGGTGATGTATTGGAAATTAAGTTTCTGATTCCCGATTCGGTAATTTTTTTATGGTCTCTATATCTCGGTCTCGCGCAATTGACATTCCGGCTGCCGTTCAGGATGGGGTACAAGTTCGCGCCGACGAAAATCCTCCCCCCGCGGGCCAGTGTTTAACGCCCGCCCGGTCGGCCGGCGTACGGCGGCAGCGGCGTGGCAAAGCAATTCTTGGATTGACCCGCCGCTCCGATGCCACCACAAGCACCCGTTACTCCTACGCGATCGTATCGACCACGCCGCCGTCGACGCGCAACGCCGCGCCTGTTGTCGCCGACGCCTGCGGCGAGCACACGTACACGACGAGATTCGCGACTTCCTCCGTCGTCGCCGGCCGCTGGATGATCGAGCTCGCGCGCTGGCTGCGCACGAAATCCACCGCGACGTCGTCGATGCTGCGACCCGTTTCGTCGGCCGTCGCTTTCAGCATCGCCCGCACGCCTTCCGACATCGTCGGCCCCGGCAGCACCGAATTGACCGTCACGTTAGTCCCGGCCGCGACCTTCGCGAGCCCGCGCGCGATCGCCAGTTGCGCGGTTTTCGTGAACCCGTAGTGAATCATGTCGACCGGGATGTTTAGCCCCGATTCCGACGAAATGAACACGATGCGGCCCGCGTTGCGCTCGAGCATGCCCTTCAGGTAATGCCGCGCGAGACGCACGCCGGACATCACGTTCATCTGGAAGTAGTGCGTCCATTCGTCGTCGTCGATGTCGAAGAATGCCTTCAGCCCGTAGATGCCCGCGTTGTTGACGAGGATGTCGGCCTCGGGCGTGTGCTGCGTGATGCGCACGGCGCCGGCGGCGTCGGACAGGTCGGCGGCGACGCCGTCGACGTTCGCGTCGGGTACCGCGGTGCGCAGCAGCGCGAGCGCGGCTTCGACCGACTTGTCGCTGCGTCCGTTGATGACGACGCGTGCGCCTGCGTGCGCGAGCCCTTCGGCGATCGCCAGCCCGATGCCTGCGGTGGAAGCGGTGACGACCGCGGTCTTGCCTGTCAGATCGATGTGCATGAGCGTACCGGTTGGAAGAGGGAACGAGAGGGAACGGAATCCGCCGCGTCTGCCGCGGCGGCCGGAATTCAAAGCTTAGGCGATTCGGGCAGGAAGCGTCGGCTCGCTGTTGCATCGTGCCGAGCAGTCTTGTACGGTGTGCGTTCGCCGTCCGATCCGGGAGCCTGTCGCGTGAGCCGTTCCGCCAACACCCTCGCCGTGCCGTCGCCGTTCTGGCGCGACACCGCGCTGCCGTTCATCGAGGCGCGCACCGTCGACGACGGGCGAACGATCTGTTACGCGAAGCACACACACGACACGTTTTCGCTCGGCGCGATCGTCGGCGGCACGAGTACCTACCTGAACGGGGCGACGAAAGAGCATGTCGGGCGCGGCGTGCTCGTGATCATCGATCCGGAGCAGGTGCATGCATGCAATCCGTACGGCCCCGACGCATGGGCGTACCGGATGGTCTACGTGGACGTGCCGTGGCTCGCGCATCTGCAGCATTCGCTTGGGTGTGATCCGAACAGCGATTTTCACGGGTTTTCGCCGAAGTTGACGGAACGGCGCGACCTGTTCGCGCAATTCGGCCGCTTCTACCGCACGCTCGTCGCGCCCGGCGTCGATCCGCTCGGCAAGGAAAGCGCGGCCGTCGAATTCTTCACGCGGCTGCACGGTGCGCTCGATCGCGAACTACCCGGCGCTGCACGACGCGGCGTCGACAATGCGAAGCTCGCGCGGGCGGCCGACTACATCGCCGCGCATTGCCGCCAGGCCGTCACGCTCGATGCGATCTGCGCGGCCGCGGACCTGTCGCCGTCCTATCTGATCCGCGCGTTCAACGCCCGCTACGGGATGACGCCGCACGCGTTCCTGATCGACCGCCGCGTGCAGTACGGTCGCACGGAGCTGCGCCGCGGCCGGCCGATCGCCGACGTCGCGCTCGATGCGGGCTTTGCCGACCAGGCGCATTTCCAGCGCGCGTTCCGGCGTATCGCGGCCGCCACGCCGGGGCAGTATCGAAGCGCCGCGAGCTGAACGGTAAACGTTAGGCGGTGCCGGCACCGCACACCGCACACCGCTTGCCGCTTGCCGCCATCGACCACCGGCGGCATCCGCCGCGACCTCACACACCGAAGCAACGACGCTAGATAGTCGGCCTTGAACAATTCGCAAAGGCTTGTGCAGCAAGGCTCGATAGCTGAAACGGTGTTGTGAGATTTGCAAGGC
>NZ_QTPW01000068.1:0-6075 GCF_003857965.1 Burkholderia sp. Bp9031
TTCGAGGCGCCGCAATCCTTCGATCAGCACCGGAACGATATTACGCTGCGCAACTGCGCCGACAATGCCGCACATGAGTGGTCAATCCTGTAAGTCGACGCGGGCGCCATGCGGGCGCCCGCAAATGAGTTGGCTATATTCCCTGATGGAGCAGAGCCGCCTTTGCGGTCTTCGTCTCCTCATTGGGCGGGAGCACACCATCGGTGACGTCCCTTTTCAGATTGCGCGATCATCACGCCGCGATGGGCGAATCGGCGCGAGCAATTGCATGTCCGAGCTGACGAACATATCGCGTTCGAGCACGGCCCAAGAGTGACTCGTGGCTTTGGTCTGGTCAATGCCGCTGGCGCTCCTTCCTCACCACCATCCACCTCGGCACCCTGAACCGCACGATGCTGAGATAAAGCCACACATACGTCAGCGCAAACAGCACGACAAACACGAACAAATGCACGGTGTGCCGCCAGAACAACGTCGCCGGAATCACCGCGACGAGGCACAGCAGCCAAAGATAAGGCGAAGTAAGCGAATTGCGCCGTGTGAGATCGTGCGCATGCTTGGTACCCACGGCCCAGCGCATCAGTCGCTTGTACACGAGCATGTGCAGGTGCACGCCATCCGGAATCCCCGGTGACATCCCGCGGATGAATTTCTTCCGGTAGATGGAGAAGCAGGTCTCGAAGATCGGGTACATGAACAGCAGCACCGGGTACCACGCTGACACCTCGTGATTGCGCATCACCAGCATGATCGCGAGTTCGGCGAGCATGAAGCCGATGAAATACGCGCCGCCGTCGCCGAGGAAGATCAGCCCGGCGGGGAAATTCCACAGGAAGAAGCCGAGCACCGCGCCCATCATGATGATCGACGCGGACATCACGACGGGGTCGTTTACGTGGAACGCGACGTAGGCGAGCGATGCGAACATCATGAAGCTGACCATCGACGCGAGGCCGTTGAAGCCGTCGATGATGTTGATCGCGTTGGCCAGCGCCGCGACCGCGAGCACGGTGATGAATGCCGAAATGGCTGCGTAGTGGAGCAGGAAGTCGAGCGGCGGCACGCTGATGCGCGTCACCGCGATGCCCAGCAGCCAGAACGCCAGCGCGGCCGCGCCCATCGTGCACAGCAGCCGCGCGCGCGGCGACACGCGCTTGGTCAGGTCCTCGACGAGCCCCGACAGGAACGCCGGCATCCCGCATGCGGCGATCCCGAGGATGCTGCCGGCGATCGTCGGATAGCGCCGGGACAGGATCAGCGCGGCAATGACGACCCCGGCGAGGATCCCGATGCCCCCGACGCGCGGCACCGGCCGCACGTGGAATTTCTGCACGCCGGCCAGGTCGCTGTCGATCGAGAATTTCTCGTGAAGGTGCGCATAGCGCACGATGAACAGCGTGACGAGCAGGGAGACGATGAAGCCGGACGCGAAGCTGAGCATGGGATCGCTCGAAAAATGGACAGCGGATTATACAAAACCGCGGGGGTTCCCCTCCTGCCATTTCCAGTGGTCGGCGCACATCTCGTCGATCCCGAGCGTCGCGCGCCAGCCGATCAGGTCGGCCGCGGCCTGCGGATTCGCGTAGCACTCGGCGATATCGCCCGGGCGGCGCGCGACGAGTTCGTACGGCACCGGGCGGCCCGACGCCTTCTCGAACGCGCGCACGACTTCCAGCACGCTGTAGCCCTGACCTGTGCCGAGATTCACGACGAAGCTCGCATCGCGCTTCGCGAGCGCGTCGAGCGCGGCGATGTGCCCCTTCGCGAGATCGACGACGTGGATGTAGTCGCGCACGCCGGTGCCGTCCGGCGTCGGGTAGTCGGAGCCGAACACGCGCAGCTTCTCGAGCTTGCCGACCGCGACCTGCGCGACGTACGGCATCAGGTTGTTCGGGATGCCGGCCGGATCCTCGCCGATCAGCCCGCTCGCATGCGCGCCGACCGGGTTGAAGTAGCGCAGCGTGGCGATGCGCCACGATGGGTCCGATACCTCGAGATCGCGCAGGATCTGCTCGGCGATCAGCTTCGACTGGCCGTACGGGTTGGTCGCGGACAGCGGGAACGATTCGTCGATCGGCGAGCGCTCGGGCACGCCGTATACGGTTGCGGATGAACTGAACACGAATTGCTTGACGTTCCGCTCGCGCATGACCTTCAGGACCGTCAGCAAGCCGCCGAGGTTGTTCTGGTAATACTCGAGCGGCTTCTCTACCGATTCGCCGACCGCCTTGAGCGCCGCAAAATGGATCGTGGCGGTGATCGGATGCGCGTCGAACACTTTCATGAGCGCGACTTCGTCACACACGTCGACCTGATGGAATGCCGGTGTCTTGCCGGTGATGCGTTCGATCCGACGCACGGATTCGGCCTTGCTGTTGACTAGGTTGTCGACGATCACGACGTCATAGCCACTGTCGAGCAGCTCGACGGTCGTGTGCGAACCGATGTAACCCGCACCGCCGGTGACGAGGATGGTGCCTTTAGCGCTCATTGCTCATGTGCTCCTTCAGAATGTGATGCCTGTCAACGTATGAATGGTACGCCTGTAGCGATCGACGACTGTCTGCTCGTCGAATTCGGCTGCAACCTTGAGTCGACCGCGTGCGCCCATCGCCGTGCGTCCTTCCGGCTGCAACGCGATCATGCGGATCAACTGCTCCGCGAGGCTCGCGCTGTCGCGCACGCGGCACAGGAAGCCGGTTTCGCCGTCGGCGACGACGTCGCGGCAGCCCGGCACGTTGGTCGCGACGATCGGGCGGCCCATCGCGGACGCTTCCATCAGCGTGCGCGGCACGCCCTCGCGGTACGACGGCAGCACGACGCAGTCGGCCGCGGCGATGTGCGGGCGCACGTCGTGCGCCTCGCCGAGATACTCGACGACGCCTTCGCCGACCCAAGCGTCGACGTCCGCAGGGCCGATCGCGCTCGGGTTGTCGACACCGAGCGGCCCGAGCAGCTGGAAGCGCGCGTCCGGGTAGCGGGCGCGCACGACGCGCGCGGCCTCGACATACTCGCGCACGCCCTTGTCCCACAGCAGCCGGCCGATCAGGATGAACACGGGGCCTTGGCCCGCGGGCAGCGGCACCGGCGCGAACTGGTCGAGATCGACGCCTTCGCCGTGCAGCAGGCGCGCGCGGTCCGGGTGCGCGAGCAGCTGCTCGTCGGTGAAGGTCGCGAGATCGTCGCGGTTCAGGAACCAGACTTCACGCGGGAAGCGGAAGGCGAACCGGTACAGGCGCTTCGCGACGCTCGCCGCGCGGCTTTTCTGGATGAACACGTAGCCGAGGCCGGTGGTAACCGCGATCGACGGCACGCGCGCGAGCCACGCGGCGATCGACCCGTAGATGTTCGGCTTGATCGTGTAATGGAACACGAGATCGGGCGTGAGCGCGCGGTAATGGCGCACCAGCGCGGCGAGCGTGCCGAGGTCCTCGCGCGGGCTCGTGCCTTTCGACGCGACGGCGAGCGCGACGTAGCGGCAGCCCATCTGCTCGAGCAGCGGCACCGTGCGGTCGTGCGGCGCGATCACGATGACCTCGGCGCCGCGCGCGACGAGCGCACGGATCAGCCCGTGGCGGTACGTGTAGATCGCCCAGGCCGTGTTGCAGACGAGCGCGATGCGCAGCGAGGAGGTAGCGGACATGAAAAAAAGAAAAAATAAAGCGTCGAAAATGCCGAATGCGGGTTACGCGGACGGCCGCGCCGCGAACAGCGTCTGCTTGATCCGCTGCAGCGTGCGGTACGGCGTCACGAAATGCAGCAGGTTCTTGGCGAGGCCGGCCCAGTCATACGGGTTCAGCACGTTGAAGTGTCGCAGCAGCAGCGATAGCGTCGAGATCAGCTGGCGGCGGCGCTTGGTCGCGCTGATCCCGCCCTCGTTGAGCTCGTAGTAGAGGCCGAGCTCGGGCAGGTTCGCGCAATCGTAGCGTTGCATTAACCGTAAAAAAAGATCGAGATCCTCGGCCGCACGGTACTTCGCGCGGTAGTTGCCGACTTCGCGCACGGCGTCGATGCGCAGCATGACCGACGGATGCACGAGCGGCGAGCGCAGGAAGCGTGTGCGGCGCAGCGCGCGGGGATCGGCGGGCGGGGTCAGCATGAAGCGCGGCTCGCCGGCGCGCGACACGACCTGGGTCCACATGCCGACGCAGGCCACGCGCGGGTGCGCGTCGAGATACGCGCGCTGCTTCGCGAGCCGCTGCGGCGCGGCGAGGTCGCCGGCGTCGATGCGGGCCGCATAGCGGAAGCCGCGCGCCGCGAGCGCGTCGATGCCGGCCTCGAGCGCGCGCTCGATGCCGCCGTTCTGCGGCATGCGCAGCACGTCGACCGCGAGGCCGGGCAGGTCGGGCGCCACGATCGGCGGCGTGCTGCCGTCGTCGACGATCAGCACGTGCACCGGCGCGTCCTCGCGAAACGACGCGAGGGTGCGGACGACGTCGTCGTGTCCGTTGTAGGCCGGCATCAGCACGGCCACGTCGTCGAGCGGGGGCGGGCAATCGGAAGACGTCATGGGCGCAGCTTGAAACGAATGTAATAAAAATTAACGGCGGTGGCGGCGACATAGCCGGCCGCGAGCCCGACGAGCGCGCCGTACAGGCCGAGCCGGGGGATCGCGAACACGTTGACGAGCGCGGCGATCGCCAGCGCGAGCACCCATTTCGCCAGCAACACGAATTTTGCTTGATATTTGAGAACGATAAGATTGCCTATCGCCTCGATGCCGGCTGGCACGGACAGCCAGACGGCCCAGCGGAAGATGTCGACCGACGCCTCGTAGCCGTGGCCGAACACCTTGCCGACGATGAGCGGTGCGGCCGCGTCGAGCACCAGCGCGCCGGCCGTCATCAGGCCGGCGGTCATCGCGATCAGCCGGACGATGTTGCGGCGCAGCCGCGCGACGTCCTGCACGCGGTACACGAACGCGGGCGCGATGGTCTGCGCGAGCATCAGCGCGAGCGTGATCCAGTTCTCGTTGAGCTGCTGGGCCGCCGCGTAGCGGCCGAGATCGGCGAACGACACGTGTCGCTCGAGCATCAGGCGGTCGAGCTTCAGGAACAGGTACATGCAGATCAGGCCGAGCCAGAACACGGTGCCGGCGGTGGCGAAGTGCCTGAACAGCGGCTTGTCGAACGTCCAGCCGAGCGTGCCGCCGTTACGGTGGCGGTAGTACAGCACCAGCGCGAAGCCGATCGCGGCGGCCTCCAGCGCCCACAGCCACGCGAAGCGGGCAGGGCCGGCGGCCGCGCGGACCAGCAGCCAGACGAGCAGCGCCTTCGCCAGCGCGGTGACCATGCTGGTCACGAGCTGCGGCTTGCTGTAGGTCATGCTCTGCAGCCACGCGTTGATCACGCCGACGAACGGCTCGCGGAACACCATCGTGACCGCGAGGCCCGCGAGCATCGCGCCGACGAGCGGGTCGAACGCGCCGGCGCTTATCGCGATCCAGGTCGCGACGAGCGCGGCGGCGGACACGCCGATGCGCAGCGCGAATGCGCTGCCGAGCACCGCGCCGAGTTGCGCGGGCGGGCGCTGGACGATGGTCGGAACCAGGATTTCGGCGCCGCACACCCAGGTGAGCGGCGCCAGTACGAGGAGAAGCGTATTCGCATACTGCCATTTGCCGAACACATCGGGCCCGAAATAACGGGCCAGAAGACCGCTGATCGCGATCGCGACGCCGATCTGCGTGAGCCGTTCGAGCCCCAGCCAGACGAGATTCGCGACGGCCTTCGCGACGTCCGGGTTGCCGAATCGCTTCAGCATGCGGGGCAGCCGCACGCGCTTGATGCGGCCGGCAGGGCGCCAGGAGGCGAGAGGTTGGCGGCGGCGGAACGGCTAGGCATTAAAATGGACAAAACGCGCGTCATCAAAACCCGCGATTATAAGTGGGATCGGGGCCGCTCCAGCCGTCCCGCTCCTTGCAGCGCCGGGCCCGCATGTATGATGCCGGGCATGCGCGAAAGGCGGCCAGATTATTTTCCATGCATGCAACCGAGAGAGAATCGATGATCTCCCAATCCATCTTCAAGGCATATGACATTCGCGGTGTGGTCGGCAAGACGCTCGACGCCGATA
>NZ_QTPW01000069.1:0-4609 GCF_003857965.1 Burkholderia sp. Bp9031
GACCGTGAAACGACTCTACGCCGATGATAGTGCGGATTCCCGTGTGAAAGTAGGTAATCGTCAGGCTCCCTAAGCCAGAAACCCCCGCCCGAAAGGCGGGGGTTTTTGCATTTGTGGCGCCGGAAAAGGAAAAGGGCGATGGCCGCGATGCGTTGGCTTGGTCGCTGGCGCCGGTGAGCGGAGGCGATCGACCAGATCGCCACTCGATGCAAATCGCTCGCAGTATCCCGACTGCGTTCAGACAATCGGATCTCGCCCGTTGTTGCTCGAGCCATAACGCATCGCTGCCACTTTCCATCATTCTGAGCCATTCACCGGCCTATTCGCTTCTATCCCCGGCCAAAGAGACCATTCGTGCTCCGCTCGGAGAAGCCACCGCCGGGGTGCCTCCCACGCTAACTCGACACCCATATCGTCGTAGCGTCAGTTGGAAGCCAGCCCAACGTCGATATCGACCGCTCTCCGTTCCCGCTTTTTGGGCCAAATAAACGGGAAAATCGAACAGAATGACGTCTTATTCGACCCGTCCACGTAAAATTTGCGAATCTCCACCCAGCCACATCCAGAACGATGAACGCCGCCACTCAGATAGCTCGGGCCGTTTGCCCGCACGATTGTCCGGATACGTGCGCCATGCGCGTGACTATCGAAAACGGTCGGGCAATCAAGGTAACGGGCGATCCCGATCATCCGCCCACACAAGGCGTGTTGTGTACGAAAGTGAGCCGCTATGCCGACCGCGTTCATCATCCCGACCGTCTCACCGTCCCGCTCAAGCGTGTCGGAATGAAGGGGGAGGGGCGTTTCGCGCCGATCAGCTGGAGCGAGGCGTTCGACGAGATCGGTCGTCGTCTCGGGGAAATCGCCGCGCGCGGGCCGGAGGCGATCGTGCCGTACAGCTATGCGGGAACAATGGGGCTGGTGCAGGGCGAAGGCATTGCGCAGCGGTTCTTCCACAAACTCGGCGCGTCACGGCTCGAGCGGGCAATCTGTGCCGCGGCTGGCGCGGCAGGGCTGCGCTATACCTATGGCGGAAGCGTCGGCATGCATCTCGAGCATTTCGAGGAAAGCGAGCTGATCCTGATCTGGGGTGCCAATCCGATCGCATCGAGCCTGCATTTCTGGACTCGTGCGCAGGAAGCCAAGCGTCGCGGCGCCCGTCTGGTCGCAATCGATCCCTATCGCTCGCTGACGGCGGAGAAATGTCATCAGCACATCGCACTGAAGCCAGGCACCGATGGTGCGTTCGCGCTCGGCATGATGCATGTGCTGATTACCGACGATCTGCTCGATCATGACTACATCGCGCAACATACGCTCGGCTTCGAGGCGCTCAAGGCGCGAGCCTTATCCTATCCGCCGGAGCGCGTGGCACAGATCTGCGGCATCGAAGCATCGGAACTGATCGAACTCACGCGTCGTTACGGCGCGACCCGCAAGGCATCGATCCGCCTCAATTACGGTATGCAGCGCGTACGCGGCGGCGGCAATGCCGTGCGCGCGATCGCGAGCCTGCCTGCGCTGACGGGCGCATGGCGCGATCGGGCGGGCGGGCTGCTGCTGTCGTCGTCGGAATCCGCACCGGTCGATCAGACGGCGCTGCAGCGCCCCGATCTGATACCCGGCTGGCCGAACAAGCTGCCGCGTATCATCAACATGAATGCGATCGGCGATGCGTTGCTGCATCCGGGCGACGCGACTTTCGGCCCGAAAGTCGAAGCGGTGATCGTCTACAACTCGAATCCGATTGCTGTCGCACCCGACTCGTCGAAAGTAGCCGCGGGGTTTGCACGCGAAGATCTGTTCACGGTCGTTCTCGAGCACTTCAAGACAGATACCGTTGATTTCGCCGACATTGTGTTGCCGGCCACAACCCAGCTCGAGCATCTCGACGTCCACAAGTCATATGGCCACACGTATGTGATGGCGAATCTGCCGGCGATTCCGCCGGTCGGCGACGCACGGCCGAACACTGAAATCTTTCGCGGCATTGCGCGCAGCATGGGGCTTGACGAGCCCGCGCTTTATCACAGCGACGAAGAGGTCGCGCAGGCTGCGCTCCGTTGGGACGATCCGGCGCTCGAAAGTGATTGGGAAACGTTGAAGCGCGCCGGCTGGCTGAAGCTCAAGGTGGCGGACGCGCCTTTCGCGAACGGCGGTTTCCGCACGCCGTCAGGCAAATGCGAGTTCTACAGCGGGCGACTCGAGCAGATGGGCCTGGACCCGGTGCCCGACTACCTGCCGCCGTTCGAATCGGAGGAGACCGCGCCCGAACTCGCCGCCCGCTATCCGCTCGCGATGATATCGCCGCCGGCCCGGCATTTCCTGAACAGCACGTTCGTCAACGTGGACAGCCTGCGCAGCACGGAAGGCCAGCCGCACCTCGACATGCATCCGGCCGATGCCGATGCGCGCGGCATCGCGGAGGGTGACGTCGTACGCATCTTCAACGATCGTGGATCGATGCAGGCGGTTGCGAGAGTGACTGATCGTGCGCGGGTGGGGCTCGTCGTCGGGTTGTCGATCTGGTGGAAGAAATTGTCGCCGGACGGGCGCAACGCGAACGAGGTGACGAGCCAGGCGCTGACCGATCTCGGCAACTCGGCGACGTTTTACGATTGCCTCGTTGAAGTTGAGCGGATTTGACCGAAGTTCGAGATATGATCAGATGAATTCATTCGAAAGTTCGAAGTGGGCATCTAACCCTGTTGTCTCGGGACGGGCGAGCCGCTACGATGCGTTTTAGCACGACCATTCGAAAATCTGTGAGGAGACGCGCGGTATGGACAAAATTTGGCTGAAATCGTACCCACCCGGCGTTCCAGCCGAAATTGACGCGTCCCCGTATCCTTCCATCCCGGATCTCCTTGACGAAAGCTTCAAGCAGTATCGCGACCGCAAGGCGTTCGTCTGCATGGGCAAGAGCATCACGTATGGCGAACTCGATGTGCTGTCGCGCCAGTTCGGCGCGTGGCTGCAGTCGCGCGGTCTGAAACGCGGCGCGCGCGTCGCGCTCATGATGCCGAACGTGCTGCAGTACCCGGTGGCGATCGTCGCGGTACTCCGCGCGGGCTACACCGTCGTCAACGTCAACCCGCTCTATACGCCGCGCGAGCTCGAACATCAGCTGAAGGACAGCGGGGTGGAAGCGATCGTCATCCTCGAGAATTTCGCGTCGACGCTGCAGGCCGTCATTGCCAATACCGCGGTCAAGCATGTCGTGGTCGCGTCGATGGGCGACCTGCTCGGCATCAAGGGCTGGCTCGTCAATTACGTCGTGCGCAACGTGAAGAAGATGGTGCCGGCCTGGCAGCTTCCGTCGTTCACGCGCTTCAAGGCCGCGCTGTCGGAAGGCGCGCGGCAGACCTTCAAGTCGCAGAAGCTCGGCCCCGATGACGTCGCGTTCCTCCAGTACACGGGTGGTACGACGGGTGTCGCGAAGGGCGCGACGCTCCTGCACCGGAACATCGTGTCGAACGTGCTGCAGGCCGGCGCGTGGCACCATCCCGCACACGAGAAGTACCCCGAGGTGAAGCAGTTCGTGACGGTTGTCGCGCTGCCGCTCTATCACGTGTTTGCGCTGACGGTCTGCGGTTTCCTGACGATGCGCACGGGCGGCATGGGTATCCTGATCCCGAATCCGCGCGACATCGGCGGCATGATCAAGGAGTTGAAGGGCTACCAGATCTCGACGATTCCGGCCGTCAACACGCTGTACAACGCACTGTTGAACCATCCCGAATTCAACCAGCTGGATCTTTCGAAGCTCGTGATCGCCAACGGCGGCGGCATGGCGATCCAGGAAGGCGTCGCCAAGCGCTGGTATGAGAAGACCCATACGGCGATCGTCGAAGGGTATGGCCTGTCTGAAACATCGCCGGTTGCGACCTGCAATCCCGTGACGGCGACCGAGTACAGCGGGACGATCGGTCTGCCGCTGCCGTCGACCGAGGTCGCGATCCGCGACGACGCGGGCAACGACGTCGCGCTCGGCGAGCCGGGCGAGATCTGCATCCGCGGGCCGCAGGTCATGGCAGGCTACTGGAACCGGCCGGAAGAGACCGCGAAGGTCATGTGCCCGGACGGTTTCTTCAAGACCGGCGACGTCGGCGTGATGGACGCGCGCGGTTACGTGAAGATCGTCGACCGGAAGAAAGACATGATCCTGGTATCCGGTTTCAACGTGTATCCGAACGAGGTAGAGGACGTGGTGGCGTCGCACCCGGGCGTGTTCGAGGTGGCGGCAGTCGGTGTGCCGGACGAGCACTCGGGCGAAGCCGTGAAGCTGTTCGTCGTGAAGAAGGATCCGGCGCTTACCGACAAGGACATCCTCGCGTACTGCAAGGAACGGCTCACCGGCTACAAGCGTCCGAAATTCGTCGAGTTCCGCACGGAGCTGCCGAAGACGAACGTCGGCAAGATCCTGCGGCGCGAATTGCGCGACGGACGCGCGTAACACCGAAGTCGAACGAACGAGCCCGGCCTGTGCCGGGCTTAATAGGATGGTCAGCCCGATCCTCACTCAGTGGACCACGCTGAGTGAGGATTTTGTCCTTCTGGAGGGCCATCATGGACACGGTATCGCTGATCGGAGTCGATCTCGGCAAGC
>NZ_QTPW01000070.1:0-3909 GCF_003857965.1 Burkholderia sp. Bp9031
TCCATCGCGACGCCGATCGCCTTGCCGCCCGCCTTGTTGATCTCGTCGGCAACCGCATTCGCGCCATCCTGGTTCAGATCGGCGATCGCGACGGCCGCGCCCGCCTTCGCGAGCTCCAGTGCGATTTCCTTGCCGATGCCGCTTGCGGCGCCCGTGACGACTGCGGTCTTGCCGCTCAGATCTGCTGCCATGTCCGTCTCCTTCCGTTATCGGATCGAAAAAGCACGCCCCGCTGCACCCGCGTTCGTCGCGCGGTCGTGCAGGTGGGCCAGCCGCTATTGTGCACGATCGGCCCCGCCGTTCGCGCGCAAAACGTCTAAGCTTAAGGTCGGTTCCGGGTCGCGGGAGATTCTCATGCACTATCGACGGCTAGGCCGCTCCGGCCTGCAGATCAGCGAGCTTTCACTCGGCTCGTGGGTCACCTACGGCAACCAGGTCGATCAGCGAGTCGCCCGCGAATGCCTCGCGGCGGCCCGCGATGCGGGTATCAATTTCTTCGACAACGCCGAGGTCTACGCGGGCGGCAAATCCGAGGAAATCATGGGTCAGGCGCTCAAGTCGCTCGGCTGGCCTCGCGTCAGCTACCTCGTGTCCACGAAGTTTTTCTGGGGTCTCGCGGAAGCCCCGAACCAGTACCACACGCTGAACCGCAAATATCTGCTGAACGCGATCGACGGCTCGCTGCGCCGGCTGCAGCTCGACTATGTCGACCTCGTCTATTGCCACCGCCCCGATCCGAACACCCCGATCGAGGAAACCGTCTGGGCGATGAGCGACATGATCGTGCGCGGCAAGGCGCTGTACTGGGGCACGTCCGAATGGAGCGCCGACGAAATTCGCGCTGCGTACGAGATTGCCGAGCGGCACCACCTGCACAAACCGGTCGTCGAGCAGCCGCAGTACAACCTGTTCCACCGTACCCGGGTCGAGCGGGAATACGCACGGCTCTACGACGATTACGGCCTCGGCCTGACCACCTGGAGTCCGCTGGCATCGGGACTGCTCACCGGCAAGTACCGGAATGGCGTGCCACCGGGCAGCCGCGCGCAACTGCAGGGTTACGACTGGCTCCGCGACCGGCTGACGGATCCGGCCAGCAACGACGTGGTCGAACGGCTCGGCGGAATTGCGGCAGAACTCGGCTGCAACACCGCCCAGCTCGCTATCGCATGGATACTCGCGAATCCGCGCGTGAGTTCGGTCATTACGGGGGCCTCCCGGATCGAGCAGATCGGCGACAACATCCGCGCACTCGACGTTGCCGCAAAGCTAACGCTTGAGGTCAAGCAACGCATCGAGGAGGTCGTTGGCGACGCATACGAGTAAGGCGGCTCACGTCCACTCGCGTACAATACGCGGCCGCATTGGCGCGCGGCCCGACGGCCGCGCGCGGCGATCGTCCGTTTTCATCGATTCATCCTTCGTTTCAGGCAGCCAGCCATGCTCAGTTATCGTCACGGTTTTCACGCAGGCAACCACGCGGACGTGCTCAAGCACGCCGTCGTCGTCCAGCTGCTGCGCTACCTGAACAAGAAAGACAAGTCGTACTGGTACATCGACACGCACGCCGGCGCCGGCGTGTATTCGCTGCGCGACGGTTATGCGGCCAAGACGGGGGAATTCGACACCGGCATCGGCCCGCTGTGGGACGACAAGAACCTGCCCGAGGCGCTCGGTGATTACATCGACGAAGTGCGCGCGCTGAACGACGACGGCGAGCTGCACTACTATCCGGGCTCTCCGTATCTCGCATGGCGATTGATGCGCGAGCAGGACCGGATGCGCCTGTTCGAGATGCACACGACGGAAATCGACGTGCTCCGTCACAACTTCCGTGACGCGGGGCGACGCGCGATGATTTTCGCCGGTGACGGCTTCGAGGGCATCAAGGCGCTGCTGCCGCCGCCGCCGCGACGCGCGCTCGTGCTGATCGATCCGTCCTATGAAGACAAGAAGGACTACGCGCGCACGGTGACCTGCGTAACCGAATGCCTGAAGCGTTTCGCGACCGGTTGTTATGCGATCTGGTATCCGCAGGTTGCGCGGGTGGAGTCGCAGCGTTTTCCGGAACAACTCAAGCGACTGCAGCCGAACAACTGGCTGCACCTGACGTTGACGGTATCGAACCCGCCAGCAGACGGCCTGGGACTTTATGGCAGCGGAATGTTTATCCTGAATCCGCCGTACACGCTCGCGCAGAGCATGAACGAAGCGCTGCCCTATCTCGTCGAACACCTGGGACAGGACAGCGGCGCCCGGTGCCAGATCGAGCACCGCGGAAACTGAGCGAGCGGTTTGCCGTTACGGCTGCGGTCTCGGGGCGGGTCTTGGCTGATTCGCAGGCGACACGCCCCAGCCCGGCACATTGATATACGGCGCGACAAACAACGGGACCGACGAATTCGATCCCTGCCCGGCCGGCGTTCTCATGCCCGCGGGTTCAACAATCGGCTCTGGCGATAGCGGAGCCGTTTGCAACACCAGCCCCCCCTTGCCATCCTGGATCCCGCGTTGCGTATCGAGAATCAGTGGTTTGGATGAAGTCGCCGCACCGGCCGCCATGCCTTGAATGAGCATCGCAGTGCCCAGAACGAGACGCGCGCGGAAACCGTGACGCACATCGAGACGCAAGCGCATGGTCGTATTTTCTCGGCTGAAAAGCAGGTCCATACCATAGCGCCGCGCCGACGATTTCGCCAGATCCGGCGTACAAAAAACAAAGCCCCGTCAATACGGGGCTTGCTTTTCGTTCGGTGCCACGTGGCACCTGACGGTAACTCCGATTACAGCGAGTAGCCGTTGGTTTCGAGCGAGCGGATGCGGCTCTCGAGCTGGACGATGTCCGACGACGTGGCGAGGTAAGCCTCACGGCGCTCGCGCTCTGCGGATTCGAACCAGTTGCTCAGCTTTTCGACGATGTAGGCGATCATGATGTTCTCCAAGGAAGGGGGACCCCTGGCGAATCAAGATTCAGGGATTTCCCGTATAGGGTTATCCCGAATTATAGCGGTGCTGCACCAAGATACCAGTGAAATGCTTGCATGGACGCCATTCCAATTCGGAATGGATTATGAAGCATCCACCTCAACTCACTGATTTTTAAAGATATTGACTCGAGGTTCATTTCGGGCCTCGAGGGTGTGCACTAATCTGGCTCACCGACCGGATCGGCCAGACGCGCCAGGATCGGGCATTCGGGGCGCCCGTCACCGTGACAGTGCGCGGCGAGATCGGCGAGCGTATTGCGCATGTCGCTCAATTCCGCGATGCGTTTGTCGAGTTCGGCCACGTGTTCGAGGGCGATCGACTTCACTTCGGCGCTGGCGCGGGAGCGGTCTTGCCAGAGCGTCAGCAGCTTGCGGATATCTTCGACGAGAAAACCGAGCCGCCTTGCCTGGCGGATGAAACGCAGGATATGGACTTCTTCCGAACCGTAGATCCGGTATCCGGCATCGCTACGCTTGCTCGGTGCAAGGAGGCCGACCTGTTCGTAGTAGCGGATCATTTTTGCGCTGACGCCGGATTCGCGCGACGCGTCGCCGATATTCATTCCTGCCCTCTTTCCATCAAGCACTGGTTCGAACATGAACGTCGACACGAGCGACCGTCGACGACACTTCGATCGTATCAAAAGCTGAGTGAAAAGGACTTTGCTAGAAGTCGATTGGCCTTACCGAAGGGGGCAGATCTGGTGCGACGTGCATGAGGATCCTGCCTGGCCAGCTCACCGGCCTACCGGCGCCAGCGACCAAGCCAACACCTGGCGGCCATCGCCCTTTTCCTTTTCCGGCGCCATAAATGCAAAAACCCCCGCCTTTCGGGCGGGGGTTTTTGGCTTAGGGAGCCTGACGATTACCTACTTTCACACGGGAATCCGCACTATCATCGGCGTAGAGTCGTTTCACGGTC
>NZ_QTPW01000071.1:0-3507 GCF_003857965.1 Burkholderia sp. Bp9031
CCTGATCCTGAACGGCCGCATGCCGCGCTCGTTGCGCTATTGCTATGGCCGCGTGATGTCGAGTCTCAACCTGCTCGTGAAAGAGCATGGTGCTGCTCATGCGTGCCACGACACCGCCGCACAGATGCTCACGACGCTGTCCGACAGTACGATCGAACGCATCTTCAAGAACGGCCTGCACGAATTCCTGACCGGATTCATTCGGCGCAACCACCGACTGGGGCTCGAAATCGCCCAGGCGTACAACTTCGACTGAACGCAATCATGCAACTCTCGATTGTTCATACGTCCCGCTATGTCTACGATGCGCCCGTGCAGCAGGCCATTCAACGCATGCGCCTTCATCCACTGTCGAGTGCGAGTCAGACTGTCGTTGATTGGGAAATCCGGGTCAATGGCAAGCCGCCCGGGTTGTCGTATCTCGACGGATTCGGGAATCGAATCGACCTTGCAGACCATGTTTCGAGCGCGAGCGAGATTGTGATCGAATCTGCCGGAAACGTGACGACGCGCGACATGACGGGTGTGGTGGGGTACCTCGACGATTGTGCCCATCCGTGGCTGTTCCTGCGTGAAACGCAGTTGACCAAGGCGGGGGGCGCGCTCGAAGAATTCGCGATGTCGTTTTCCGGCATGTCGAATCAGCTGATGATGCTCCATGACCTCATGGAGGCGATCCATGACCGGTTCGAATTTGCAACAGGCGCCACGGATGTCGATACCGATGCCGAGACGGCATGGACCGGCGGAACGGGCGTTTGCCAGGACTATGCGCATGTTTTCATTGCGGCCTCCCGCCGGCTCGGTATTCCAGCCCGTTATATCTCGGGCTATCTGCTGATGGACGGCCAAGATCGACAGGCGGCCAGCCATGCGTGGGCGGGCGCGTACGTGGATGGTCTCGGCTGGGTCGGCTTCGATCCCGCGAACAACATCTGTCCCAACGAACATTACGTGAAGCTGGCTGCTGGCATGGATTATCACGGCGCATCTCCAGTCAAAGGGTGCAGCAGGCAGGGAAGCGGCGGATCCCTCAGTGTGGAGATCGATGTGCGTCGAGCGGTTGCGTGACGCATTCGTCGCTGGCTCATCGGGATAGCAGGCGTCATGGAGTTAGTCGAAATGCGCATAGCTCTTGCCGAGGAAAATTCGGTTGGGTACGTTGTTCATGTCGGATTTCCAATCACTGTGCGTTGGCGACAAAGGACTCCGAGCCGACAAGACGGGTATGTGCGCTCGAAATGAAATCAGGATGCAATTCATCAAATGGAGATCGTGATGACGACGTCGGCAAATATGCAAGGTGCAATGGAACGAGCAGCGAAGGATGCGGGTTATGACGGCGTTGACGCTTTCGATGACGAGAACGTGCGCGAGGCGCTTCGCGATCGACTCAAGCAGGTCAAGAAGAGAGCGGCGGAAGCGCAGGTGATTGTCGTCGAGAAGGGGAAGAAGACCGCTCGTGTCGCGAACGAGTACGTGCACGATCGTCCATGGACAACGGCGGCAACTGCGCTCGGAGTGGGGGTGTTGATCGGGTTGCTGATCGGTCGGCGATGAGCACAAGCGCGCCGGCCCGGCAGGCGCGTCGAACCGGACCTCTTTCGGAGCGCTGACCGGTTTGCCGATAGTGCCGGGCAATTGCATCTCCGGCAGCAGGTTCGACAGATCAGTCAGCGGCCAGGATAGGTCGCGGGTCGGCTGAAGCGCCATGTCGGCGTGTTGACCGTGTTTCGATCGTGCGGAAGTCAAGCAGTGGGTGCCGCTGATGATGGAAGGCCGCGACCGTTCGCAGAAGGTCGCCGCCGCCTGGACGCCGATCGGCACCGACGGGAACTTCGGCGAAATCACGCGGCAGTTCGTCGGCTACTTGCGGCAGCAGCCTGATATCTCGCGCCACACAAGACGGCACGTGGCACGTTTCGTGGGGCAGGCGCGACGCAAGTGGCGCACGGCAGGCCGTCGACGCGAAGTTCGTTTTCATTGGTGCGGGCGGCGGCGCACTGCACCTACTGCAGGTGTCCGGCATCCCTGAGGCCACGGAATACGGTGCGTTCCCGGTGGGCAGCTCGTTCCTCGTGACCGACGACACGGACGTCGTCAAACTCGTACTTCGACTGGCTGAACAGCACCAACACGCGCGGCGTGATGCCGATGATTCGCGTGGGCGTCGACGAGTTTCCGCTCGTGGAATACCTGGCCGGCCAGCTCATGCTGTTCCACGACGACCGCTTCAATGCGCTGAAGGAATACTTCCCGAACGCAAAGGAGGACGACTGGCGTCCGTGGCAGGCCGGGCAGCGCGTGCAGATCATCAAGCGTGACCCGGTGAAAGGTGGCGTGCTCAAGCTTGGCACCGAGGTTGTCAGCGCGAAGGGCGGCAGCATCGCGGGCCTGCTCGGCACATCGCCGGGCGCATTGACTGTCGCGCCGATCATGCCGAGTGTGCTCGAGAAGGTGTTCAAGGCCAAGGCGATTGCACACGACATAATCAGCCAATTCTCGACAGATTCAACATGAGTCACCCTCCACGACGCGACCGACGGCCATTCACGAAATCGATGTTGCTTCCGCTGCCTTCGGTGGACGTGCGACGTTTATCGCTGAGATTTCACCTTGCGCTTGCGGTGATGAGCTCCGGTCACGGAAACGGTGACCAGTTCATGACATTGCTCGGTACCACCTACATCGCCTTCTTCTTGCGCGATATCGAGGTAGACGATGTCGATCGACGCTTGTACAAGCGTGCTGAAGATGCGCTGGAGCAATGCATGCAACGCGTCGAGCAAGGGCAACCATGGACGCTCCTGGTCGATGAACGTATAGCAATCGAGCAATTGGTGACGTTCCACGACATACAGCTATTGATCGCCCCTGCGCATCGCTATGTCGACGCCTGGGAGCGCGTGAGATATGTCGTCGAGAAGGGACGTCCGTCGCCGATACCGGCGTGAACATGCCGACTTGGGCGCCGGCAGAAGCGGTTTCGCGCCCCGACCGATCGTTCCGCGCGAGCACACGTTCGCGACGGTTGGGGGGCCGTCAAGCACGCCGCTGTTCCGACGGTTTGCGGTTCCGGCTTCGAGAACGTTCGTCACCGGCAAGTGCCGATCTCGATCGAATGGGCGTGCGTACCAAGCGGGTGGCGTGTCTGCAGACAGCCACCGGCGTTGATCGGAACAGCGTGCGTGACCAGTGTCAGGCGTCTGCCGGGTGGGCAAGCGTCGCGGCGAGTTCGGCATCGATGCGGGCCGCGTTCGCTTCCGCATCGGCTTCAGGCAGCAGGCTGCCTTCCCACTTCGCGACCACCGCGCTCGCGATCGAGTTGCCGACCGCGTTGGTCGCCGAGCGCCCCATGTCGAGGAACGTGTCGACGCCGAGAATCAGCAGCAGCCCCGCTTCCGGGATGTCGAACTGGTGCAGCGTCGCCGCGATCACGACGAGCGATGCGCGCGGCACGCCGGCCATTCCCTTCGACGTCAGCATCAGGATCAGCAGCATCGTGAT
>NZ_QTPW01000072.1:0-3340 GCF_003857965.1 Burkholderia sp. Bp9031
TCGGGACCGCGAGACCGGCTTTGGGCAGAAACGGCGGGCTGATAATCATGATCGTTATTGTGTGTGGCTGTATTTGGCGCTGGGCTGGTAGTCACTCACCGGCAGTTGCGGCAAGTTGATGGACGTATTGCCAGGCCCTTCGAACGTGAACGAGGCCGCCCTGATACGGAATTCACCTGGACAGTTAAAGACGACATTGCCGTCCTCGATGGTCATTGACGCGCCGCCGCTGGCCACCATCGCACCAGTCTTGGCATTCACGAGCACATTCGCGTTGGCGCTCGACACGTGCAATTGCTCGTCGGAGAAGAGATCCATCGGAGCACGTTGTGCTTGCAACTCGATTTTCCCTTTCGAGAAAATCTTGATGCCAAGCTTGTGCGCACACAGCGAGATCAGGTCACCGGCTACCATGCGCAGGCGCCTGACGACGCTCACGTCCATATCCCGGCCCGCGGTGACGATTACGTTCTCGCCCGCCGAGTGCTGCGCCGATTTCGGTGTCACGAACGCCATGCCGCCGGGGGCACTGGCAAGCAGCCCCGCGTCGCGAAGTTGATTCAGGCTGTCGAGCAACGCCGCCTGCATCGCGCGGTCCGCAGGCTCGGCCTTGACCTGCGTCGTCGCAGCCGCAAGGTCCGTTACGCGCTGCAATGCAGCCTTGAGCTGCGCGACAGCGGCGGGCATATCGAGGTGCGGCGTCGCGGATCCACCTGCTGCATCTGCCGAGACGAACAGCCCCTTCGGCGCCCGCACCGTGCCCCAGTTCTGCGTGGTCAGTTCGAAGCCCTCGCCGCGCTTGTTCTTCCCACCGTCGACCAGATGGCCCATGTTGAGCGACGATTGTCCGAACACCGTCGCCAGGCGGATGCCCTCGTGCTCTTTCAGATCCTCGAAGCGCAGCTTGTTGCCAAGCAACGGCGAACGGAACACGGCACGGCTGTACCAGCCCTCCTTGCCATGCACGAGGTCCCGACGCGCATGGTCATGCAGGGCTCCTGCGATCAATAAGCGATCGCAATTTCCTTGAGTCGCGACAATGCGTACTTCCGACCGCGGCAGCAATGGAATGTGCAGGCCGCCCTGATACGACGCCGACGTACGCAGCAGGCGCAATGGCATGCTGTTCGTGCCGCGCTTGCCGCTGTGCCGCGTGAACAGAAGCCTGACGCGATAGCGGCCGTACTCGTCCATCCATGCGTACGGCTCGTCATCACCGGACTCGACCACACCGATCAGCATGCCGGTGACCCATCGCCAGTGCTTTTCAGGAACATATTCCGGCCGGTAGGTCTGGTGCGCGGGAATCGCTTCGAAGGTGTTGGTCACGGACTGGCTGCGACTGCCGGTCGTGACAAGTCGCGTGATCACCATCCCGTGCGGCGCCTCCGGCACCACGTCATGGGTGATCCGCACCACCATGCCGGGCGTCATGCCGATTACGTTACTCGTGCCCGCGAGCCGCATCTGCCGCGTGAGCAGTTCGTCACGACGCGCGTCAGCCAGCGCCTGCCCTTCGTCGACCGAATGGAAATGCTCGACGCTGCGGTTCATGCTTCCGTACACCGAACGGTCGTCATTGGCCACGACCGATTCAACCTGCAGTGGATCGTCGGGTACACGATAGTTGCGATCCCATTCGCGCACCTTCTGCGGCACCAGCGCGCGCGTGACTTCCAGCGTCAGAATCGCCTCGTGCCAGCTCGCCAGACCAGAATGCGGTAGCAACGGCACCTCGATCGCTCGCATATAGCCGCGCGGCGTATTGCCGAACACCAACGTGTCGCGTTGCGGGCCGTCCTCCTTCTTCGCCTGCTTGAAGTAGTAATAGACTCCCGCGCGCCGGCAATGTCGTTCGATAAAGTTCGCGACCGTCTCTTCGTACATCACCGTTTGTTCCAGCTTCCCATCGAACCCGTCCAGCTCGAACTCGACATCGAAGGACTGGAACAGATTGCGATCGACGATCACGTCGGTCAGCAGCTCACGAAACGACTTGTCCAGAAATACTGCCGAATCGTGCACCTCTTCGAGCAGCGAGAGACGCGGCTTCAGGTGCAGTTGATAGGTCGCCTCGTCGCGAGACGTTTTGACGCGTGTCCATTGCGTGACGACGCCGTGCACGGTACGCGCAGCATGCCGAACCGGATCGATCACACCGGCCATCGACGGCACGGACGCGTATTCCTCGATCGTGAAGATCGCGGGCCGACCGACGATCGTCGCACCGTCGATCCGTTTGTCTTGCGACGTCACGGTGATGTCCGCGAGGAATCGCGTATTCATTTCCTCGGTCAGGACAAACGACAGAACGGAGATCGGCTCGTCCAGCGTCGCGATCTCCAGATGCAGCGGTTGGGTAACGACCGAACCGGGGTGTTTCAGCACATCCTGAATGGTTGGCATGGCTGCTGTTGAACGAGAGGTTGGACACCGGCACGTTCGCCCACGCATGCATTCGGGGACGCAGTGCCACTACGCTCTCGCCAGTGAAGCATATGCTCACGAAAATGAACACACGCTGCCCCAGACCCGATAAGCCGTCATCTTTTACGATATGCTCACAGCCCCGAGCCGCATTTGAGTGATTTTTTTATTTCTCTGTCCCTGGACTATTTCAATATCTCTTCTCTCGAGACACCGATAGAGCCGAATCCCTGGATGGAGCAACAGGCCGGCAAGCCTCATACTTTTGGGGTGCGCGGCAGCTACCCCCCAGTGCCATTCCCCGTCACGAAAAATCAATTCTTCTAAAAATTGAATTAATTAACGCTCGAGAAGCGTTCGACATAGCATCCTCGAAATCCGCCCACTTTCGCACAACATCGACCCATTACCTCTGCAAACAATCGAATCGAACAATGTAGAAAATTGTCACACGATAGTTGCGATTCGATCTCGCTATTCTTGAGATGACTCATCGGGGCTGTTAGACCGGCATTATGATCGGACGGCGGTATGGTGCGGTGTTGCGCGGAAACCGGAATGACGCTCGGGGTCGTTTCCGGTCTGATCGGATAGCTCTTCGATTGGCCTGGCCGGCACCTTCACGGCCGCACAGCCGGCAGCGCTGCCGGCTGTGCGGCAAGCTCCGGCGTCGGCGCGACATCGATGACGGATGGACGTCGCGCCCTATGTATCGACTTCCAGACTTTACGACTCCACATCCTCGAGACTGAACACTTCCGTCTTGTCGTTGTACGAGAACACTTCTCCGTAACGCCCCCAGTCGATCACCGCGTCGAGCGTTTCCTCAGCCGCTTCGTCCGACAGGAAATCCTCCAGCTCCTGCTCGAAGCGCACGCGCGGCGCGCGATGGCCCGGGCGCTCGTTCAGCACC
>NZ_QTPW01000073.1:0-3151 GCF_003857965.1 Burkholderia sp. Bp9031
AGACAGACTCGTTATAGGGTCAAGCGAACAAGTGCATGTGGTGGATGCCTTGGCGATCACAGGCGATGAAGGACGCGGTAGCCTGCGAAAAGCTACGGGGAGCTGGCAAACGAGCTTTGATCCGTAGATGTCCGAATGGGGAAACCCACTCCTTTTGGAGTATCCATGGCTGAATACATAGGCCATGTGAAGCGAACGCGGTGAACTGAAACATCTAAGTAACCGCAGGAAAAGAAATCAACCGAGATTCCCAAAGTAGTGGCGAGCGAAATGGGATGAGCCTTGCACTCTTTATTTGTATTGTTAGCCGAACGCTCTGGAAAGTGCGGCCATAGCAGGTGATAGCCCTGTAGGCGAAAACAGTATGAAAGAACTAGGTGTGCGACAAGTAGGGCGGGACACGTGAAATCCTGTCTGAAGATGGGGGGACCATCCTCCAAGGCTAAATACTCGTGATCGACCGATAGTGAACCAGTACCGTGAGGGAAAGGCGAAAAGAACCCCGGGAGGGGAGTGAAATAGATCCTGAAACCGCATGCATACAAACAGTCGGAGCCTCGTAAGGGGTGACGGCGTACCTTTTGTATAATGGGTCAGCGACTTACGTTCAGTAGCAAGCTTAACCGTATAGGGCAGGCGTAGCGAAAGCGAGTCCGAATAGGGCGTTCAGTTGCTGGGCGTAGACCCGAAACCAGGTGATCTATCCATGGCCAGGATGAAGGTGCGGTAACACGTACTGGAGGTCCGAACCCACTAACGTTGAAAAGTTAGGGGATGAGCTGTGGATAGGGGTGAAAGGCTAAACAAACCTGGAAATAGCTGGTTCTCTCCGAAAACTATTTAGGTAGTGCCTCGTGTCTCACCTTCGGGGGTAGAGCACTGTCATGGTTGGGGGGTCTATTGCAGATTACCCCGCCATAGCAAACTCCGAATACCGAAGAGTGCAATCACGGGAGACAGACATCGGGTGCTAACGTCCGGTGTCAAGAGGGAAACAACCCAGACCGCCAGCTAAGGTCCCCAAATATAGCTAAGTGGGAAACGAAGTGGGAAGGCTAAAACAGTCAGGAGGTTGGCTTAGAAGCAGCCACCCTTTAAAGAAAGCGTAATAGCTCACTGATCGAGTCGTCCTGCGCGGAAGATGTAACGGGGCTAAGCTATATACCGAAGCTGCGGATGCGTGCTTTGCACGCATGGTAGGAGAGCGTTCCGTAAGCCTGCGAAGGTGCCTTGTAAAGGGTGCTGGAGGTATCGGAAGTGCGAATGCTGACATGAGTAGCGATAAAGGGGGTGAAAGGCCCCCTCGCCGTAAGCCCAAGGTTTCCTACGCAACGTTCATCGGCGTAGGGTGAGTCGGCCCCTAAGGCGAGGCAGAAATGCGTAGCTGATGGGAAGCAGGTCAATATTCCTGCACCATTGTTAGATGCGATGGGGGGACGGATCGCGGAAGGTTGTCCGGGTGTTGGAAGTCCCGGTCGCTGCATTGGAGAAGGCACTTAGGCAAATCCGGGTGCGTAATTCAAGGGTGTGGCGCGAGCTCCTTAGGGAGCGAAGCAATTGGAAGTGGTTCCAAGAAAAGCCTCTAAGCTTCAGTCTAACGATGACCGTACCGCAAACCGACACAGGTGGGCGAGATGAGTATTCTAAGGCGCTTGAGAGAACTCGGGAGAAGGAACTCGGCAAATTGGTACCGTAACTTCGGGATAAGGTACGCCCTTGTAGCTTGATGCGCCTGCGCGCAGAGGGTGAAGGGGTTGCAATAAACTGGTGGCTGCGACTGTTTAATAAAAACACAGCACTCTGCAAACACGAAAGTGGACGTATAGGGTGTGACGCCTGCCCGGTGCCGGAAGATTAAATGATGGGGTGCAAGCTCTTGATTGAAGTCCCGGTAAACGGCGGCCGTAACTATAACGGTCCTAAGGTAGCGAAATTCCTTGTCGGGTAAGTTCCGACCTGCACGAATGGCGTAACGATGGCCACACTGTCTCCTCCCGAGACTCAGCGAAGTTGAAGTGTTTGTGATGATGCAATCTACCCGCGGCTAGACGGAAAGACCCCATGAACCTTTACTGTAGCTTTGCATTGGACTTTGAACCGATCTGTGTAGGATAGGTGGGAGGCTATGAAACCGGAACGCTAGTTTCGGTGGAGCCGTCCTTGAAATACCACCCTGGTTTGTTTGAGGTTCTAACCTTGGCCCGTGATCCGGGTCGGGGACAGTGCATGGTAGGCAGTTTGACTGGGGCGGTCTCCTCCCAAAGCGTAACGGAGGAGTACGAAGGTACGCTAGGTACGGTCGGAAATCGTGCTGATAGTGCAATGGCATAAGCGTGCTTAACTGCGAGACCGACAAGTCGAGCAGGTGCGAAAGCAGGTCATAGTGATCCGGTGGTTCTGTATGGAAGGGCCATCGCTCAACGGATAAAAGGTACTCTGGGGATAACAGGCTGATACCGCCCAAGAGTTCATATCGACGGCGGTGTTTGGCACCTCGATGTCGGCTCATCTCATCCTGGGGCTGTAGCCGGTCCCAAGGGTATGGCTGTTCGCCATTTAAAGAGGTACGTGAGCTGGGTTTAAAACGTCGTGAGACAGTTTGGTCCCTATCTGCCGTGGGCGTTGGATATTTGAAGGGGGCTGCTCCTAGTACGAGAGGACCGGAGTGGACGAACCTCTGGTGTACCGGTTGTCACGCCAGTGGCATCGCCGGGTAGCTATGTTCGGAAGAGATAACCGCTGAAAGCATCTAAGCGGGAAACTCGCCTTAAGATGAGATATCCCTGGGGACTAGATCCCCTTGAAGGGTCGTTCGAGACCAGGACGTTGATAGGTCAGGTGTGTAAGCGCAGTAATGCGTTCAGCTAACTGATACTAATTGCCCGTAAGGCTTGATCCTATAACAAGTCTGTTTCGCGCTAGAGAGCGCGTCGGACGGGTTGGATTCTCGTGTGTGATACACACAACCTGAATTACTGCTTCTTCCAAGATTGGTTGTGCTGCGAAGCAGCGCAACAACCCTCTTTGCCTGATGACCATAGCGAGTCGGTCCCACCCCTTCCCATCCCGAACAGGACCGTGAAACGACTCTACGCCGATGATAGTGCGGATTCCCGTGTGAAAGTAGGTAATCGTCAGGCTCCCTAAGCCA
>NZ_QTPW01000074.1:0-2973 GCF_003857965.1 Burkholderia sp. Bp9031
AGTTGAAGTCGGTTGTGACGAAGGACCGGCTTGGCATCGGGACGACGCATTTCGAATACGACGCGTTTGGGCGGCGGATTCGGAAGCTCAATGGGAGTTATGCGAGTACGGATTTTCTGTGGGACGGCATGCGGTTGGTGCAGGAGACGTATCACGACCGCCGGGGGGAGGAAGCGCTGACGTATTTGTACGAGTCCAATAGTTATGTGCCGCTTGCTCGGATTGATCAAGGGAAGTCGGCGGCAAACGATGCGGATGTACGAGATACGGTTTACTACTTCCACAACGATATTTCGGGGCTGCCGGAAGAACTGACTGACGCTGATGGCGAGCTGGTTTGGCAGGCTCGCTACAAGGTGTGGGGCAACGCGGTGCAGGAGGAGTGGATCGCCCGGGTGCCAGGGCGGGCGGCACTTGACCATGTGTCACGGCCGCAGAATCTGCGCTTCCAAGGGGAGTACTTGGACCGGGAAACGGGACTGCATTACAACCTGTTTAGGTACTACGACCCCGATACTGGGAGATTTATTACACAGGATCCTATCGGACTTGCCGGTGGGATGAACCTATATCAGTACGCGCCGAATCCGATCAGCTGGATTGATCCGCTAGGGTTAAGTCCGTTAGGTGAAATACAGCAGAAGATAAATTCGATATTTGAAAGTCATTTGCCAGCAATACAGAATATTGATCCCAATGCCACTATTGGCTATAGAGGGAGCGCTGCGAGCGGGATCAGTAAGGCTCATGATCCTGCAATCGCTAGGCCGATCAATATTAATGATTTCGATGTCGATGGTTTTATACAATCTGATTATTTGGCAAATGATCCTGTTTTCACAAACAGGCGGCGAGAGGCTTCGAGGATACCAGGGATTTCTGAGATTGAGCGATCCATTGATAGTGACTTGAGAAAGGCGTTCCCTGGGTTGAGGGAAGAGCGATTCGGGTTTAGAATTTTCAAAACACATGAGCTAAGCGAGCTCGCGAGAAAAGGTGACGGTCAAGTGAAGATTGGGGGGTGCAATAAATGAATTCCAGATCGGGTCGGTGTTTGAGCGTAGTTCTTTTAGAGGACATTGATTTTTCTGAGTTGGTTGGAAAGGTGGAGATTGCATTTGGAGTAAATTTGGCGATAAAAGATAAGGAGGGTCGCTTTATCGCAGAAGGAAGTGCGGATGGTTTTTATATTGAGGTTGTTGATCGGGTTGATCGGTTGGGTGATTTTTTATCTGATGATAATCACGTTGTTGATATTTTCGTTGTGTCGGATGAAAATTTCAATGCTGAATTTGAGAATAAAATAAGGTCAATATTTAAGCGGGGGGCGATTAAGTGGGGGCGCGCGGTATGGTCGAGAATTGGTCGGGAAGAAGGCAGTCGTGAAATATATCCAGATTTGGATTGATCGAAAAACGGAATGCGGTTGGTGCAGGAAGCGTATCACGATCGTCAAATTGAGGAGGCGCTGACGTACTTGTACAAGTCCAATAGTTTCGTGCCGCTTGCGCGGATTGATCAAGGGAAGCCGGCGGCTACCGCATGGAGTTTTTGTAGATGACACGATTGCCACGGCAAACAATGCATGGGATATAGCTGTTAGAGATGGAGTGGCGCCAGTGGTTGGTCAAAAAGGGAAACTGGATTTATGACGTTCCGTATCCAGAAGCAGGCTTGCAGGGGGATTCCGGGGGGCTGCAGGTAATCCAATACTGAGTGCCGTGAGGATAGTGACAAGTCCCGGTGCAAATCAAGTCGTTACGTCGTTTCCGAAGTGGGGCTTTGTGGAAATGAAATATTATGTTGTCGCTGCCTACGATGCCGGGTTTGGTTGCGGTGATGAACTTCACCTTATTAAACTTGGCGATGGTCGAGTTATAGGTTATTCATCGGAGTTCGATGTTTGTACCGTGGATATTGCAGGTGCGTGTGTTGTGGAAAACACCGATCTCGCTAAATGGTTTGCATGGGATGAAGGCTGGAAATGGCGTGCTGCAAATCTGGAGGAAATAAAAAATTTGGGGCTGAGTAAATATCTTGTTGGCTCAAAAAAGGATATGAGAGTCAGTACGAAGATTGATCCGCTGTAAGAGATGCGCATTCCGAATCGAACTGCCATTGGTAGGGGGCGAAACGGGAATCGCTAGAAATGGTCGAAGTTGGGCGCTAATATTTTGGCGAAACACCGTCTCAGCACATTCGCTGGGCTTTCACGTCGTACGCGAGCCGATTACGCTACCTATTCCGATTTTGCCGGAGGCGAAGTAAATGAAGGATTCGGAGAGATTGAGGTTGCTCGGAGGAGGGTTTAAGAATCGTCTTTCGGATCAAGATATAAGTTTTGCTTTGGGCTATATCGATTTTAATGAGGCTCCTTTGGCGCTTGATACTTTGTGTAATTACATTTGCGAGCGTGATATTGGGGTGTCGCAAGAAGAGTATAATGAGATAGTGTCGCTGAATGAGAATTTTGGCTCTCCTCTTGGAAAGGAAATTCTGTCATATTTGAAAAATCTAATTTCCGAGGATCGGTGACGACTGTTTTAATGAATTTAAAAGGAAATTGGCCAACTCTGGCGAACTGTACACGCTAACGATGCGCGGGCCATCGCTGAAGAATCGGGTCAGCTTGAAATACGACGCGCGTGGTGAGGTCGTCGAGGAGTACACGCCGACTGGCTGGCTCGCACGCACCTCCGACGAGCTTGGCAATCGCGTCAGCACGACAATTTCCGGCGAGCGCACGATCGATTGGCTGCATTACGGTTCGGGGCACGTGCACCAGATTCGTTTCGATGGGGCCGCAGTCGCGGACATCGAACGGGATGATCTGCATCGCGAGGTGCTACGGACGCAGGGCAAGCTGACGAGTCATTTCGGGTATGACGCGGTGGGGCGTCGTGCGCGGCACGCTGCGCAGCGAGGCAAGGCGGGCGGCGAGTTGCTTGCGAAGCAGTGGCAATACGATGCAGC
>NZ_QTPW01000075.1:0-2458 GCF_003857965.1 Burkholderia sp. Bp9031
CCGCGATCGGAGCCCTCTTCGGGGGAGGTTCTTCGATCGACTGCTTCATGAATTGACGGCTAATTGGGCAGTATTCGGCCAGTTTCGGTCGGTCGACATTCCCCGGTAAGTCGTCGACAATTTGGTATGGGGCGTGACGATTCCGGGCTGGGTTTCCGCCACCCGCAGCGTAGAAGGGGCATCGCGCGATAATTGGAATTTCATGATCAAGGAAACCAAAACTTCGGAGATCGAGCGACGTGAGACTAATGCGAACTGGTGAGCGAGCGGGTTATCTGATTGCCGAATGGAGCGACGGGACTGACGGGGCTATCGAGGACTTAGTTCTGCGCTGTCCGGAACTTGTGCTGGGGCGGCATGTTGCAATCGCAAGTTGCGACAGCGGCCCGTATACGCCGACCAATGAGGAATTCATGGCGGGGTGGTCGAAGATCGGCAAACTCGCGGTCAGTCCGTTAGTCAGCGCGGTATCGCAGCTTCCGATGCCAGGCTTTGACGAGTGGTACGTGTACGATAGGCTTAATAGGTATGAGCCTCACGCAAACTTTGTGAATCGCTTAGGTTTTAGCCCGCTCAACTTCGATGACGCGTACACGGAGCAATTCTTGGGGCAGGTTATCAAGCCAAGAACCAAAGAAAACAATCGCGACGAAGAAAAATCGGACGGTATCGAGCATATTTCGTGGAGTTAATATCATCCGCGTTTTCGCTCTAACATTTTATCGATGTCGACGTCCGTTGACATCGACGGCCACAACGTCTCACCTGCGAGGCCGCGCAAGGTGAGGATGTCGTTTTGAATTTCGAGCAACTTTACCCTTGGGGCGATGATGCTAGAGAGCAAAATAAACCGCCTTGGTTTGCCGTATGCGACGCACAATATGGTTTGTCCACGCGCTCCGCTCCAGCGGAGGCTAGTAACTTGTGCTATCGGTACGGCCTTGTAGCCAAGCAACCAAGACCGAACAATAGTCTGCTCAGTTAGATCAACGCGCATGGTCAGCATGAACGTCAGCCATACCGCTAGCAGAGCTGCCATCAAGAAAAATCCCAGCGCAACGAGAAGGTTTTCTCGTTTGGTGATTCCAAAGCCTGTGAAAAGGAATAATGCAATGCCGGGAGTTGTGAGTACTAGCAGGCAGATCCGTGAACCACGGGAAGCCCGATAACTATTGTTCATAAGATATCCCCGGCGATCCCCACGAAGGCGATTTCGTATCTTCGTCCTGTTTTGCTCCGTGATCTACTGGTGATAGCGCGCAAACAGCCGGCCCTGTATGAGTCTATCGATGGCACTGCTTTTGGTGTTGAGGCGTGCATTGCGCAGCGAGCAGCCAATTGCAACTAGAGTCGGCGTAACGTGGAGCGTAGCTTTTTGATCTTTGCCTTGTCAGATAAGGCGCAGGTACTGCTGCATCATTGGTGTGACGGTTGCAGGTGTTGCGGTGGGTTGCGTGCTCATGTGACCGGGAAAAGTTGCTTTGGCTGCCCGAGTTTACCAGCGGCCCGCACGGGATCGGTCAAAGTCCGCCATCCGGCCAGGTGCTGGGGAAGGCAAGCGGCTGCTATCGGCAGGTTCAACGGTCTATCATGGGGCGATATCTGCTGACTGTGACGGGGGACATATGTCGCACGCTTTGTACGAATTGCTTAAAGACCTTGACGATCGCCGCCTCTTTTATACATTGGGCCGGCATCGCCCGGACACCATTCTGATCTCCATAACTGTGCCTGGTGAGCGTATCGAGATCGACGTGTTCGACGATGGACATATGGAAATGTCCCGCTTTTCCGGAGATGAGAGTGTAATTGACGAACAACAAATGATTTTGAAGGCTATCGAGGACGCATCCGAGTGAAACGGGGGAGCGACGAGACGCAACGCGACCACTTCACGTCCGGGCGGATGCAATCGGCTAATGAAAACCTACCAACTTCAATGACGTGCTATCTATAATGGCGACTTTATACATATTTTCAGCGTTGATTGCTCTGGGTGTATATGCGCTTTTGGCTAGATTGAAGCCGCTTAATAGGATTTTGATTTCTATTTTGATATTTTTGATTCCATCAATATTAGTGACGGTTATTGTTCTCATGATTGGAGATAAGTCACCATTAGTGTCAAAAACTGTGGATGCGGAAAGCGACTCCACGATTCATTCTGCCGGGCAATCTCGGTGAGCATCATATTTTTTGCGCCCCTTTGAGATGGATCTGTTTGTGACTACGCTTGGTTCCCATACTTCAAGTCGATGGTGTTGAATTGAATTTTGCACAATGTGAATAATCTTCGGGGAGACAATAGGCTACCGCGCCGGTCGTCGATTGACCGCTTTGGGAAAATCTGAAGGGCCGTTCCGGGTCGCTTCATTCCTTTTGCATGAGGCGCGCACCCGAGGCGGTCGTCGAACTCAGCCGTGGGGCGCTGGTCGGAGAACGGTCGTTGGGTTGCTTC
>NZ_QTPW01000076.1:0-2222 GCF_003857965.1 Burkholderia sp. Bp9031
GCTGCCGTCAGCGTCGTCTTGCCGTGGTCAACGTGACCAATCGTTCCAACGTTGACGTGCGGCTTGGTCCGCTCAAACTTTTCCTTGGCCATTTTCAACTCCCGAAAGGAATTTCACATGTTGCGCCGCGCGCAAACAGACACTGACTTTTTACTGCTGGTGCCCATGGGCAGGATCGAACTGCCGACCTCTCCCTTACCAAGGGAGTGCTCTACCACTGAGCCACATGGGCGGTATTACGCTTCAACTTCACGGACTGGAGCGGGTGAAGGGAATCGAACCCTCGTCGTAAGCTTGGAAGGCTTCTGCTCTACCATTGAGCTACACCCGCACGGGCCACTAACGATTCCTTACCGCTCTCTGCGCTGATGTTCTGGTGGAGGAGGTTGGATTCGAACCAACGTAGGCGTAAGCCAACAGATTTACAGTCTGCCCCCTTTAGCCACTCGGGCACCCCTCCGTAGAGAACTGACGATTATGGGGGTGCATCGCAGTCTTGTCAAGCACATCCGGAAGATTATTTTCATTCTCTTCCAACACGCTCGAGCGACTCACCCGACACCCACGCTCGCCCGGCTGAGGCAAGCACGAGAGGATCGCCATCCGGCGTCCACATCTTCGTCAGACTCCGCCTTCAACGTCGATTTGCATCTTCGCTGAAAACGAAAGACCGCCATCATAAGGCCTCTCGCGCATAATGCCAAGCGGGTAGATGAAAAAAATCGCAAATTTCATGCCGGAGGGGTCTGCGAGGCCTCCACCAAGGGCTCGGACCGGCCGCAGTTGGTTAGCGGGAGATGCGTCAATGAAGCCGTTAGGCACGGCCGACACCTCCGCAGTGGTTGCCGGCACATCGACGCTCAAGCCAGATTCGGCGTAAAGGGCGGGCGTTCTCGTCAGGTCCGCCGCGACGCGGGAATCTCAATGTCTCAGGATGGCGCCCTCATATCACCGCAGACAGAAGAGCTGGTGCGACACCATCCCCTGTTGC
The DNA here is from genome assembly GCF_003857965.1 of Burkholderia sp. Bp9031. Taxonomy (NCBI): domain Bacteria; kingdom Pseudomonadati; phylum Pseudomonadota; class Betaproteobacteria; order Burkholderiales; family Burkholderiaceae; genus Burkholderia; species Burkholderia sp. Bp9031. The sequence goes on from NZ_QTPW01000076.1 coordinate 992, forward strand.
GATCAACCCCGCCCGTCCCCGTCCCCTCTCACGTCCCACGCGAAAGCCGGGTCAACCTCCTTGCCCTCGCGCTGATCTTCGCCGCTTCCGCGGCCCATAGGGACGATACCGAAAATGCGCGGGTCGCGCTGAAAGGATCACGGCAATCCGACAGCAAGCACTTTCCGAGAGCCACGCCGCAAGGCCTACGACAGATGCTGCAACTCGCGCTGTGTGCGACACGCTGAAACCGCCAATCGACGCCAACTGCTTGATCGCGGCCGATAAGAGCGACTCCTGTAAGCGCAGAGCTCGGGAAGCGATCACGTGCGCGTGGTTGCTGGCCGACGCTTCGACCAACCTTGTCGCGGCCGGCAACAATGGGGACGCCGCCCGGAGGCGCCGCCGACAGTTCGGCTCGCCTTGATGCCTTGCAGCCGCCCGATACAACGATGTGCACTCGCGCGCCTGGCTGCAACGTCGCCTGCAACCACGGAGATTTACCAAGAAACGCATCGGTCATTCGCCGACACCTTGAACAAAATTACCGACATTGGGCGCAGATAGCCGAAATATACGGGCCGATGGGCCGCGATGATGGATTATCAGGCGCGACGACTCGGCACGTTGTGCGATGCGCCCAAGGCCGCAAACAATGAGAGAACGGGTGGGAGACGAGATCACTCCGAGCATGAAACGGCCACTGACGACAGCCGGACAAGTGACGAAATCTTCCTCTCCGCAAGGACGATCGCCCGTACCCCCAATGCAATGGTCGATCGTTCGAAGGATGGACGCCGGCGTGGAGTTGGATACCAACGTAACAAGAACTGACGGATGCGGCAGATTTCGCCCCGCGGGTTCGATACTGTCGACCGTGACCAGAACCGAGGTACGTCAGCCTGACACCATCAGACCAATCGACTCGCCGTCGATCCGATTCCCGCTCAGCGAGCGGTGCAAGACTGGCTTGCTCGGCAGTCGAGACGGCAGTTGCAGCGGGATCGAGCTACTGGGCCCGGCTGCGACGCGGGTGCGACGTGCATGAGGATCCTGCCTGGCCAGCTCACCGGCCTACCGGCACGATCTCCCAAGCCAACACCTGGCGGCCATCGCCCTTTTCCTTTTCCGGCGCCACAAATGCAAAAACCCCCGCCTGTTCGGGCGGGGGTTTCTGGCTTAGGGAGCCTGACGATTACCTACTTTCACACGGGAATCCGCACTATCATCGGCGTAGAGTCGTTTCACGGTC
>NZ_QTPW01000077.1:0-2222 GCF_003857965.1 Burkholderia sp. Bp9031
AGTTGAAGTCGGTAGTGACGAAGGACCGGCTCGGCATCGGGACGACGCATTTCGAATACGACGCGTTTGGGCGGCGGATTCGGAAGCTCAATGGGAGTTATGCGAGTACGGATTTTCTGTGGGACGGCATGCGGTTGGTGCAGGAGACGTATCACGACCGGAGTGGCGAAGAGGCGCTGACCTATCTGTACGAGCCGGACAGCTATGTGCCGCTGGCGCGGATCGACCAGGGCGTGCCGGCTGCCAACGACACCAAAGTGCGTGACACTGTCTATTATTTCCATAACGACGTGTCGGGGCTGCCGGAGGAATTGAGCGACGCCGACGGCGAGTTGGTCTGGCAGGCACGCTACAAGGTGTGGGGCAACGCGGTGCAGGAGGAATGGATCGCGCGTGCACCTCAGCGGGCGACACCGTCTTGGGACGAAGTGTCCGCGGCCGCACCAGCGCAGACTCGTGCGCCGCGGTCACAGAACCTGCGGTTCCAGGGGCAGTATCTGGATCGCGAGACCGGCCTACACTACAACACCTTGCGGTTCTATGATCCTGATATTGGACGGTTCGTTACTTCAGACCCAATTGGACTGCTGGGTGGAACGAATTTTTATCAATACGCGCAAAATCCGATCACGTGGATTGATCCGTGGGGTTTGACGTGCGGATCGGCAGCAGGAGCACCAAAAGATCCAATCGCACGTATTGCGCCAGGATCGTTACCTGCAGCGGAAGAATCCGCGCTGCTCAATACCTTGAGTCATATCGATAACGGCACTGTACCTACTGGGCCTTTGGCAAAAAAATGGGGCACGCAGTTTAAGAATTGGGCCGGAGACTTGCCGGGGGGGCAAGGCCCCACATCCCCTTATCGCGAATATCGGGTCGCGCCGTCGCCTGGCACCACAGGTGCCGGGACTAATCGAATCGTGATGAACAACCAAACGGGAGAGATGTACTACACGTGGACACATTATGGCGATACGGGGAATCCCGCTTTTGTTCAGATCAGGTGACTTGTGATGCTAGATAAGCCGGGAATTTATGTGATCGACTCGATCGAAGCGAAGGGCATTGCGGAAGAGTGCCGTTGCAGTGGTTGGCTGGTTATTTTCCTACCCGAAAAGATAGCATCCAAAAATCAGTTTTTCGATGCGATTCGTGATAACTGTCCACTAGATCCGCCGTTGCAGAGCAATCGAAGCTGGGACGCATTGGCTGACTCACTTTGGTCTGGTTTGGACGAGGTAGATAACGAGAAGATCGTAATCTTCTGGCCGGATTCGGAGCGAATGATCGCAGCGGAGCCAGACGCTTCTGCTATCGCGACAGATATCTTCGCTGACTTGTGTGTTTCGTTGGCAGATCCGAGTGCTACCGCATCCAAAGTGAAGATGCTGCTGGTTTTCAAAATTAAAAATTAACTACGATTGGGTGGTTTGAGGTCGAATATTTTTGTGTGGCGTTATTTTGTGATCTGGAACGGAGCGGAAGGGCGATATTTTGGATCGCCATAGATGCCGTGCTGGAAAGCCCGAAAAATACGGAGTTTCCGTCTCATTGGGGCGATAGTAAAATTTTGCAGCATTTGTCGGATGTTGCTACGGATCCGCATTCAGTAGCGGGCGTTGGAAAATGGAATTCGCCCTATATTGTTGATGTCCGAGATGGAATTGAGGTTAGGGTTGATTTTTTGTCCGGCAGCGCCTCCAACTGACGCCGGAAAATATCGATGGCATATTCGATCAATGTTGCGCCTAATCCTGTGTAATGTGGGTGAACGTATGAATGAAAACGAAGTAGATTATAGATTTGTTAAAGATCAACTGCTGCTTTTGCTTGGGGATTACGAAGGAAAATTAGGCCGAGAAACAGTGGATTCAGTCCGGCATTTCATTGATCATGATGAATATGAGATGGCCTACGAGGGGTTGTTTATTGATCTGATGGATATACGATTTGATCCGAATGAAATCAATGTTGATATTTATCGGAAAATTGGTGAGGATTTGAATTTGAATGAGGAAAGCGTATTTGATGAGGGATTTTTGGAGAAATTCGAGGGTTACTTAAATAAATGGAAGATGAGGTGAAAGGCTGAATTCGCTGCTATACCGAACGCGGAAGCGCTAACGAAGGAAGGGAGCCATTGTCGAGGAGTACACGCCGACTGGCTGGCTCGCACATACCTACGACGAGCTTGGGAATCGCGTCAGCACGACGATTTC
>NZ_QTPW01000078.1:0-2174 GCF_003857965.1 Burkholderia sp. Bp9031
TGGCTCGACACGCAGAACCCTGCGAGCCTCGCCCAGAAGGCCCACGATGCGGAAGGTGTGTTCCGCAGGACGGGCATCACGTTCGCCGTCTACGGCGACGCGCAAGCCGCCGAGCGGCTGATTCCATTCGATATCGTGCCGAGGATCATCTCGGGCGCCGAATGGAGCCGGCTGTCGCTGGGCATCGAGCAGCGCGTGATGGCACTCAACGCGTTCCTCGACGACATCTACCACCGCCAGGAAATCGTGCGCGCGGGCATCGTGCCGAAGCACCTGATCGCGCACAACGAGGCGTTCATCCCCGAGATGATCGATTTCCGGCCGCCCGGCAACGTTTATACGCACATCATCGGTGTCGACATCGTGCGCACCGGTGAAAACGAGTTCTACGTGCTGGAGGACAACGCACGCACGCCGTCGGGCGTGTCGTACATGCTGGAAAACCGCGAGACGATGATGCAGCTCTTCCCGGAGCTGTTCCAGCAGGTCAAGGTGCGCCCGGTCGAGACCTATCCGCAGATGTTGCGCCAGTCGCTCGCGGCCGTGTGCCCGCCGGGCGGCAACGCCGACAACCCGACCATCGCCGTGCTCACGCCCGGCATCCACAATTCCGCGTACTACGAGCACTCGTTCCTCGCCGACCAGATGGGCGTGCACCTCGTCGAGGGCAGCGACCTGCAGGTGGTCGACGGCCGCGTCGCGATGCGCACGACCGAAGGCTTCCAGGCGATCGACGTGCTGTACCGCCGCGTCGACGACGCATTCCTCGATCCGCTCACGTTCCGCCCCGATTCGGTGCTCGGCGTGGCCGGGATCATGGACGTCTACCGCGCCGGCAACATCACGATCGCGAACGCGCCGGGCACCGGCATCGCCGACGACAAGGCGATCTACTCGTACATGCCGGAGATCGTCGAGTTCTACACGGGCCGCAAGGCGCTGCTGGAGAACGTGCCGACCTGGCGCTGCGGCGAGGCCGACAGCCTGAAATACGTGCTCGACCATCTCGACGAACTGGTCGTGAAGGAAGTGCACGGCTCGGGCGGCTACGGGATGCTGGTCGGGCCGTGCGCGTCGAAGGCCGAACTCGAGGCATTCGCCGCGAAGCTGCGCGCGCGGCCCGCGAACTACATCGCGCAACCCACGCTGGCGTTGTCCACGACGCCGATCCTGACCGAAGCCGGCCTCGCGCCTCGCCACGTCGACCTGCGGCCGTTCGTGCTGGTGTCGGACCGGATCCGCATCACGCCGGGCGGGCTCACGCGCGTCGCGCTGCAGGAGGGGTCGCTCGTCGTCAACTCGAGCCAGGGCGGCGGCACCAAGGACACCTGGGTGCTGGCCGACTGAGCCGGGCACGAGCACGCGCGCCGCAGCCGGCGCGCGAACCGAACGAACACGGAGTGGACACGAGATGCTTCTGGGACGAACTGCGAGCGGGCTTTACTGGATGTACCGCTATATCGAGCGCGCGGAGAACATCGCGCGCATCGTCGATGCCGGGCTGCGGATGGCGCTTACGCGCACGTCCGACGCGCCGGCCGAATGGTCGTCGGTGCTGGTCAGCTCGGGCGCGGACGACGGCTATCGTCAGAAATACGACGCGTATGCCGCCGATACCGTGACCGACTACCTGCTGCGCGACCGCGACAACCCGTCGAGCGTGCTGTCGTGCATCGAGGCCGCGCGCTCGAATGCGCGGATGGTGCGCACGGCGCTCACGCGCGAGGCATGGGAGAGCGTGAACGGCGCCTGGCTCGCGCTGCGCCGCGCGCTCGCGCAGCCGGTGCCGGAGAGCGGGCTGCCGGCGGTGCTCGACGAAGTGAAGCGCGAAACCGCGCTGATTCTCGGCAGCTTCTACAGCACGATGCTGCGCAACGAGATCTTCGATTTCGCGCAGATCGGCGCATTCGTCGAGCGGGCGGACAACACCGCGCGGATCATCGACGTGAAATACCACCTGCTGCTGCCGTCGGTGTCGCACGTCGGCACGATCCTCGACAACTATCAGTGGGAGACGATTCTGCGCTGCGTGGCCGCACACCGGTCGTATCGCTGGGTATATGACGTGCAGTACAAGCCGATGAACATCGCCGACTACCTGATCCTGAACGGCCGCATGCCGCGCTCGTTGCGCTATTGCTATGGCCGCGTGATGTCGAGTCTCAACCTGCTCG
>NZ_QTPW01000079.1:0-1898 GCF_003857965.1 Burkholderia sp. Bp9031
CGCACCGCCGGCATGCTGCCGGTTCTGCTGGTCCTCTGCATCGGCTTCGGATTCCTGACCGACGGCTTCTTCACGCTGCAGAACCTGTCGATCGTCACCCAGCAGGCCTCGATCAACATCGTGCTCGCCGCCGGCATGACCTTCGTGATCCTGACGGGCGGCATCGACCTGTCGGTCGGCTCGGTGCTCGCCGCATCGGCCGTCGCCGCGCTGCTCGCCTCGACCATCCCCGGCTGGGGCTGGCTCGGCGTGCCCATCGCGCTCGCCGTCGGCCTCGTGTTCGGCGCGATCAACGGCGGCCTGATCTCGTTCCTGCGCCTGCCGCCGTTCATCGTCACGCTCGGCGCGATGACGGCCGTGCGCGGGGTCGCCCGCCTGATCGGCAACGACACAACCATCTTCAACCCGCAACTGCCGTTCGCGTTCATCGGCAACGGCACCATCCTCGGCGTGCCGTGGCTCGTCGTGATCGCCTGCGCCGTGATCGCGCTGTCGTGGTTCATCCTGCGCCGCACGGTGCTCGGGATGCGGATCTATTCGGTCGGCGGCAACCCGGAAGCCGCACGGCTGTCGGGCATCAACGTGCGGGCGATCCAGCTGTTCGTGTATGCGGCGTCGGGCCTGCTCGCCGGTCTCGGCGCGGTGATGTCGGCCGCGCGCCTCTACGCGGCCAACGGCCTGCAGCTCGGCCAGTCGTACGAGCTCGATGCGATCGCCGCGGTGATCCTCGGCGGCACGAGCTTCGTCGGTGGCGTCGGCTCGATCGTCGGCACGCTGATCGGCGCGCTGATCATCGCGGTGCTGACCAACGGCCTCGTGCTGCTCGGCGTATCCGACATCTGGCAATACATCATCAAGGGGCTCGTGATCATCGGCGCGGTGGCACTCGACCGCTATCGCCAGCGCGACTCGGCTCGTACCTGACACGCATTCCTCACCGTTCAACCATCGGGGCGCGGGCAGGTCCTCCTGCGCCCGTTCGCCAACGGACCTTCCGGAGACACAACGACATGTTCAAGCACCAAGCCGCCCTGACCGCCGTCGCCTGCGCGCTCGCCTTCGGCGCTGCCGCCGCCCATGCAGCCGACAAGCCGCTGAAATCGATCGGCGTCACGGTCGGATCGCTCGGCAACCCGTACTTCGTCACGATCGTGAAAGGCGCCGAAGCGCGCGCGAAACAGCTCAATCCGAACGCGAAGGTCACCGCGGTATCGGCCGACTACGACCTGAACAAGCAGTTCACGCAGATCGACAACTTCATCTCCGCGCACGTCGACATGATCCTGCTCAACGCGACCGATCCGAAGGCGATCGAGCCGGCGGTGAAGAAGGCGCAGGCGGCCGGCATCACGGTCGTCGCGGTGGACGTCGCGGCCGCCGGCGCGAACGCGACCGTGCAGACCAACAACGTGAAGGCCGGCGAGCTGGCGTGCGACTACCTCGCGAAGAAGCTCAACGGTAAAGGGAACGTGATCATCGAGAACGGCCCGCAGGTGTCGGCCGTGATCGATCGCGTGAACGGCTGCAAGGCCGCGCTCGCGAAGAATCCGGGCATCAAGCTGCTGTCGAGCGACCAGGACGGCAAGGGCTCGCGCGAAGGCGGGATGAACACGATGCAGGGTTACCTGACGCGCTTTCCGAAGCTCGACGGCGTGTTCACGATCAACGATCCGCAGGCGATCGGCAGCGATCTCGCGGCGAAGCAGCTGAATCGCCCGAACGTGGTGATCACGTCGGTCGACGGCGCGCCGGACATCGAGGTGGCGCTGAAGTCCAACACGCTCGTGCAGGCGTCGTCGAGCCAGGATCCGTGGGCGATGGCGCAGCAGGCCGTCAACGTCGGCTACGGAATCATGAACGGCCAGAAGCCGGCCAACCCGATGATCCTGATCGAGCCG
>NZ_QTPW01000080.1:0-1840 GCF_003857965.1 Burkholderia sp. Bp9031
CTCGACCGCGCGAACCCGACAGCGACAGCCGTGGCGATCGCCGCGGGCCGCTTCGTCGCGGTCGGCAGCGAAGCGGAGGTGATGCCGCTCGCGGGCCGCGCGACCAAGGTCGTCGACCTCGGCGGCCGCGCGGTGCTGCCGGGCCTGACCGACAACCACTGCCACGTGATCCGCGGCGGCCTGAACTACAACATGGAGCTGCGCTGGGACGGCGTGCGCTCGCTCGCCGTCGCGATGGAGATGCTCAAGCAGCAGGTCGCGATCACGCCGGCGCCGCAGTGGGTGCGCGTGGTCGGCGGCTTCACCGAACACCAGTTCGCCGAGAAGCGCCTGCCGACGATCGACGAACTCAACGCGGTCGCGCCCGATACGCCGGTGTTCATCCTGCACCTGTACGACCGCGCGCTGCTGAACGCGGCCGCGCTGCGGGTGGTCGGCTACACGAAGGACACGCCCGAGCCGCCGGGCGGCACGATCCTGCGCGATGCCGCGGGCAATCCGACGGGCCTGCTGCTCGCGAACCCGAACGCGACGATCCTCTACGCGACGCTCGCGAAGGGCCCGAAACTGCCGTTCGAGTATCAGTACAACTCGACGCGCCACTTCATGCGCGAACTGAACCGGCTCGGCGTGACGGGCGTGATCGACGCGGGCGGCGGCTCGCAGAATTACCCCGACGATTACGAAGTGATCCGCAAGCTGCACGACGCGGGCGAGATGACGATCCGCATCGCCTACAACCTGTTCACGCAGAAGCCGAACGCGGAGAAGGAAGACTTCGTGAACTGGACGAAGAGCGTCAAGTATCACGACGGCACCGACTATTTCCGCAACAACGGCGCGGGCGAGATGCTGGTGTTTTCGGCGGCCGATTTCGAGGACTTCCGCGTCGCGCGCCCGGACCTGCCCGCGCAGATGGAAGACGATCTCGAAGGCGTCGTGCGCGTGCTCGCGCAGAACCGCTGGCCGTGGCGCATGCACGCGACCTACGACGAAACCATCAGTCGCGCGCTCGACGTGTTCGAGAAGGTCAACGAGGATATTCCGCTGGAAGGGCTGAACTGGTTCTTCGATCACGCGGAAACGATCTCCGAGCAATCGATGGACCGGATCGCGGCGCTCGGCGGCGGCATCGCGGTGCAGCACCGGATGGCGTACCAGGGCGAGTACTTCGTCGAGCGCTACGGCGCGCAGGCGGCGGAAGCGACGCCGCCCGTCGCGAAGATGCTCGCCAAGGGGCTCAAGGTGTCGGCCGGCACCGACGCGACGCGCGTGGCGTCGTACAACCCGTGGGTGTCGCTCGCGTGGCTCGTGACGGGCAAGACGGTTGGCGGAATGCGCCTGTATCCGCAGCGCAACCTGCTCGATCGCGAAACGGCGCTGCGGATGTGGACCGAGTACGTGACGTGGTTCTCGAACGAAGAGGGCAAGAAAGGGCGCATCGCGGTCGGGCAGCTGGCCGACCTGATGGTCCCGGATCGCGATTTCTTCACGTGCGCGGAGGACGATATCGTCGATACGACGGCGTTGCTGACGGTGGTGGGCGGCCGGATCGTGTGGGGCGCCGGGCCGTTCGCATCGCACGACGCGCCGATTCCGCCCGCGATGCCGGACTGGTCGCCGGTGCGCGCGTACGGCGGCTATGGCGGCTGGGGCGCGACGCAGCGCGACGGCGCGCCGCTGCAACGGGCGGCGGCTGCGGCGATGTGCGGCTGCGCGAGTGCGTGCGGGATGCACGGCCATGCACATGCCAGCGCATGGAGCCGCACGTTGCCGACGTCGGACGCGAAGGGCTTCTGGGGCGCGTTCGGCTGTTCGTGCTGGGCGGTCTGACATGACG
>NZ_QTPW01000081.1:0-1822 GCF_003857965.1 Burkholderia sp. Bp9031
GCTTACTCCACCGTCACCGACTTCGCGAGGTTGCGCGGCTTGTCGACATCGGTGCCGCGCGCGCACGCGGTGTGATACGCGAGCAGCTGCAGCGGCACGACGTGCAGGATCGGCGACAGCTGCCCGTAATGCTCCGGCATCCGGATCACGTGCAGGCCGTCGTCGTTGACGATCTGCGTATCCGCGTCGGCGAACACGTACAGCTCGCCGCCGCGCGCGCGCACTTCCTGCATGTTCGACTTCAGCTTCTCGAGCAGCGTGTCGTTCGGCGCGACCGTGACGACCGGCATCGCTTCCGTGACGAGCGCGAGCGGCCCGTGCTTCAGCTCGCCGGCCGGATAGGCCTCCGCGTGGATGTACGAGATTTCCTTCAGCTTCAGCGCGCCTTCGAGCGCGATCGGGTAGTGCAGCCCGCGGCCGAGGAACAGCGCGTTTTCCTTGCGCGCGAATTCCTCCGACCACGCGATGATCTGCGGCTCGAGCGCGAGCACGCTGTTCAGCGCGGCCGGCAGGTGGCGCAGTTGCTTCAGGAATTCCGCTTCCTGCGCGGCGTCGACATGCCCGCGCAGCTTGCCGAGCGCCGCGGCCAGCACGAACAGTGCGACGAGCTGGGTCGTGAACGCCTTGGTCGACGCGACGCCGATCTCGGTGCCCGCGTGCGTCAGGAACTGCATCTCGGTGAGGCGCACCATCGCGCTCGTCGCGACGTTGCAGACGGCCAGCGTGTGCGTGTGGCCGAGCGACTGCGCGTGCTTGAGCGCGGCGAGCGTGTCGGCCGTCTCGCCCGACTGCGAGATCACCAGCACGAGCTGGCGCGGGTTCGGCACCGACTCGCGGTAGCGGTATTCGCTCGCGATCTCGACCTGGGTTGGGATCTTCGCGATCGATTCGAGCCAGTACTTCGCGGTGAGGCCCGAGTAGTAGCTCGTGCCGCACGCGAGGATCAGCAGGCTGTCGATGTCCGCGAACGCGGCGGGTGCCGCATCGCCGAACAGCGTCGCGTCGAACGCTTCGGTCTGCGGCACCGTGTCGCTGATCGCGCGCGGCTGCTCGAAGATTTCCTTCTGCATGAAGTGGCGATACGGGCCCAGCTCGACCGCGCCGCTGTACGCGCTGACCACGCGGATCTCGCGCTGCGCGAGCGCGCCGTGGCGATCGACGATCTTCACGCCGTCGAGCGACAGTTCGCACACGTCGCCTTCCTCGAGGAACGTGAAGCGGTCGGTGCTGCCGGCCAGCGCCAGTGCGTCGGATGCGAGGAAGTTTTCGCCGTCGCCGTGGCCGACGACGAGCGGCGAACCCTGGCGCGCGCCGACGACGGTGTGCGGCTCGTCCTTGTGGGTCACCGCGATCGCATACGCGCCGTGCAGCTGCTGCACGGCTTCGCGCACGGCTTCGAACAGGTTGCCGCGATACAGGCTGTGCACGAGGTGCGCGATCACTTCGGTGTCGGTCTGCGACACGAATTCGTAGCCCTTCGCGCGCAGCGCTTCGCGCAGCGTCTCGAAGTTCTCGATGATGCCGTTGTGCACCAGCGCGAGCGCGTTCGACGAGAAGATCGGGTGCGCGTTGTGCGTGACGGGCGCGCCGTGCGTCGCCCAGCGCGTGTGTGCGACGCCGGTCGTGCCTTCCAGGTGCGATTCGCGCACCTGCGTGTCGAGATCGGCAACGCGTGCGACGCTGCGCGCACGCTTCGGCGCGCCCGGCTCGAGCACGGCGACGCCGCACGAATCGTAGCCACGATATTCGAGGCGCCGCAATCCTTCGATCAGCACCGGAACGATATTACGCTGCGCAACTGCGCCGACAATGCCGCACATGA
>NZ_QTPW01000083.1:0-1648 GCF_003857965.1 Burkholderia sp. Bp9031
TACGGCCCGCGCGAATCGATGGAATACGACGTCGTGATCGTCGGCGGCGGCCCCGCCGGGCTGTCGGCGGCGATCCGGCTCAAGCAGCTGGCCGCCGAGAAAGGCACCGAGATCGGCGTGTGCGTGCTGGAGAAGGGTTCCGAGATCGGCGCGCACATCCTGTCGGGCGCGGTGATGGATCCGCGCGCGATCAACGAACTGTTCCCCGACTGGAAGGAACGCGGCGCACCGCTCGATGTCGAGGTGACGGAAGACCGCTTCCTGTTCCTGTCCGAGAACGGCGCGGTCACGACGCCGAACTGGGCGCTGCCCGCCAACTTCCAGAACCACGGCAACTACGTGATTTCGCTGGGCAACGTGACCCGCTGGCTCGGCCAGCAGGCGGAAGCCCTAGGCGTGGAGATCTTCCCGGGCTTCCCGGCCGCCGAGATTCTCTATAACGACGACGGCTCGGTGAAGGGCGTGGCCACCGGCAACATGGGTGTGGGCAAGGACGGCGAGCCGACCGAGAACTTCCAGCTCGGCATGGAGCTGCACGCGAAGTACACGCTGTTCGCCGAAGGCTGCCGCGGCCATCTGGGCCGCCAGCTGATCTCGAAGTTCAAGCTCGACGCGAACGCCGATCCGCAGGCGTACGGGATCGGCATCAAGGAGCTGTGGGAAATCGATCCGGCCAAGCACAAGCCGGGCCTCGTGATCCACACGGCCGGCTGGCCGCTGAAGTCCGATACGTACGGCGGCTCGTTCCTGTATCACATGGACAACAACCAGGTCGTGGTCGGCTTCGTGGTGGGCCTGGGCTACACGAATCCGTACCTGTCGCCGTTCGAGGAATTCCAGCGCTACAAGACGCACCCGTCGATCCGCGCATTCCTCGAAGGTGGCAAGCGCGTGTCGTACGGCGCCCGTGCGATCACGGCCGGCGGCCTGCTGTCGCTGCCGAAGACGGTGTTCCCGGGCGGCGCGCTGATCGGTGACGACGCGGGCTTCCTGAACGCATCGCGGATCAAGGGCAGCCACGCGGCGATCAAGACCGGCATGCTGGCGGCCGATGCCGCGTTCGACGCGGTGCAGGCCGGCCGTCAGTCGGACGAGCTCAACGCGTACCCGGATGCGTTCAAGCAATCGTGGCTGTACACGGAGCTGTACCGCGCGCGCAACTTCAAGCAGTGGATGGCCAAGGGGCTGTACCTCGGCACGCTGATGGTCGGTCTCGAGCAGAAGGTGATGGGCGGCAACGTGCCGTGGACGCTGCACCACAAGCATGCGGATCACGAGATGCTGAAGCCGGCATCGCAATGCACGCCGATCGAGTATCCGAAGCCGGACGGCAAGCTGACGTTCGACCGGTTGTCGTCGGTGTTCATCTCGAACACGAACCACGAGGAGAACCAGCCGGCGCACCTGACGCTGAAGGATGCGAGCGTGCCGGTGAACGTGAACCTGAGCACGTACGCAGGCCCCGAGGGGCGCTTCTGTCCGGCGGCCGTGTACGAGTTCGTGAAGAACGACGACGGCAGCGATCGGCTGCTGATCAACGCGCAGAACTGCGTGCACTGCAAGACCTGCGACATCAAGGACCCGACGCAGAACATCGTGTGGGTCACGCCGGAAGGCGGCGGCGGGCCGAATTACCCGAACATGTAAC
>NZ_QTPW01000084.1:0-1490 GCF_003857965.1 Burkholderia sp. Bp9031
TGCTCGAGGATCGCCGGGTTCTCGAGGGTGGAGGTGTCCTGCGTGATCGCCTCGCCCTTCGCGAGCGAGCGCAACAGGCGCCGCATGATCTTGCCCGAGCGCGTCTTCGGCAGGTTGTCGCCGAAGCGGATGTCCTTCGGCTTCGCGATCGGCCCGATCTGCTTGCCGACCCAGTCGCGCAGCGTCTTCGCCAGCGCCGCCGCTTCTTCGCCTTCCGGACGCGAGCGCTTCAGCACCACGAACGCGACCACCGCCTCGCCGGTCGTGTCGTCCGGGCGGCCGACCACCGCCGCTTCCGCCACCAGCTCATGCGAGACCAGCGCCGACTCGATCTCCATCGTGCCGAGCCGGTGGCCCGACACGTTCAGCACGTCGTCGATGCGGCCCATGATCGTGAAGTAGCCGGTGTCCTTGTCGCGCACCGTGCCGTCGCCGGCCAGGTACAGCCGGCCGCCGAGTTCCTCGGGGTAGTAGCTCTTCTTGAAGCGTTCCGGGTCGCCCCAGATCGTGCGGATCATCGCCGGCCACGGACGCTTGACGACAAGGATCCCGCCTTGCCCGTTCGGCACGTCCTGGCCCGTCTCGTCGACCACCGCGGCCATGATGCCCGGCAGCGGCAGCGTGCACGAGCCCGGCACCGTCGGCGTCGCGCCCGGCAGCGGCGTGATCATGTGGCCGCCGGTCTCGGTCTGCCACCAGGTGTCGACGATCGGGCAGCGCGCCTGGCCGACGTGCTTGTGGTACCACATCCACGCTTCCGGATTGATCGGCTCGCCGACCGTGCCGATGATGCGCAGGCTCGACAGGTCGTAGCTCTTCGGGTGGACCTTGTCGTCGGCCTCGGCCGCTTTGATCAGCGAACGGATCGCGGTCGGCGCGGTGTAGAACACGGTGACCTTGTGATCGCCGATCATCTTCCAGAAGCGCCCGGCATCCGGATAGGTCGGCACGCCCTCGAACACGACCTGCGTGCCGCCGCACGCGAGCGGGCCGTACGTGATGTACGTATGGCCCGTGACCCAGCCGATGTCGGCCGTGCACCAGAACACGTCGGTGGGCTTCCAGTCGAAGGTCCACTTCATCGTCTGCGCGGCCCACAGCAGGTAGCCGCCCGTGCTGTGCTGCACGCCCTTCGGCTTGCCGGTCGAACCCGACGTATACAGGATGAACAGCGGATGCTCGGCGCCGACCCACTCCGGCGCGCACGTGTCGGATTCGCCGTCCGCGATCTCGTGCATCCACAGGTCGCGATCGGCATGCCAGTCGATCTTGCCGCCGGTGCGGCGATAGACGATCACGCTCTTGACCGCTTCGCAGCCGCCCATCGCGATCGCTTCATCGGCGATGCTCTTGAGCGGCAGCGTCTTGCCGCCGCGCGCCTGTTCGTCGGCGGTGATGAGCGCAACGGCGCCGACGTCGACGAGCCGCTCGTTCAGCGATTTCGCGGAGAAGCCGCCGAACACGACCGAGTGCGTCGCGCCGATGCGCGC
>NZ_QTPW01000085.1:0-1486 GCF_003857965.1 Burkholderia sp. Bp9031
TAGTCGGCCCTGAACAATTCACTTTTCCTTGCGGATGAGTTCATGCCGCCGACAGCGCAGCGGTTGTGACGCTGAGCAAAGCGACGAGAATCAGGGCGTAAAGAAGCCGCAGCTTCCGCAGGATCATCCGCAGATTGTGGCCGGCGCCGCACAGCACTGCGTGAATCGCATCGCCCAACGCGCCCTTGAGCCAGTTTCGATCAAGTTTGCCGTCCGCCTTCATGTGCCCAATGGCCGGCTCGATTGCACTGCGACGTCGGATCATCGCGCGCAGGCCGCGTGTGATGCCGCGTCGCAACCCTGGGTGATAGACCTTCACGCCGTCGACGGCGACGCCCTTGTAGCCGCGATCAACGACAGCGATCTCCGGTTGAACATCACTCAAGATCGCCGCCTGTTCCAACGCTTCGGCCAGCGTGTGCCCGTCGTACGGGTTGCCTGGCATCGAGCGCGCTCCAATCACCAAGCCTTCCTTGTGCGTCGTCGTGATCGACACCTTCACGCCGAACTCGTACGGCCTACGCGCTTTGCCCTTGGAGATACATTCCACCTCAGGCGCGTGCAGCGCGTACAGCTTGTTTTTGTCCTTCGTCTTCTGCGACAGAATCCGCTTCGTGCGGCCAATCAGTTCTTCCAGCGCCGGGCGCCCTTGTTGCGCGACGCCATCGAGCTGCCGCTCGACGTCGCGCATCACGCGGCCCACGCGCGAACGCAAGGTTCGCAGCGCCTTCTTCATCCGCTTGTATTGCTTCGCATGCGCATAACGTCCGATCTGCCCCGCCAGCCGTGGGGCCTCGCGGTTGTAGTTCTGCCGCAGCTTCAGCCCGTGTCGGGCAGCAGCCTTCACCAGATGTTCCCGGCAACGTTCGAGCAGACGCGAATCGGTGGGATGCGCAATCGCCTTTTCCATCACCGTTGTATCGACGATCACCCGTTTCAGGCTCGACGTCTTGATGACGTCGGCACGCTTGGCCGCCTCAATCGTCTCGGCCAGCAGTTCCTCAACGCCGGCTTCGCCCAGCCGCTTGCGCCAGCGCGTCAGGCTCGACGGATCGATCGGCGGCTTCGTCTGCAAGTACGTCTCGCCGGTGAAGACCTGCCAATACGGGTTCTCCAGCCATTGCCAGACCACGTCTTCGTCCGACAGGTCGAACGCGTGCTGCAAGTACAGCAGCCCTGCGATCAGCCGCGGCGAGCTCGCCGGCCGGCCCCGATGCGACACGAAGCTCTCGCTCATCGCCTTGTTCAGCCGATCCCAATCAATCAGATCGGCCAAGCGCACCAGCGGATGCTTCAAGTTGATCTGCTCGCGCAGCGGTTGGCGGAAGAAATCTCCCTCGGTCGTCGGCGTCTTCGGACCCATCCAAACCTCGTCAGAATTTGCAGGAATCTCGCGTCAATATGCCTGCGCCTTGCAAATCTCACAACACCGTTTCAGCTATCGAGCCTTGCTGCACAAGCCTTTGCGAATTGTTCAAGGCCGACT
>NZ_QTPW01000086.1:0-1394 GCF_003857965.1 Burkholderia sp. Bp9031
CTATATGAACGCGTCCCGTTTGCAACAGCTTTCTTGCGTTTCTGACAGACAGGATGGGCTGCGTCTCTATATCCGGCCTTATTGCAGCCGGTCCTGCCGCTGCGGGCCCCTATGAAATCCGCTGACTCACACCTCATTCTCCTAACGAGCTCGAAGCTCGTTACGCAATTCAGGTTTAGTGAGTCCCGGTCCTACCTGGCTTGTCATCACACTCGATTGCTGTGCAACCTTTCGACGTTCACCCTGTGTTAAACGTTGATCTTCTACCGTGCGTAAACCGTTCAGGCCGGTTTCATGCTCACGTAGTCCTTCCGGTACGGCCGATCATGCGCGAGCACCGCCCAGATCGTCCGCGCCATCTTGTTGGCCAGCGCGACGATCACGACATTCGTTGGTCGCCGCTTCTTCATCTGTTCGACCCACGGACCGGGTTCCTTCGCATGCGTCAATACCGCACGCGCACCGTGAATCAGCAGCGTGCGCAGATACATGTCGCCTCTCTTGCTGATCCCGTGCAGGTTCACCTTGCCGCCTGAGCCGGTCTGCTTTGGCACCAGGCCCGCCCACGCGGCAAACTCACGTCCCGACCGGAATGCCTTCGGGTCACCCATCATTGCCACCGCGGCAGTTGCCGTCAGCAACCCCACACCGGGAATCTCGCTAATCATCTTCACGGCCCGGTCTTCCTTCTTCCATTCGCGCATCCGGCGCTCGATCTCGGTTATCTGCTCGTCCAGCTTTGCCAACCCGTTCCACTGCTCGCGCAACGTATCGATCAGCGCCGCCGGCAGGCGCTCGGCGATGCGGCTAAGTACGGCTGGTATTTCCTTGTCCAGCTTCGCCCGTCCCTTGCTCATCACCTCGCCGTATTCCGTCAGTAACCCGCGCAGCCCGTTGCTCTGCATCGTCCGAAACTTCACCAACTGCTCGCGCATCCGGTGCAGCGCCAACATCGCCTGCTGCATCTCGGTCTTCACCGCCACCGGCTTGCCCGGCTGCTGCACCGCCAGCCAGATCGCCCGCGCGTCTGCCGCGTCGTTCTTGTTGCGGATGTTGAACGCCTTCACGAACTCCGCCGGCATCAGCCTGACCTCGTGACCCATCCGCGTCAGTTCTCGCGCCCAGTGGTGCGCACCGCCGCATGCTTCCATTCCGATCACGCACCGTGCACGGTTCGCGAAGTGCTCGAGAAACTTCGCCCGCTTGATCGGCTTGTTCACGATCTCTCCAGTTTCCCGGTCAACGTAATGCACCTGGAAAACCTGCTTGGCGATGTCGACGCCCACTGCGATACTGTTCATCGTGGATCCTCCGGTTGCCGGGAAATGCGTGCATTTTCCACCTGGGCACTTCGATGCCGTTGGCCCGCGAGGATCCACCTCCTGCTTCTGCTC
>NZ_QTPW01000087.1:0-1387 GCF_003857965.1 Burkholderia sp. Bp9031
AGAATCGATGATCTCCCAATCCATCTTCAAGGCATATGACATTCGCGGTGTGGTCGGCAAGACGCTCGACGCCGATACGGCGCGCGGGATCGGCCGGGCATTCGGCAGCGAAGTGCGCGCACAGGGCGGCGACGCGGTCGTCGTCGCGCGCGACGGCCGCCTGTCGGGGCCCGAGCTCGTCGGTGCGCTCGCCGATGGCCTGCGTGCGGCGGGTGTCGATGTCGTCGACGTCGGCATGGTGCCCACGCCGGTCGGCTATTTCGCGGCGAGCGTGCCGCTGGCACTGAAGGGCGGCGAGCGCCGCGTCGATTCGTGCATCGTCGTCACGGGCAGCCACAACCCGCCCGACTACAACGGCTTCAAGATGGTGCTGCGCGGCGCCGCGATCTACGGCGAGCAGATCCAGGCGCTGTACCGTCGCATCGTCGACGAGCGCTTCGAAACGGGCAACGGCACGTTCGAGCAGTTCGACGTCGCGGACCAGTACATCGCGCGCATCGTCGGCGACGTGAAGCTCGCGCGCCCGCTGAAGCTCGTCGTCGACGCCGGCAACGGTGTCGCGGGCCCGCTCGCGACGCGCCTGTTCAAGGCGCTCGGCTGCGAACTCGTCGAGCGCTTCACCGACATCGACGGCACGTTCCCGAATCACCACCCCGATCCCGCCCACCCGGAAAACCTGCAGGACGTGATCCAGGCGCTGAAGGATACCGACGCCGAACTCGGCTTCGCGTTCGACGGCGACGGCGACCGCCTGGGCGTCGTCACGAAGGACGGCCAGATCATTTTCCCGGACCGCCAGCTGATGCTGTTCGCGGAGGAAGTGCTGTCGCGCAACCCGGGTGCGCAGATCATCTACGACGTGAAGTGCACGCGCCATCTCGCGCAGTGGGTGAAGGCGAAGGGCGGCGAGCCGCTGATGTGGAAGACGGGCCATTCGCTGGTGAAGGCGAAGCTGCGCGAGACGGGCGCACCGCTCGCGGGCGAGATGAGCGGCCACGTGTTCTTCAAGGACCGCTGGTACGGCTTCGACGACGGTCTCTACACGGGCGCGCGCCTGCTCGAGATCCTCGCGAAGACGGCCGATCCGAGCGCGGTGCTCAATGCGCTGCCGGATGCGATGAGCACGCCCGAACTGCAGCTCTGGCTCGACGAAGGCGAGAACTTCCGTCTGATCGACAAGCTGCAGAAAGAGGCGAAGTTCGACGGCGCAGAGGAAGTCGTGACGATCGACGGCCTGCGCGTCGAGTACCCGGATGGCTTCGGCCTTGCGCGTTCGTCGAACACGACGCCGGTCGTCGTGATGCGGTTCGAATCGGAGACCAAGGAAGGGCTCGAGCGCATCCAGGACGATTTCCGCCGCGTGCTGACGGCCGCGAAGCCGGACGTC
>NZ_QTPW01000088.1:0-1245 GCF_003857965.1 Burkholderia sp. Bp9031
ACGCTGAGTGAGGATTTTGTCCTTCTGGAGGGCCATCATGGACACGGTATCGCTGATCGGAGTCGATCTCGGCAAGCACTGCTTCCACCTGCATGGACAGGATGCGTCAGGCAGGATGGTGTTCCATAAAAAGCTCACGCGTAGCCAGATGTTCACGCTGCTGGGCAATTTTCCGCGTTGTATGGTGGTCATGGAGGCCTGCGCCGGTGCTCACTGGATCGCACGTCGACTTCAAGCGCTGGGCCATGAGGCCAAGCTGATTTCTCCGCAATTCGTCAAACCGTTCCGGCAAGGCAACAAGAACGATTTCGCGGACGCCCAGGCGATCTGCGAAGCAGCTTCCCGTCCGAGCATGCGTTTCGTGAGCCCGCACAACGAAGCCCAGCAGATCGTTTCAGCCTTGCACCGTGTGCGCGAGCGGCTGGTGTGTGACCGCACCGGCACGATCAATCAGATTCATGTGTTTCTGTTGGAGTTCGGTATCAGCTTGCCGCGCGGCATGGCAGCGATCCGGCGACTTCCCACCGTGCTGGAGGCAAAATCGTTGCCGCCGAGGTTGGTGGTCGTGCTCGAACGCTTGCAGGCGCATTTCAAGTATCTGGACGAGCAGATCCGCCAGCTCGAACGTGAGCTGCTTCCCCAGCTACACGAGGATGACCGCAGCGAACGGCTGCTGGAGATTCCCGGCATTGGCCCGATGACCGCCAGCATGTTGGTGTCCGAGTTGGGCGATGCCCATCAATATGGTTCGGCAAGGCAGTTTGCAGCTTCGGTCGGTCTGGTGCCGCGACAGTACAGCACCGGCGGCAAACCAACGCTACTGGGCATCAGCAAGCGCGGCGACAAGGAACTGCGACGGCTGCTGGTGCAATGTGCGCGGACCATCATGCAGCACATCGAGCACCGCACGGATGCATTAGGCGTCTGGATTCGCAGTCTGTTGGCGCGACGACACTCGAACGTGGTCGCCTGTGCCCTGGCCAATAAATTGGCGAGGATCGCCTGGGCCATCCTCGCCAAAGGGACACACTACCGAAGCATCGAGGCTGTTCCCTCAGTCTGACGCTTCCTATCGCTTACGGCTTCAGTTTCAGTAGTCACCTCTGGTTTTGCGACGCGAGATACGTGAAGGCATAACCGACTCAACGGCCGGGCAAGTAACCTGACACAAAAAACAGCACGTCAATGCTGTGGGCTTTTTGAGGTTTGCCCGGCGCGGCTCCCATCATGGGGCGGGATCTTTCC
>NZ_QTPW01000089.1:0-1175 GCF_003857965.1 Burkholderia sp. Bp9031
CGTTCGACCGCGAGTGCGACACCCATCCCGCCGCCAATGCACAGCGACGCCAGCCCGCGCTTCGCGTCGCGCTTGACCATCTCGTGCAGCAGCGTCACCAGGATCCGGCAGCCCGACGCGCCGATCGGGTGGCCGATCGCGATCGCCCCGCCGTTCACGTTCACCTTCGACGTGTCCCAGCCCATCTGCTTGTGCACCGCCAGCGCCTGCGCCGCGAAGGCCTCGTTGATTTCCATCAGGTCCAGGTCGCCCGGCGTCCAGCCCGCACGTTCCAGGCAGCGGCGCGATGCCGGTACCGGACCCATGCCCATCACGCTCGGATCCACGCCCGCGTTCGCGTACGCCTTGATCCGCGCAAGCGGCGTCAGGCCGAGTGCCGCCGCCTTCTGCGCCGACATCACCAGCACCGCCGCCGCGCCATCGTTCAGGCCCGACGCGTTCGCCGCCGTCACCGAGCCGTCCTTCGAGAACGCCGGCTTCAGGCCCGCCAGCGATTCCGCCGTCACGCCGTGACGCACGAACTCGTCCGTCGCGAACTGCAGCGGCTCGCCCTTGCGTTGCGGAATCGCCACCGGCACGATCTCGTCGTTGAAGCGCCCGGCCTTCTGCGCCGCTTCCGCCTTGTTCTGCGACAGCGCCGCGAACGCATCCTGCTCCTCGCGCGTGATTCCGTATTCCTTCGCGACGTTCTCCGCCGTGATGCCCATGTGGTACTGGTTGTACACGTCCCACAGACCGTCGACGATCATCGTGTCGACCAGCTTCGCGTCACCCATCCGGAACCCGTCGCGCGAGCCCGGCAGCACGTGCGGCGACGCGCTCATGTTTTCCTGGCCGCCCGCGATCACGATGTCGGCATCGCCCGCCATGATCGCGTTCGCCGCCAGCATCACGGCCTTCAGGCCCGAACCGCACACCTTGTTGATCGTCATGCCCGGCACCGCGCTCGGCAGGCCGGCCTTGATCAGCGACTGGCGCGCCGGGTTCTGCCCCGAGCCCGCCGTCAGCACCTGGCCCATGATCACTTCGCTCACCTGCTCGGGCTTCATGCCCGCGCGCTCCAGCACCGCGCGAATCACCGTCGCGCCCAGCTCCGGTGCCGCGACCTTCGCGAGCGAGCCGCCGAATTTGCCGACCGCGGTCCGCGCGGCCGATACGATCACTACGTCCGTCAT
>NZ_QTPW01000090.1:0-1159 GCF_003857965.1 Burkholderia sp. Bp9031
CGTCCGACAGGAAATCCTCCAGCTCCTGCTCGAAGCGCACGCGCGGCGCGCGATGGCCCGGGCGCTCGTTCAGCACCTTCCGGATTCGCGCAGCGAGCGGCACGTGCTTCAGCAGGTGATCCGCGAACATCAGCTTGCGTTCCTGCGTGCCGAATTCAGCGAACACGCGCGCGGGCGGCGTCAGGAACACGTCGCCTTCCCGCACATCGGCGAAACCGAGGTACTGCAGCACTTCGGCGATCGGGAACAGGTCGTCGACCTCCAGGTGCAGCGTGCGCGCGATTTCAGGCATGTCCGCGCGGCCGTGGTACGGCGCCATCGCGAGCGTCTCGATCAGGCCGGCCATCAGGTTGGTCGACACCTGCGGCAGCCAGCTGCCGAGCTCGAGCCCCTTCTTCGTCGCCTCGCCCGTCTGGCGGGCAGTCATCTTCGCGTAGATGTCGTCGACCAGCTTGCGGAAAGCCGGGTCCAGCCGGTTGCGCGGATGCTTGAACGGCACCTTGATCTCGGCGATCACGCGGCCCGGATTCGACGACAGCACGAGAATGCGGTCGCACATGAACACCGCTTCCTCGATGTTGTGCGTGACGATCAGCACCGACTTGATCGGCATCCGGCCTTGCGTCCACAGGTCGAGCAGGTCGGTACGCAGCGTTTCGGCCGTCAGCACGTCGAGTGCCGAGAACGGCTCGTCCATCAGCAGGATCGTCGGGTCGACGACGAGCGCGCGCGCGAAGCCCACGCGCTGGCGCATCCCGCCCGACAGCTCGCGCGGATACGCGTTCTCGAAGCCGTCGAGACCGATCAGGTCGATCGCGGCAAGCGCGCGCTCGCGCCGCTCGCGCGCACCGACGCCGAGCGCTTCCAGCCCGGCTTCCACGTTCTGCAGCACGGTCAGCCACGGGAACAGCGCGAAGGTCTGGAACACCATCGCGACGCCTTCGGCCGGACCGCGCAGCGGCTTGCCGAGATAGGTCACTTCACCGCCGGTCGGCTCGATCAGGCCGGCGATGATCCGCAACAGCGTGGACTTGCCCGAGCCCGAACGGCCGAGCAGCCCGACGATCTCGCCTTCGCGCAGCGACAGGTTCGCGTCGTCGAGCACGAGCAGTTCGCCCTGCGTCTTGTTGAAGCCGCGGTTCACGTGCTCGACGCGCAG
>NZ_QTPW01000091.1:0-962 GCF_003857965.1 Burkholderia sp. Bp9031
CTTCACGCGCTCGACGATCCCTTCGTCGCGCAGCAGCTTCAGGTTCGCGACCGCGACGGCCGCGGCGACCGGGTGGCCCGAATACGTGAGGCCGTGATTGAATTCGCCGTGGTCGATGATCGGCCGCGCGATGCGCTCGTGAATGCCGACCGCGCCCATCGGTACGTAGCCCGACGTCAGGCCCTTGGCCATCGTGATCAGGTCCGGCTCGAAGCCGAAGTGCTGGTGCGCGAACCATTCGCCGGTGCGCCCGAACCCGCCGATCACTTCGTCGGCGACCAGCAGGATGTCGTACTTGCGGCAGATCCGCTGGATTTCCGGCCAATACGTCGACGGCGGGAAGATCACGCCGCCCGCGCCCTGGAACGGCTCGCCGATGAACGCGGCGACGTTCTCCGCGCCGAGCTCGAGGATCTTCGCTTCGAGCTGCTGCGCGCGGGCGAGGCCGAACGCCTCGGGCGTCTCGCCGGCTTGCGCTTCGCCGAAGAAATACGGCTGGTCGATGTGCACGATGTGCTCGACCTTCGACGGCATCTGCTCGTGCATGTAGCCCATCCCGCCGAGCGTGCCGCCCGCGATCGTCGAGCCGTGGTAGCCGTTCTTGCGCGAGATCACATACTTCTTCTGCGGCTTGCCCTGCACGCGCCAGTACTGGTGCACGAGACGCAGCACGGTGTCGTTGCCTTCCGAGCCGCTGTTGCAATAGAAGAAGTGGTTGAAGCCTTCGGGCGTGACTTCGGCGAGCATCGCCGACAGCTCGATCACCGGCGGGTGGGTGGTCTTGAAGAACGTGTTGTAGAACGGCAGTTCCTGGAGCTGGCGATACGCGGCGTCGGCGAGCTCCTTGCGGCCGTAGCCGACGTTCACGCACCAGAGGCCGGCCATCCCGTCGATGATCTTGTTGCCGTCCGAGTCCCACAGGTAGACGCCGTCGGCCTTCACGATCACGCGGCTGCCCGCGC
>NZ_QTPW01000092.1:0-888 GCF_003857965.1 Burkholderia sp. Bp9031
CTGGCGATCGACCGCGTGAAGCAGCTGTTCGGCGCGGAAGCCGCGAACGTGCAGCCGAACTCGGGTTCGCAGGCGAACCAGGGCGTGTTCTTCGCGATGCTCAAGCCGGGTGACACGATCATGGGCCTGAGCCTCGCGCACGGTGGTCACCTGACGCACGGCTCGCCGGTGAACATGTCGGGCAAGTGGTTCAACGTGGTGAGCTACGGCCTGAACGAAAACGAAGACATCGACTACGACGCAGCCGAGAAGCTGGCAAACGAGCACAAGCCGAAGCTGATCGTCGCGGGTGCATCGGCATTCGCGCTGAAGATCGACTTCGAGCGTCTGGCGAAGATCGCGAAGTCGGTGGGTGCGTACCTGATGGTCGACATGGCGCACTACGCGGGCCTGATCGCCGCGGGCGTGTACCCGAACCCGGTGCCGCACGCGGATTTCGTGACGACGACGACGCACAAGAGCCTGCGCGGCCCGCGCGGCGGCGTGATCCTGATGAAGTCGGAATACGAGAAGCCGATCAACTCGGCGATCTTCCCGGGCATCCAGGGTGGCCCGCTGATGCACGTGATCGCGGCGAAGGCCGTGGCGTTCAAGGAAGCGCTGTCGCCGGAGTTCAAGGAATATCAGCAGAAGGTGGTCGAGAACGCACGCGTGCTGGCTGAAACGCTGGTCAAGCGCGGCCTGCGCATCGTGTCGGGTCGCACCGAAAGCCACGTGATGCTGGTGGACCTGCGCGCGAAGAACATCACGGGCAAGGCAGCGGAAGCGGCGCTGGGTGCTGCGCACATCACGGTGAACAAGAACGCGATCCCGAACGATCCGGAAAAGCCGTTCGTGACGAGCGGCATCCGCCTGGGTTCGCCGGCGATGACGACGCGCGGCTTCGGC
>NZ_QTPW01000093.1:0-854 GCF_003857965.1 Burkholderia sp. Bp9031
AACGCGTCGATCAAGGCCGCGACGCTGAACACGGTGGCAGCGGCGGCGAAGATTGGCGGTGACATCCACGTGCTGGTCGCGGGCCACAACGCGCAAGCGGCAGCAGATGCAGCGGCGAAGATCGCAGGTGTCTCGAAGGTACTCCTGGCCGACGCGCCGCAACTCGAAGTGGGCCTCGCGGAAAACGTCGAAGCGACCACGCTGAACATCGCGAAGGACTATTCGCACATCCTCGCGCCGGCTACCGCCTACGGCAAGAACATCGCGCCGCGTATCGCCGCGAAGCTGGACGTCGCGCAGATCTCGGACATCACGGCGGTTGACAGCGCGGACACGTTCGAGCGCCCGATCTACGCGGGTAACGCGATCGCAACGGTGCAGTCGAGCGATCCGATCAAGGTGATCACTGTGCGTGCGACGGGTTTCGATCCGGTTGCCGCGGAAGGCGGCAGCGCAGCGGTCGAGAAGATCGAAGCGGCAGCCGACGCCGGCAAGTCGCAGTTCGTGAGCCGTGAAGTGACGAAGCTGGACCGTCCGGAGCTGACGTCGGCGAGCATCATCGTGTCGGGCGGCCGTGGCCTGGGCAGCGGCGAGAACTACACGAAGGTGCTGGAGCCGCTGGCGGACAAGCTGTCGGCAGCACTCGGCGCATCGCGCGCGGCAGTCGACGCCGGCTACGTGCCGAACGACTACCAGGTCGGCCAGACCGGCAAGATCGTCGCGCCGCAGCTGTACATCGCGGTCGGCATCTCGGGTGCGATCCAGCATCTGGCCGGCATGAAGGATTCGAAGGTGATCGTCGCGATCAACAAGGATCCGGAAGCGCCGATCTTCAGCGTGGCCGATTACGGCCT
>NZ_QTPW01000094.1:0-731 GCF_003857965.1 Burkholderia sp. Bp9031
GCGATCCGACTTTCATCCCGACGCACAATGACGACAATGTATGAATTGCTCGGTGTGTGCGAGAACGCCACCAACGAGGAAATCAAGCGCAGCTACCGAAAGGCAGCGATGAAAGCGCATCCCGACCGCAACGTCGGGGGCGAAGCGGACGCGCATGCGCGATTTCAGGAGATCAAGGAGGCATACGCGATTCTCTCGGACCCGGAGCTGCGCCGCGTCTATGACACCGTTTTCGCAGAGGAAATGCTCCGTCACGCACGGCTTCGCGAAGAAGAGGAGCGCTTGAAGGCGGAGCGCGAAGCGGAATACGCGCGGTTCGTGGCATGGGCGATGCGCTTCGCCGAACAAGGGCACAACCGCGACGTCGTGTTCGGTGTTCTGCTCGGCCGTGATTGCGATGTTCAACTCGCCGAGCGCATTGCCGGCGGCGTGGTCGAGCTGCATGCGTCGCGCCAGCCGAGCGCATCGCGGGACGGGCAGCGTGATGAGCAGATGCCGCAATGCGAGAAGAGGGCGACACCGGCGCCAAAGAGCGACGCGCGAAGGAGTGACGAACACGTGCATAGGGACTTTTTCAGCGCTCTGTGGCACGGCGTGTTCGGGCTGCGCCCGTGAGTCCTGGTGGGTGACCGGTTTTGCGAGCGCGGAACTCGACCGCGATCGGAGCCCTCTTCGGGGGAGGTTCTTCGATCGACTGCTTCATGAATTGACGGCTAATTGGGCAGTATTCG
>NZ_QTPW01000095.1:0-722 GCF_003857965.1 Burkholderia sp. Bp9031
TAGCTGACCAGCAGGCACTTCGTCTGCTGATAGTTCGACAGCGCCATCTTGTGCGTCTCGCGACCGATGCCCGACTGCTTGTAGCCGCCGAACGCCGCGTGCGCCGGATACAGGTGGTAGCAGTTGGTCCACACGCGGCCGGCCTCGACCTCGCGGCCCATCCGGTACGCACGCGTGCCGTTGCGCGTCCACACGCCCGCGCCGAGCCCGTAGAACGTGTCGTTCGCGAGTTCGATCGCTTCCTGCTCGTCCTTGAACGTCATCACCGACGCGACCGGCCCGAAGATCTCTTCCTGGAACACACGCATCTTGTTGTTGCCGAGCAGCATCGTCGGCTTCACGTAATAGCCCGTGCCGAGGTCGGCCGCCGGTGCCGTGCGCTCGCCGCCCGTCAGGCATTGCGCGCCTTCGTCGCGGCCGATGTCGATGTACGACAGGATCTTGTCGAGCTGCTGCTGCGACGCCTGCGCGCCGATCATCGTCTGCAGGTCGAGCGGGTGGCCGGCCTTGATGCGCTCGACGCGCGCGACGGCCTTCTCGATGAAGCGGTCGTAGATCGATTCCTGGATCAGGATCCGCGACGGGCACGTGCACACCTCGCCCTGGTTCAGCGCGAACATCGCGAGGCCTTCGAGTGCCTTGTCGAGGAACGCGTCGTCCTGGTCGAGCACGTCCGCGAAGAAGATGTTCGGGCTCTTGCCGCCCAGTTCGACCGTCGACGG
>NZ_QTPW01000096.1:0-675 GCF_003857965.1 Burkholderia sp. Bp9031
TTACTGCATGAACCAGCCGTGGCTGACGATGAACGACTGCCCCGTGAGCGCGGCGCTCGGGAACGCCGACAGGAACAGCACCGTCTGCGCGACGTCCTGCACCGTCGTGAACACGCCATCGACCGTGTTGCCGAGCATCACCTTCTTCACCACTTCCTCTTCGCTGATCCCGAGCTCCTTCGCCTGCTCCGGAATCTGCTTGTCGACCAGCGGCGTGCGCACGAAACCCGGACACACGACGTGCGAGCGCACGTTGTGCTTCGCGCCTTCTTTCGCCAGCACGCGCGCGAGGCCCAGCAACCCGTGCTTGGCCGTCACGTAGGCAGACTTCAGCGGCGACGCCTCGTGCGAGTGCACCGAACCCATATAGATCACGACGCCGCCGCGATCGTCCTTGTACATGTGCTTGAGCGCGGCCTTGGTCGTCAGGAACGCGCCGTCAACGTGGATCGCCTGCATCTTCTTCCAGTCGGAGAACGAGTAGTTCTCGATCGGATTGACGATCTGGATGCCTGCGTTCGACACGAGGATGTCGACCGAGCCGAACGTTTCGGCAACCTTGTCGATGCCACTGTTCACGGCTTCCTCGTTCGTCACGTCCATCGCGACGCCGATCGCCTTGCCGCCCGCCTTGTTGATCTCGTCGGCAACCGCATTCGCGCCATCCTGGTTCAG
>NZ_QTPW01000097.1:0-632 GCF_003857965.1 Burkholderia sp. Bp9031
TATGACGCGGTGATGGCGATCGCGAAGGAGCATTCGGGCGCGTACGGGATGGGCGTCGACTATGCGTACACGATGGTTCACAAGGCCGCCGAGCGTACGCAGACGCCGCACGAGTCGCTCCCGCCCGTGCCGGCGAAGTGACGCAGGCAGTCACGACTATCGATGCCGCTGCGGCGCGTGCCATGCGCGCGCCGCAGCGGCGATACGTCAATGCGGGCGGCGTGACGCGGTCGACCCGCGGACGCCGCCCGCGCAGCGCTTGCGGGGCGGTCGCCTGCATGCCAACTTGTTCGGGAGATTGATCGTATGGAACCTTATCTGGTTTCCCTTGGTGCGGGCCTGCTGATAGGCGTGATCTACAGTGCAATCAAGGTTCGCTCTCCCGCACCGCCGCTGATTGCCCTGGTCGGGTTGCTCGGCATGTTGATCGGCGTGCAGGCGGTCCCCGCCTTCAAGCAGCTCATCGGCTTTTGATCGAAGTGAAGTGAGGTGATGCACATGACCGCAACCGAAACCCAACCGGATCTGATTCTCCGCAACGGCAGGTTCACGACCCTCGACCGCGCGAACCCGACAGCGACAGCCGTGGCGATCGCCGCGGGCCGCTTCGTCGCGGTCGGCAGCGAAGCGGA
>NZ_QTPW01000098.1:0-641 GCF_003857965.1 Burkholderia sp. Bp9031
CCGTATCGGAAGGTGCGGCTGGATCACCTCCTTTCCAGAGCTTCTCGCAAAATTGAGCGCTCACGCTTATCGGCTGTAAATTTAAAGACAGACTCAGGGGTCTGTAGCTCAGTCGGTTAGAGCACCGTCTTGATAAGGCGGGGGTCGTTGGTTCGAATCCAACCAGACCCACCATTGTCTGGCGGTAGGTACCTGAGGTTATCTGTACTCATGGGGGCATAGCTCAGCTGGGAGAGCACCTGCTTTGCAAGCAGGGGGTCGTCGGTTCGATCCCGTCTGCCTCCACCAATCTTCAATGACAAGCGTTCGACTTGGTCGAATCTTTGTCATTGGCGATTGAGCCAGTCAGAGTGATACGTAGTATGTATCGGCTGTCGTTCTTTAACAATCTGGAAGAAGTAAGTAATTTGGATAGCGGAAGCGTCTTGAGATGGACGTGAAAGCTATCCGGGTTGTGATTGTATCGATGTATCTCAAGATGATTCGAACTTCATTGTTCGGCTCGATTTTGGAATACGGCACAACGCGAGAACTCAACCTGTAGCGACTGTCGCAACTGTCGCAAGACAGACTCGTTATAGGGTCAAGCGAACAAGTGCATGTGGTGGATGCCTTGGCGATCACAGGCGATGAAGGACGCG
>NZ_QTPW01000099.1:0-601 GCF_003857965.1 Burkholderia sp. Bp9031
GCGATCACGACGAGCGATGCGCGCGGCACGCCGGCCATTCCCTTCGACGTCAGCATCAGGATCAGCAGCATCGTGATCTGCGTGCCGAGCGACAGGTGGATGTTGTACGCCTGCGCGATAAACAGCGATGCGAACGTGCAGTACATCATCGAGCCGTCGAGGTTGAACGAATAACCCATCGGCATCACGAAGCTCGAGATCTTGCGGCGCACGCCGAACCGGTCGAGCGCATCGAGGATTTTCGGATACGCGGCTTCGGAGCTTGCCGTCGCGAACGACAGCATGAACGCTTCCTTGATCAGCACGAGCAGCTTGAACACGCGACGGCCGAGGAACAGCAGGCCGGCGATCACGAGCGTGCTCCACAGCAGGAACAGGCTCACATAGAAGTCGCCCATGAACACCGCGAACTTCAGCAGGATCGACAACCCGTTGATCGCGACGGTCGACGCCATCGCGGCCAGCACCGCGAGCGGCGCGAGCTTCATCACGTAGCCGGTGATCTTCAGCATCACGTGCGACAGCTGGTCGATCGCGGCCACGAGGATCTTGCCGCGCTCGCCGAGCGCCGCCAGCGCCACGCCGAAGAACATCGAGAACA
>NZ_QTPW01000100.1:0-587 GCF_003857965.1 Burkholderia sp. Bp9031
TTCGCGCGATCCGACTTCGGATTCGAGAAGAAATCGTCCTTGCGGTCGTCCTCGACGATCGCGCCCTTGTCCATGAAGATCACGCGATGGGCCACCTTCTTCGCGAAGCCCATTTCGTGCGTGACGACCATCATCGTCATCCCTTCCTGCGCGAGTTCGACCATCACGTCGAGCACTTCGTTGATCATTTCCGGATCGAGCGCCGACGTCGGTTCGTCGAACAGCATCGCGATCGGGTCCATCGATAGCGCGCGCGCGATCGCCACCCGCTGCTGCTGGCCGCCCGACAACTGACCCGGAAACTTGTGCGCATGCGCCTTCAGGCCGACGCGATCGAGCAGCTTCATGCCCTTCTCGTTCGCCTCGTCCTTGCCGCGGCCGAGCACCTTGACCTGCGCGAGCGTGAGGTTCTCGGTGATCGACAGGTGCGGGAACAGCTCGAAATGCTGGAACACCATCCCGACCTTCGAGCGCAGCTTCGACAGGTTCGTCTTCCTGTCGCCGACCGACTGGTTGTTCACGAGGATCTCGCCCTGCTGGAACGGCTCGAGGCCGTTGACGGTCTTGATCAGCGT
Source organism: Burkholderia sp. Bp9031 (assembly GCF_003857965.1). Taxonomy (NCBI): domain Bacteria; kingdom Pseudomonadati; phylum Pseudomonadota; class Betaproteobacteria; order Burkholderiales; family Burkholderiaceae; genus Burkholderia; species Burkholderia sp. Bp9031. The sequence continues at coordinate 576 of NZ_QTPW01000100.1, forward strand.
CGACTTGCCCGA
>NZ_QTPW01000101.1:0-575 GCF_003857965.1 Burkholderia sp. Bp9031
TCCGTCACGGTCACGCGTCCGGGCGTCAGGCGGCTGGTCACGGACAGCGTGTGAATGTGTTCCTCGTCGATATGCTGACCATCGGGCGGCAGATAACGCAGCGTCTCGTAGGCCGCGCCGTGCGGATGATGGCCACCCATCGTGTCGCACAGAACCAGACGATGATGGCCGCCGTCGTGCTCGAACCACCACCAGATTCCCCATTCTTCCCAGAGGCGTTGCAGAAATGCCCAGTCCGATTCAAACGCCTGTCGCTGCACATCGCGTGTCGGATAGACGCCCCGGAATGCGCCCAAGCGCTGATCGACGGGATAGGGATATTTCGCAAGCACCGCGTCGGTGATTTCAACGACGGTCATGTCCTGAAACAGGCGGCAATCCTGCGTCAGCGTTGCGCGATGGAGCCACGGGCGTAGTTCCAGTTCGTACAGAATCGAGTCGCGATCCTGACCGGCGATCCGGGCCGCTTCGACCAGCCCGCTGATCTCGCGCGTGCCCGCGCCGATGTTGCCAAGTCCGGCGGCGCCGGCCAGCCCCGAAATGAACCGCCCTTTGCCTTCGAGCTGGATCGACAC
>NZ_QTPW01000102.1:0-566 GCF_003857965.1 Burkholderia sp. Bp9031
GAGGGCAAGAAGGTTCGGCGCAAGGATGTGTTGGGGTGGCGTGGCGAATATGAGGGTATGCCGCATTTGCATTTCGAGATCTTCATGTTGCCGAAGGATTTCGACGCGTATTTCGGGCGTACGCAGCTGGGTAACGGCACGCCCAACCCGCCAACCGGAACGGACTGGTGGGGGCATGCGTATTTCGTCATTCCGGCAGGCAGCAGGTTTCGCCGTTTGCCTGAGAAGGCCGATGCCCGCAACAAGTTGCATGGGATTGAATTCAAGCCCGGTCAAGAGGGCTCAAACTCCCTGCCGTTGCTCGTTGAGACCTACTTCAGCGTTGGCTCGAAATACACCAATGTCTGGAGTCTGGCGCAAGACGGCACTCGCACGCTGCTCACGCCGCAACCCGTCGAGGAAAAGGACTACGAATACGATCTGTACAAGCGTGCGACGGCGCTTTATCCGCCTTGTCCAAGCGATGGCTACGAGCTGCTGCGCTTTGGCCGCATCCTGTCGCCGTCCCAGACTCTGGCGGCAAATGCGCGCGCGACGTGGATGCAGGTCAACTGGGCGGCAGACAA
>NZ_QTPW01000103.1:0-562 GCF_003857965.1 Burkholderia sp. Bp9031
TTCAATGTGCCGCTTAACTTGAGTCCGCATCGTCCGGCCCAGGGACGAATCGCTGCCAGATAGCAGGCATTCGTTGGATATCAGTGCCGTCTACCTTGTAAATTTCGATTTCGCGGCAAACTCCATCAACGACATGTAGGAGCACGCTGATTTGAACTCCATCGACATCAGGGCCATATAGCTCGGTTGGAACTCGATGTAACACTGGTGCCGCGATTGCGTGCGGTGGAATGCCTACTTCAAGACTGCCTTCCTCATCGATCACTCGCACGACACACTGCTGAAGCTGTTTGATCACTTCGGCTCGACCGGGGAACTCTGCAGCTGTCAATTCTGAGATTAGTTCTCTTTCGACCACCGATGGCGAGCGAAAATTATTGATGTCCGTACTTCTATACATGACAGCCTCCGCTCACGGCCTTTATCAGCGGGTACACAAGTGAAACGCTACCCCAGATTTCTTAGGTCCGCATCCAAATTGTGCTGAAGCAACCCAACGACCGTTCTCCGACCAGCGCCCCACGGCTGAGTTCGACGACCGCCTCGGGTGCGCGCCTCATGC
>NZ_QTPW01000104.1:0-552 GCF_003857965.1 Burkholderia sp. Bp9031
CCAAATACAGCCACACACAATAACGATCATGATTATCAGCCCGCCGTTTCTGCCCAAAGCCGGTCTCGCGGTCCCGACCGGTGCGAACCCCGATCCGATGATGGATGCGGTGGACAAGTTCGAATGTGACCACGGCGTCTATCCGATTGCGTTTGATCGGCGCTGGCATTGCGGCGTGCATCTTCAGCCCGATACGAAGGGCAAGGTGCACGCGATTGCCGACGGCGAGGTCGTTGCCTATCGCGTTTGTCAGCATGGGGTTGACGGCGGCGTGAGCCATACGGGATTTGTGTTGCTCAAGCATACGACCGAGACTGGAGAAGGCCGCACGCTGACGTTCTATTCGCTGTACATGCATCTGCTGCCGCTGGCCGAGTATCAGCAGCACAGTGCGAACGCCAAGGATATGCCCGAGTTCCTGCGCATGCCGACCGGTTCGGTGAACAAGGGGGAGGTGACGCCGGCGGTCTCCGGGGAGGGCAAGAAGGTTCGGCGCAAGGATGTGTTGGGGTGGCGTGGCGAATATGAGGGTATGCCGCATTTGCATTTCGA
>NZ_QTPW01000105.1:0-527 GCF_003857965.1 Burkholderia sp. Bp9031
GTTTCCAGCGGCTTCTTCTTCGCCTTCATGATGTTCGGCAGCGTCACATAGCGCGGCTCGTTCAGGCGCAGGTCGGTGGTGACGACTGCTGGCAGTTGAAGCGACAGCGTTTCCGCGCCGCCGTCGACTTCGCGCGCAACGGTTGCACGGCCGTCGGCGATCGTCACCTTCGATGCGAACGTCGCTTGCGGCAGGTTGGCCAATGCGGCCAACATCTGGCCCGTCTGGTTCGAATCGTCGTCGATTGCCTGCTTGCCGAGGATCACCAACTGCGGCTGTTCCTTGTCGACCAGCGCCTTCAGGATCTTCGCGACAGCCAGCGGCTCGACGCTGTCGCTCGACTCAACGAGGATCGCGCGATCCGCGCCGATCGCCAGCGCCGTACGCAGCGTTTCCTGCGCTTGCGCGACACCGACCGACACCGCGATCACTTCGGTCGCCACGCCAGCCTCCTTCAGGCGCACGGCTTCTTCCACCGCAATTTCGTCGAACGGGTTCATCGACATCTTCACGTTCGCGATGTCGAC
>NZ_QTPW01000106.1:0-447 GCF_003857965.1 Burkholderia sp. Bp9031
CCGCCGCCCAAACGCGTCGTATTCGAAATGCGTCGTCCCGATGCCGAGCCGGTCCTTCGTCACTACCGACTTCAACTGGTTCCAATCGTCATACTCAAGAACCAGCTCTTTAGCAGGCCCGTGCCCACTCAGCTTGCGAACCAGCCGCCCATACGCGTCGTACTCAAAACGCTTGTCCTCGAACATCTTGAGCCGGTTGTGCTCAACGAATCCGCCCGGGTGATCGCTCGACACCAGGTTAGCCGCCGCATCCCAGCGAAACACTTCCGACGGCAATCCCGGCCCCGCCGCCTGTTCGATACGCCCCGTTGGGTCATACCGATAGCTCGTCGTGCCATAACGCTGATCACGCTTCTGGATCACGTCGCCTGCTGCATCGTATTGCCACTGCTTCGCAAGCAACTCGCCGCCCGCCTTGCCTCGCTGCGCAGCGTGCCGCGCACGACG
>NZ_QTPW01000107.1:0-395 GCF_003857965.1 Burkholderia sp. Bp9031
GGCAACACCTCGTCGGCTACGTCGTTCAGCTTCACGCTCGATACGTCGGCCGCTGCACCCGGTGTTGCGTTGACCACCGACTCCGGCAACAACGCCACCGACCACATCACCAATATCGGCACGTTGAATCTCACCGGTGTCGAAACCGGCGCCACGGTCGAATATTCGATCGACGGCGGTCATACCTGGAACACCAGCTTCAGCGCGGTTGAAGGCGTGAACGACGTACAGGTCCGGCAGACCGATATCGCGGGCAACACCTCGTCAGCCACATCGTTCAGTTTCACGCTCGATACCTCGGCCGCTGCACCCAGTGTTGCGCTCACGACCGACTCCGGTAGCAACGCGACCGACCACATCACCAATGTCGGCACGTTGAATCTCACCGGTGTCGA
>NZ_QTPW01000108.1:0-385 GCF_003857965.1 Burkholderia sp. Bp9031
GCCAGCGACGCAGGCACGTCGATGCTGAGTCTCGGCAACCTTCGGCGCATCACTCGAAAGAAGGGTCGTGCCGATGCACGCGGCAAAGGCTTCGACCTTCGCACCGACGATTGGGGCGTGGTGCGAGCGTTGAAGGGTTTGTTCGTGTCGACGGACGGTCAACCGGGCGGTCCTGGCCACGCGAAGGACGCCAAAGAGGCCGTCGGCCGGCTGACGCAGGCGCGCGAACTGCAGGAAAGCCTGACGAATTTGGCGCAACAGCACGACGCACAACAACGTGATGCGGACCAGAGCGACGTCACCCGTGCGATCAAGGCGCGTAACGATGCGATTCGGGGAACACCGTCCGGCGGCGCGGATGACTTCCCGGAGCTGACGGAACCGG
>NZ_QTPW01000109.1:0-336 GCF_003857965.1 Burkholderia sp. Bp9031
CTACAAGTGGTTCGACGACGGCGAGCTCAACGCGTCGTACAACTGCCTCGACCGCCACGTCGAAGCCGGCAACGGCGCGCGCGTCGCGGTGATCTTCGAGGCCGACGACGGCACCGTCACGCGCGTCACCTATGCCGATCTCCTCGCTCGCGTGTCGCGCTTCGCGAATGCGCTGAAGAAACGCGGGATCGGCAAGGGCGACCGCGTCGTCATCTATATCCCGATGTCGATCGAGGGCATCGTCGCGATGCAGGCCTGCGCGCGCATCGGCGCGACGCACTCGGTCGTGTTCGGCGGCTTCTCCGCGAAATCGCTGAACGAGCGGCTCGTCGACGT
>NZ_QTPW01000110.1:0-329 GCF_003857965.1 Burkholderia sp. Bp9031
ACCGACCACATCACCAATGTCGGCACGTTGAATCTCACCGGTGTCGAAACCGGCGCCACGGTCGAATATTCGATCGACGGCGGTCATACCTGGAACACCAGATTCAACGCCGTTGAAGGCGTGAACGACGTGCAGGTTCGGCAGGTCGATGTCGCAGGCAATACGTCATCGGCTACGTCGATCAGTTTCACACTCGATACGTCGGCCGCTGCTCCCGGTGTCGCGCTCACGACCGACTCCGGTAGCAACGCGACCGACCACATCACCAATGTCGGCACGTTGAATCTCACCGGTGTCGAAACCGGCGCCACGGTCGAATATTCGATCGA
>NZ_QTPW01000111.1:0-326 GCF_003857965.1 Burkholderia sp. Bp9031
ACCATTCGCGTGCCGGTCCACATGATCGAGACGATCAACAAGCTGAACCGGATATCGCGCGAAATCTTGCAACAGACAGGGCAGGAAGCGCATCCCAGCAGTGCTGGCAAAGCGCATGGAGATGTCCGAGGAGAAAGTGCTCAGTATCCTCAAGATCGCCAAGCAACCTGTCTCGCTCGAAACCCCGGTGGGTGACGATGCCGATGCAACGCTCGGCGACATGATCGAGGACGTCTCGGCGAGTTCACTGGCTGAGGCGGCGATTCACGCGAACATGCGCGCGGCGATCGACGCGGCACTCAACGGGTTGTCGCCGCGCGAGGCCA
>NZ_QTPW01000112.1:0-317 GCF_003857965.1 Burkholderia sp. Bp9031
GTCGAGGAGTACACGCCGACTGGCTGGCTCGCACATACCTACGACGAGCTTGGGAATCGCGTCAGCACGACGATTTCCGGCGAGCGCACGATCGATTGGCTGCATTACGGTTCGGGGCACGTGCACCAGATTCGTTTCGATGGTGCCGCAGTTGCAGACATCGAACGGGATGATCTGCATCGCGAGGTGCTACGGACGCAGGGCAAGCTGACGAGCCATTTCGGGTATGACGCGGTGGGTCGTCGTGCGCGGCACGCTGCGCAGCGAGGCAAGGCGGGCGGCGAGTTGCTTGCGAAGCAGTGGCAATACGATGCAGC
>NZ_QTPW01000113.1:0-312 GCF_003857965.1 Burkholderia sp. Bp9031
GAAATTGCCGGCTACATCTCCCTCGTGTCCGACGTGTTCCTGCGGCTGATCAAGATGGTGATCGGGCCGCTGGTGTTCTCGACGCTCGTCGTCGGCATCGCGCACATGGGCGACGCGTCGTCGGTGGGGCGCGTGTTCGTGAAGGCGCTCGGCTGGTTCATCACCGCGTCGTTGATCTCGCTGCTGCTCGGGCTGTTCATGGCGAACCTGCTGCGGCCCGGCGAGAACCTCGGCCTGCCGCTGCCGGACATCGGCGCCTCGGCGAACCTCGCGACCTCCAAGTTCACGCTGAAGGATTTCGTCGGCCACATG
>NZ_QTPW01000114.1:0-312 GCF_003857965.1 Burkholderia sp. Bp9031
TGCAGTGCCGTGGAGTTCCTTGCCGCGCAGCACCGACAGCGCCTGATTGTGCGGCAGGTCCAACGCAGGCTGGCGGAGCGCGTTGACCGCACTGCCGATAACCACCGGCAAATCCGGGTCGCCATGGTAGTGCGACACCGCGACTTCATGACCGATGCGCGGGATGAACGTCGCGCCCATATCCACGCCTTGCCACGGCGATAGCACGCGCAGCCAGATACCCGAATGCTCGTCGTGCCGGCCCTGCCGGTCCCATGCGAATTGCACCTTGACCCGGCCGTATTGGTCCGTCCAGATTTCCTGTCCGGCCGG
>NZ_QTPW01000115.1:0-263 GCF_003857965.1 Burkholderia sp. Bp9031
CCGTATCGGAAGGTGCGGCTGGATCACCTCCTTTCCAGAGCTTCTCGCAAAATTGAGCGCTCACGCTTATCGGCTGTTGATAAAGACAGAAAGACTGTCTGTTAGCGGTTTAATCGGTTATAATGCCGGCCGCTTTCGATAATCATCAATGACAAACATTCGAACGAAGTTTGGTTCGAGTTTTTCTCATTGGCGATTGAGCCAGTCAGAGGATACGTAGTATGTATCGGCTGTCGTTCTTTAACAATCTGGAAGAAGTAAGT
>NZ_QTPW01000116.1:0-236 GCF_003857965.1 Burkholderia sp. Bp9031
TCCCGCTCAGTATCGTTCGGTTGACCTGTCAGCCCTTGCGCGCCCGCGAGCGGCTGACTGTAATCCCCCCAACCGTATAGCTCGCCGTCTGCGCTTGCGGTCAGGCGAGGGTTTTCCGCCGTGGTCGCCAGATCGGCGCGCGGGCGTGTGTAGTCGTAGTCCGTCACGGTCACGCGTCCGGGCGTCAGGCGGCTGGTCACGGACAGCGTGTGAATGTGTTCCTCGTCGATATGCTG
>NZ_QTPW01000117.1:0-229 GCF_003857965.1 Burkholderia sp. Bp9031
CGCATTCGCGACGGAAGCGTCGCCCGACGGGCGTGCGCACGCGGCGCGCTACGACGCGACGCCCGCCGACGCGCGGCCGGTCGACATCGGCGCATGGTCGTACCGCGTCGACACGAGCGCGCCCGACGAACCGGTGGTTTTTTTTTTTTATGATAATTGGTCGTCGGTGATCTACACGACCGGCACGACGGGTGCGCCGAAAGGCGTGATGCTGTCGCATCGCAACCTG
>NZ_QTPW01000118.1:0-222 GCF_003857965.1 Burkholderia sp. Bp9031
TGGCTCCCCGACCTGGGCTCGAACCAGGGACCTACGGATTAACAGTCCGGCGCTCTACCGACTGAGCTATCGGGGAATAAATCGGTACATCTGCTTGTTCGGTTGCCAACAAAAAACCCGTCCACTTTCAACGGGCCTTTGCTTTTTTGGCTCCCCGACCTGGGCTCGAACCAGGGACCTACGGATTAACAGTCCGGCGCTCTACCGACTGAGCTATCGGGG
>NZ_QTPW01000119.1:0-216 GCF_003857965.1 Burkholderia sp. Bp9031
ACCAGCACGTGGATGTCACCGCCAATCTTCGCCGCCGCTGCCACCGTGTTCAGCGTCGCGGCCTTGATCGACGCGTTGCCCCCCAAGGGGGCTTCCTTCGGGGCGTCGCACTCTGCAATCACCAGAATCGTCATTTCTTTGCGCTCCCTCTTACAGCACCTTGGCTTCGGTCTTCAGCTTCTCGACCAGCGTCTTCACGTCCGGCACCTTCACGCC